>NZ_CP102409.1:1365000-1685000 GCF_024628725.1 Ruegeria sp. YS9
TTCCACCCGGGGCTTCGGAAAATCCTGACGGATCAAGTGAGTTTGACGCGCAGCTTCTATCTGGTCCGGCATCAGGGAGACCAGCGCAACGAGCGGTTGAACCGCTTTGCTGATGCCCTGACACGCGGCATTCGCGATGAAGTGCTTCGTTTGGAAGCAGGCCCCGACGCTTGACAGGTCGCGGCAATCGCGCAACGCTTTGGAATAAGTGTTATTATTCCGGAGGTATTCTTCATGCTAGTTCAGGCCATCCTGAAGTCCAAAGCGACAGATGGTGTCGTGACCGTGGCGTCAACGGCGACAATCTCAGAGGCCTCGAAGATTCTTGCGGACAAGCGCATCGGTACGGTCGTTGTTTCCGACGACGGTGGCGAAACCGCGGCCGGCATATTGTCGGAACGTGACATCGTCCGGGAACTGGCGGCCAGCGGCAGTGGTTGTCTGAACCAACCGGTAAAGTCGTACATGACGCAGAACCTTGTCACGGCGACGCGCCAGACCACCGTGGAAGACATCATGTCCCGCATGACAGAGGGGCGCTTTCGCCACATGCCGGTGGTTGAAGATGGAAAACTCGTAGGCATTGTCACTTTGGGTGATGTGGTGAAGGCCCAGCTTGCCGAACTTGCGATGGAAAAAGATGCCCTCGAGGGCATGATAATGGGGCACTGACGCCACGGGTCGCCCAAGCAATCACTTGCACCCGCAGCAAAGTTATGTTTGCTTGCGCAGAAATTTTGTTGCGCAGGAGGGCGCGATGCGGGTTGGATTGTATCCTGGAACCTTTGATCCCATCACGATGGGGCATATCGATATCATCCGTCGGGCGGCAGCTTTGGTGGACAAACTGGTTATCGGTGTGGCCATCAACCGGGACAAAGGCCCTCTGTTCTCGCTGGAAGAGCGCGTGGCCATGATCGAGGCGGAATGCGCCCGGCTTTCGGAACAGACCGGAACCGAAATCATCGCGCATCCCTTCGAAAACCTTCTGATTGACTGCGCGCGGGATGTAGGCGCGCAAATCATCGTACGGGGCCTGCGGGCGGTCGCCGATTTCGAATACGAGTTTCAGATGGTCGGTATGAACCGGGCTCTGGACGATTCGATCGAGACCGTCTTTTTGATGGCCGAAGCGCGCCATCAGGCGATCGCGTCCAAACTGGTGAAGGAAATCGCCCGGTTGAACGGGGACGTGTCGAAATTCGTCACGCCCCGTGTCAATGATGCGCTGAAACAGCGTTTAGGCTAGGGCACCCATTGCGGCCGCCGTATCCAGCATCCGGTTCGAAAAGCCCCATTCGTTGTCATACCACGCCAGCACACGAACCAATGTGCCATCAGTGACTTTGGTTTCAGCCAGTGAAACGGTCGAGCTGTGCGGATCGTGATTGAAATCAATGGAGACCAGAGGGCGGCTTTCCGCCGCAAGCACGCCGGGGATTCTGGCTGCTGCATCGACGAACAGCTGGTTGACCTCTTCTTCGGTCGTGGGGCGTGAAACCTCGGCCACAAGATCAACGACCGAGACATTCGGGGTTGGAACGCGGATGGCCTGACCGGTCAGTTTCCCTTTGAGTTGCGGCAGCACCAGGCCCACGGCAGCGGCCGCACCGGTTGTCGTGGGGATCATCGACAGCGCCGCTGCTCGGGACAGGTAGGGATCTTTTCCAACTGTATCATGCACCGGCTGGCTGGCAGTGTAAGCGTGAACAGTGGTCATGTTGCCGTGCTTGATACCAAGGCCGGCATCCAGAGCCGCAGCAACAGGAGACAGACAGTTGGTGGTGCAGGACGCGTTTGAGACCACCAGATCCTCGGCGGTCAGTTCGCTATCGTTGACACCAAAGACGATGGTTTTCACACCGCCGTCGCCCTTTGCAGGGGCAGAGATCAGAACTTTCCGGGAGCCGTTTTTGAAGTGACGTTCCGCCGCCTCGCGCGTACGAAACACACCCGTGCATTCCAGAACGACGTCAATATCCGACCAGGGCAGATCCTCGGGATTGCGCTCGCTGCTCAGCCGAATTGGACCACGACCCACGTCCAGACCTGCATCGCTGAGCGTGACCGGGTTGGGGTAGCGGCCGTGAACGCTGTCAAATTCAAACAGGTGCGCGTTCATGTCGGGTTTGCCAAGATCGTTGATCGCGACGATCTCAACGTCCGTACGTCCGCTTTCCATCACCGCGCGCAGAACCCCGCGCCCGATCCGTCCAAATCCGTTGATCGCCAGTTTCAAGGTCATGGTCTGCTCCGTCCAAATGTCTCAGCAAGATGAGTTAGCGCTAACAAAGCCAGATCAGGCGAAATGTCAAGGAAAACCTCAGTCACCGCCAGAAAGCGAGCCAGTCCAGAAAGTCGTAAAGCTTCTTTCCGAGGAAAAGCAGATCTTCGGTGCCATACAGCGCCACATCCAGCATGATACCGCCGAGCAGAAGAAGGCCGAGCCAGATAGCGATTTGGTTGGTCATGGCTGTCCCGAACGTAAAATGCCCGCTCAGATAACCTGAGCGGGCATCAAGGTACAAGCGAAGTCCGAAGGGTCAGTTAAGGCGGCCCATCGCAACAGCAACGTCGGCCATACGGACCGAGAAGCCCCATTCATTGTCATACCAGGCCAGAACGCGGACCATGCGGTCATCGACAACGCGGGTCTGATCCGGTGCAAAGATCGAGCTTTCCTCGGTGTGGTTGAAGTCGGTCGACACCAGCGGAGCGGGCTCATATCCCAGAACGCGCTGCATCGGGCCTTTGGCGGCCTCTTCGACGATCGCGTTGATTTCCGCCGTTGAGGTGTCGCGCGAGGCACGGAACGTCAGGTCTACCGCCGAAACATTCGGGGTCGGAACGCGAATGGCGGAACCGTCCAGACGGCCTTTCAGGTTTGGCAGAACTTCACCCAGCGCCTTGGCCGCGCCGGTCGAGGTCGGGATCATCGACATTGCCGCAGCGCGGGCCCGGTAGAGGTCGCTGTGGCGACGGTCCAGCGTAGGCTGGTCGCCTGTATAGGCGTGGATGGTGGTCATGATGCCGTGTTCGATGCCGACGCCTTCGTCCAGTACCTTGGCCAGCGGGGCGAGGCAGTTGGTCGTGCACGAACCGTTCGAGACCATGTTGTCATTGGCGGCCAGCGTGTTGTGATTGACGCCGAAGACAATGGTCTTGTCCACGTTCTTGCCCGGAGCAGACAGCAGAACCTTGCCAGCGCCACGTTCCAGATGCGTTTTGGCCTTCAGGCCATCGTTGAACTTGCCGGTGCATTCGAGAACGACGTCACAGCCTTCCCAGTCCAACTCGGACATGTCGTAGGTCGAGAACATCTGCATCGGGCCGCGACCCAGATCCATGGTGTTGCCGTCAATGGTGACGTCGCGCGGAAACCGCCCGTGAACACTGTCATATTTCAGCAGATGCGCCGAGGTTTCCAACGGGCCAGTTGCGTTGACTTTGATCACTTCGATGTCGTTGCGCCCGGACGCGGCGATGTGCGACAGGGTGCAGCGGCCAATACGGCCAAAACCATTGATACCGACCTTGATGGTCATATGACGTCTCCAGATGCGCTTGCTTTCAGGGCCATATAGCGGCGAAAAGGGAATCTCAAAAGGGCAAAAACGGCATATTTTTAAGGTGTTAGCGCAAACCTGCGCCGGTTGCGCTAACGCTTGCGCTAGCCGTTGGATCAGGTAGGGTCCGGTTTGCAGCAGCAGATGTGAAGGGAAACGCGATGAGTGGTCTTTTGGCCCTGTTGGACGATGTGGCGGGCATTGCCAAGGTTGCGGCGGCATCAGTGGATGATGTGGTTGCAGCAGCAGGCAAGGCGGGGGCCAAAACCGCTGGTGTGATCATTGATGACGCGGCGGTGACACCGAAATACGTGCAGGGCTTTGCACCGGCGCGGGAATTGCCGATCATCTGGCGCATCGCGCGCGGTTCGGTCTTCAACAAGATCATACTCTTGCTGCCTGTGGCCTTGTTGCTGGCCAATTTTGCTCCGTGGCTGATCACGCCTTTGTTGATGCTTGGCGGGTCATATTTGTGTTTCGAAGGGGCTGAGAAGATTTTTCACGTTCTGTTTCCTCATGGCAGCCATGTCATTGAGGAAGACATGAAGAACCGCGATCCGGGCCATCTGGAGGAACAAAAGGTCAAGGGCGCCATCAAAACTGATTTCATTCTGTCTGCCGAGATCATGACCATTGCATTGGCGGCGATCGAAGCCCCGAACCTGTGGATGCAGGCCGCAACGCTGGCCGTTGTCGGGATCGGCGTGACGGTGGCCGTCTATGGGTCGGTGGCGTTGATCGTGAAGATGGATGACGTGGGGCTGTTTCTGGCGAATAACGCTCCAACTCCCGTTGGTCGTGGTATGGGCCGCGGCTTGGTCAAAGCGATGCCCGGGGTGATGAAAACCCTGTCGATTGTGGGAACCGCGGCGATGCTGTGGGTCGGCGGCTCGATTGTGATCCACGGGATGGAGGTGCTTGGATTTGGCTGGTTGCAGCATCAGATCTACGACTTGGCCAAGGTGATTGCGTATTCCGCACCTGAGGGCTGGACGGCTGCGGTGAAATGGTTGTCCAAGGCGACGATGGATGGGGTTCTCGGTCTGGCCTGGGGATTGGTTTTGATCCCGGTGGCGACCAAGGTCATCATTCCCCTGTTCAGCAAGTCCGATACGTATTGAAACCAAAATGAAAAGGGCGGCCAGGGCCGCCCTTTGCTCGATCAGATGGGACTGATTTACTGCCCCAACAATTCCTTGACTTTGGCAACGGTTGCTTCGGCCGTGATGCCGAAATGCTTGTACAGGTCACCGGCAGGGGCCGAGGCGCCAAAGCTGGACATGCCGATGAAGCCTGCCTTGGCTTCGCGGCCACGCTCGCCCAACAGCCAGCGATCCCAGCCACAGGCGCGCACGGCGGCCTCGATACCGACGCGAACCGGACCGGCGGGCAGTACGCGCTTGCGATAGGCTTCGTCCTGCTGTGCGAACAGCTCCATGCAGGGCATGGAGACGACGCGGGTGCCGATGCCTTCGGCCTCGAGCATCGCCTTGGCTACCATTGCCAGCGAAACCTCTGAACCTGTTGCAATCAGGATCGCCTGACGCTTGCCCTCGGCCTCGGCCAGAACATAGGCGCCTTGTGCGGTCAGGTTCTTGGTCTTGTGATCCTTGCGCACGGTTGGCACGCCCTGGCGGGTCAGCGACAGCACCGAGGGGCTGTCTTTAAAGGTCAGTGCCAGTTCCCAGGCTTCTGCGGTTTCGATTGTATCGGCGGGGCGGAACACATAGGTGTTCGGCGTCGCGCGCGAGATGGCTAGGTGTTCCACCGGCTGGTGTGTCGGGCCGTCTTCGCCCAGACCGATCGAATCGTGGGTCATCACGAAAACCGACGGGATCTTCATAAGAGCCGCAAGACGCATCGATGGGCGGGCATAATCGGTGAAGGCCATGAACGTACCGCCATAGGGGCGGATGCCACCGTGCAGGGCCATACCGTTCATCGCTGCGGCCATGCCGTGCTCGCGGATACCGTAGTGAATATAGCGGCCCTTGCGGTTTTCCGGCAGGAAGACACCCATATCAGCCGACTTGGTGTTGTTCGATCCGGTCAGGTCAGCCGAACCCCCAACGGTTTCGGTCATGATCGGGTTCACGACGTTCAGAACCTTCTCAGAAGAGGCGCGGGTGGCCAGTTTCGGCTGTTCTTCGGACATCTGCTTTTTGAACGCACGAATGGCACCAGCCAATCGCTTGGGGGCCTCAAACGCATAGGCGCGGTTGAACTCGGCCTGCTTGCGCTCGGACAATTGTGCGAAACGTTCTTCCCAAGCGGCACGCTCGACTGCGCCACGTGCGCCAATGGCTTCCCAAGCGGTTTTGACGTTGCCAGGAACTTCGAAAGCGCCGTGGGGCCAGCCATAGGCCTCTTTCGCGGCTTTCAGCTGATCCTGATCTGTCAGTGCGCCATGACCTTTCGAAGTGTCCTGCGCCGCATGACCCAGAGCGATGTGGGTTTCACAGGCGATCATAGTTGGTTTCCTGGACTTTTTCGCCTGAACAATGGCCGCATCGATGGCTTTGGGGTCATGGCCGTCGATTTCGATCACATGCCAGCCCGAGGCCGCGAAACGGCGGACCTGATCGGTGCGATCCGCAATATCGACAGTGCCATCGATGGTGATGTTGTTGTTGTCCCAGAAGACGATCAGTTTGCTCAGCTCGTGGCGGCCGGCCAATGTGATCGCTTCCTGACTGACGCCTTCCATCAGACAGCCGTCGCCCGCGATCACGTATGTATAGTGATCCACGACTTTCTTGCCGTAATGCGCGCGCTGGATTTCCTCGGCCATGGCAAAGCCCACCGCGTTGGAAATGCCCTGACCAAGAGGCCCGGTGGTGGTTTCAACACCGTCGATCAGAAAGTTTTCGGGGTGACCCGCGGTCTTTGCGCCCAACTGGCGGAAATTCTTGATCTCGTCCAGCGTCACATCGGCGTGACCGGTGAGGTAGAGCAGCGAATAGACCAGCATCGAACCATGGCCAGCCGACAGGATGAACCGGTCGCGGTCCGGCCAGTTCGGGGCCGAGGCATCAAATTTCAGGTGCTTTTCGAACAGAACGGTCGCAACATCGGCCATGCCCATGGGCATTCCGGAATGGCCGGAATTTGCGGCGGCGACGGCGTCAAGGGTCAGGGTGCGGATTGCCGCAGCTTTGTCCCAGTGTTCGGGGTTGGCTTTGCGCAGCGCAGTCAGGTCCACGGGCGTTGTTCCTTTGGATAAAAAGCAGATTGCGCGCTCAATACCATTCAGCACCCAAAGTGCAAGCGGAACTGGGCCTTGATTGCACCGGGCGGGTGAAGAGTGCGGCCCAAGTGGTTGAAACCAAACAGTGGGTATTTTCTGTCGCATTCCGTTAGACTGTCAGCAGGCGGGATTCGGTTTTGATTCGGATCACTTCGCGACAGAATGAACCTTGATAAAGAGGTGACAGGGGCATGAGCCAGTTAGAGGAACTACAGCACCGCATTGTTGCGGCGATAGACCGTATCAGTGCGGGCGTCGAGGGGTTGGGCGGTGCGTCCCGGAATGCTGAGGCAAGTGAGAGGCTTCAAGCCGAACTTGAAGACGAAAGAGTCGCCAATGCGCAGCTTCAGGAACGCCTGAAAACCCTGAAGGAGCAGCACGAACAGCAAGTGGACGGGCTGCGTGCCGATCTGGAAGAGTTGAGGACAGCCCCAGCCGACTCTGACGAAACAGATGCGTTGCGCGCAGAGTTGGAAGAAGCCAGAGCAAAAATCACGTCTGTTGAAGCAGCCCGCGCCGAGCTGGCCGAGGCCAAGGCGGCGTTGGACAACAGTGCTGAACTGGAAGCGTTGAAGGCCGAGAACGAAAGGCTGCGTGCCGAACTTGACGGCATCGAAGATCCTTCGGCGTTGAAGGCCGAGCTTGAGCAAATGCGTGAATTGCTTGCTCAGGCAAAAGAAGTTGAGGCGGAAAACAGCCGCCTCAAGGCCGAACTTGAAGATACGGAACGGGTCAATGAACTGAGCGCAGAGCTCGAGATGCTGCGGGCCGAGAGGGCTAGCCATGGCGCTGCGATGTCCCGGCTGGATGACGATCTGCAACGTATGCGCAAGGCGAACGAACAGTTGCGGAATTCGGTCGAAGAATTGCGTTCTGCGGCCGCAGAAGGGCTGACGGATGCTGAATTGCTGAACCGCGCCACCGTCGCCGAGTTGGAGGCGACACGTGCCGCGCAGGCTTCGGACGCCGCCGAAGCACAGGCCGTGCTGGCACGGTTGGAACCTCTGTTGTCGCAGGCGAAACTTGTAGAAGGTGAGGTAGAGTAATGCCCGAGGTAACAATTCATATCGGCGGGCGCGGTTTTGACGTGTCCTGCCGGGACGGGGAAGAGCCCTTTCTGCACGCGGCTGCCAAAATGCTGGATGACGAAGCGCAGGTACTGTCCGATCAGATCGGGCGGATGCCGGAAGCGCGCATGTTGCTGATGGCGGGGTTGCTGCTGGCCGACAAAACGGCGGCAACGGAAGATAAGGTCAAGGCGTTAGAGGCCAAGCTGGCCGAGGCCGAGGCCGAGCTTCAATCGCTGAGAAACGCGCCTGCGCCGGAGCCCGAGCGCATTGAAGTCGCGGTCGTCCCGCCATCCGTCACGGATACGCTGGCAGAACTGGCGGCACGTGCAGAAGCGCTGGCTTCGGTGGTTGAGGAGAAAACAGCACAATGACGCACCTGCGCAATCTCTTCTGCGGTGCTCTGCTTGTTTTCCCGACAACGGCGGCGCTCGCCGAAATCGACATTCTGTCTGTCACCTTTACCTGTGAGAACGGAGTTCCGTTGCCGGTGACCTATTTCAACGCGCCCGACGGTTCAGGCGCGGCGGCGACGATGGTGGACAACACTCTGGTTGCGATGCGCCAGGTCGAAAGCGGGTCGGGCATCCGCTATGAGTCTCTCGGAGCCGAAGGAACCTATATCCTGCGCTCAAAAGGCTGGAACGCATCAATCAGCTATTTGGCGGCAGGCGCCGCCAATGAGCAGGTGATTTATCAGGACTGTTCCAGCCGGTAGGCCGGATTACGCGTTTGCTTCGCGGATTTTGTCGGCTGCTTCCTTGTTGTAGCCGACACCGTTTTCGTCAAACAACGTGTCCAGTTCACCCGAAAGGGTCATTTCGGTGATAATGTCGCAACCGCCTACGAATTCGCCCTTGACATACAGCTGCGGCACGGTCGGCCAGTCGGAATAATCCTTGATGCCCTGACGCACATCTTCGTCGGCCAGCACGTTCACGTCGGTGTATTCGACGCCCATATAGTTCAGAACACCGGCCACGCGGGACGAGAAGCCACATTGAGGCATTTCCTTGGTGCCTTTCATGTACAGCACCACGTCATTGGCTTTGACGGTTTCGTCGATCTGGGTTTTTACATCGGTCATTTTGCGTTTCCTTTGCTCTTCGGCATCATAGCTTTGGCGTAGTCTTGAGGGTCTTTGGGGACACGATACTGCGTGGAATGCCCTTCGCCAGACCCGCCTGAATCATAGTTTGCGTGGATTGTGCGATAACCTATCCCAGGAAGCGATCCGCGCTTTGGTTGCGGTTCGTTTTTGGATCGGCTCCAAGCCAATAGCGCGACAAGCACGACAAAGACAGTGACCGCAATTGAGATTACAATCGCATGTTCCATTTTACTCCGGCACTTTGGTGGTCAGCGCCAGCGCGTGCAACTCACCATCCGGGCCATCCATCTTGCCTTTCAGCGCGGCATAAACGGCACGCTGCTGTTGTACCCGGTTCTTTCCGCGAAAGCTCTCATCCACCACCATGGCAGACATATGAACACCGTCCTGGCCACCGACCTGAATCTCGGCATGAGGAAAGGCTTCGCGCAGCAGGTGTTCGATTTCGTGGGCGCTCATCGGCATGTAGGTAACTCCAGAAGGTCTTTCCCAAGATGTAGAGCGCATGAACCGGGCGTGCAAGGGCACCGGCACATGCAATAACAACGAAACCCGCACCGGTTCACAGCGCGGGTTTCGATTGGTTTTCGTGTCGCGTTGTCAGGCCACGGCCTCGGCAAAGCTGTTGCGGTAAATCGCGGCAAGTTCATCAAGCGAGGCTTCCGAGCTGCCGATCCTGACCGTCTCGCCGGTGAAACGACCAACCGCATTCAGCGGAACACCGGCTTGACCGGCCGCAATCATCAATGCCTCGGCCTGATCGAAGTTGCAGGCAACAAGATAGCGGGCCTGATCTTCACCGAACAGGAATTCAGTCGGGGCGTCGTCCAGACATACGCCAACGCCTGCGGCTTCTGCCAGTTCGAAGGCAGCCAGAGCGATACCACCATCGCTGAGGTCGGTGCAGGCCTTGATCATCTCGCGGTTGGCGCGGATGAAATCACCGTTGCGCTTTTCGGCATCCAGATCGACATGCGGGGCGTCGCCGTCTTCGCGGTTGAACACCTCGGCCAACAGGGCGGATTGACCCAGATGACCCTTGGTTTCACCGATCACCAGCGCGACATGACCTTCGCGCACCTCATTGCCGATGACTTCGTCCGAGTGCTGCAACAGGCCGACTGCACCAATGGTGGGGGTCGGCAGAATGGCCTGTCCGTCGGTCTCATTGTACAGAGAGACGTTGCCCGACACGATCGGCATATCCAACGCGCCGACTGCGGCGCCGATGCCCTGAATGGCGCCGACAAACTGGCCCATGATCTCGGGCTTTTCGGGGTTGCCGAAGTTCAGGTTGTCCGTGGTGGCCAGCGGCTTGGCTCCGACGGCGGTGAGGTTGCGATAGGCCTCGGCCACGGCTTGTTTGCCGCCCTCAAAAGGGTTTGCGCGCACATAGCGCGGGGTCACGTCGGATGTGAAGGCAAGCACCTTGTCGGTCCCGTGGACGCGGACCATGCCCGCACCCAGACCCGGCGTGCGGACGGTATCCGCCATCACCATGGTGTCGTACTGTTCATAGACCCACTGCTTGCCTGCGTAGTTGGGCGAAGCGAGCAGGGCGCGCAGCCCGTCAATCGGGTCGATCTGAGGCACTTCGGCCAGTTCTTCTGCCTCTGGCGTAGGCTCCCATGGGCGGTCATACTCCGGCGCGGTAGAAGACAATTTGGACAGAACCAGATCGGCTTTGACTTCACCGTTATGCATGATCAGGAAGCGGTCTTCGGCAATGGTTTCGCCGACGATCGCGAAATCGAGATCCCATTTTTCGAACACGGCGCGGGCCTCGGCCTCAAGCTCGGGCTTGAGGACCATCAGCATACGCTCCTGAGATTCGGACAGCATCATTTCATAGGCTGTCATGTTTTCTTCGCGCTGTGGGACGTTTTCCAGATCAAGGCGCACGCCAAGGCCACCCTTGTCGCCCATTTCAACGGCCGAGCAGGTCAGGCCCGCCGCGCCCATGTCCTGGATCGAGATCACCGCACCGGTCTGCATCAGTTCCAGCGTCGCCTCCATCAGGCGTTTTTCGGTAAAGGGGTCGCCGACCTGAACGGTGGGACGCTTTTCCTCGATTGTGTCGTCGAATTCGGCAGATGCCATGGTTGCGCCGCCCACGCCGTCGCGACCGGTTTTTGCACCCAGGTAGACGACGGGCATACCTACGCCCGAGGCTGCCGAGTAGAAGATCTTGTCACTGTCGGCCAGACCGGCTGCAAATGCATTCACCAGGCAGTTACCGTTGTAGGCAGGGTGGAAGCGGACTTCGCCGCCGACGCAAGGCACGCCGAAGCAGTTGCCATAGCCGCCGATACCCTCGACCACGCCGTTGACCAGTTGACGGGTCTTGTGGTGGCCGGGTTCGCCAAAGGACAATGCGTTCATGGACGCGATGGGGCGTGCGCCCATGGTGAAGACGTCGCGCAGGATGCCCCCCACGCCGGTTGCCGCACCCTGATAGGGTTCGATGTAAGACGGGTGATTGTGGCTTTCCATCTTGAAAACCACAGCCTGACCGTCGCCAATATCGACCACGCCTGCGTTTTCACCGGGTCCGCAAATCACCTGAGGCCCAGAGGTGGGCAGGGTGCGCAGCCATTTCTTCGAAGATTTGTAGGAACAGTGCTCGTTCCACATGGCCGAGAAAATGCCAAGCTCGGTGAAAGTAGGTTCACGCCCGATGATCTCGAGGATCATGTCATATTCCTCGGGCTTTAGCCCATGTGCGGCAATCAGATCGGGTGTGATGGCGGGCTCTTGCATCTTCTGTCCTGTGTCCAAGTGGGCCGAGATTGCGCGCCTTGTAGGGCAAGCGCGCGCGTGTGGAAAGGGTCAAGACGGCGCAGGTTGCGTCTTTCAAAGAAAAACGGAACCGGCATCACTGCCGGTTCCGAAGGAATGCACCACGGTACTGGCGCAAAATCCAAGGCGTAAACCGTGACGGTTACGCTGACCCCTGGTCTTTGTTGAGTTGAGCTGCGGCTGCGGCGCCTACAGCGGCCTTCTGTTCCGGGGTAAGGTTTTCGGCCTCTTCCTGCCCCGGTATCGCCACGCGCACCTCTCGGCGGGCAAAGTCGATGCCGTTTTCCTTGAAGGCCGCCTTGACCCGGTTGAAGATCTCCTTGCGCAGGGTGAACTGCTTGCCGGGTTTGGCCATGAACTTGCCGCGGATGATCATGCCGACATCGTCGAAGTCGAACACGCCCTGCGATTTGAACGGTTGCAGGAAGCCATCCTTGTGGGTTTCGTCCTCCATCATTTCGGCACCGATCTTCTTGAAGATCTTCTTGACCTTGTTGGGGTCGGTATCGAACGGCACGGTGAATTTCAGCTTCATGATGACCCAGTCGCGGCTGAAGTTTGTCAGCTTCTGAATCTCACCATACGGGATCGTATGCACGGCACCTCGGTGGTGACGCAGTTGCATCGAGCGAACCGAGATCTTCTCGACCGTTCCCATCGTGCCGCCGACGTCGACATATTCTCCGACGCGGAAGGCATCGTCTATCAGGAAGAAAACGCCGCCCACGATGTCAGCAACCAGTTTTTGCGCACCAAAACCGATCGCCAGACCCAGAACACCGGCACCGGCCAAAAGCGGTGTGATATTGATGCCCAATGCGCCCAGCGCCAACAGGCCAAAAATCACGGCAATCGTGATCTGGGCCGTGATACGCATCAGGGGCAGGACCGTCGCCAGACGAGAACCGCCGGCGCCGCCGCCTTCACCGCCGGCTTCTTCGTCCAGCGCCTCGGCCGCAGTCTGTTCCCTGGCCAAACGGCGGTTGATCCACAGCGAGACGACCTCGTTCAGGATATAGCCAACGGCGATGATCAGCAGGAATTCGATCACGGCACCGCCAACTTCGGCACTGACACCGGCCGACGCGACATTGCGCAGGTCAAGGTGCCACGCGCGTGCAATCATGAAGACCACGACCAAGCCCGCGATAACGCGACCAATCCGGATATAGCTGCGTTTCGCGGAACGGTAGGCGCGTTCGGCAAGAGGGCCTTCGCCCGACATGGGCGGTTGCAAATGCCGCACGAGACCACGGATCAGCGTATCCAGCGCAGGGGCAATCAACAACCAGAACATCGTCGTGAAATGCGCGCCGCCGGTCAGCAATCTCAACGTCGCTGGATCACGCTGTGCGACCAGGAATTCGACCAGAAGCCAGATTGCCACCGAAACGCCGATGGCAAAATAGGGGTAATAGTGCGCAACTTCTTCATCGAATTTCGTGTGATCCGGGTCCGTCCCCAGCATCATTTGCGACAGACCTTCACGCGCGGTCCAGGCGATTACGGCGATATAGACGTGAATTGCCGCGTTCAGCCAGAAGCCAATGCGGGTATCGTCACCCGTGATGCCATTGAGCGCGTTGAACCGAACGACGAACAGCGTGAATCCGATAAGGATCAACAATCCGATCAGGTTGCGATGCAGGTACTTGGCCCAGTGGTCGTCGATATTGACCAACCGGAATTGCGGCTTCTCCGGCGCCAGAACAAACCGTGACGCAGCCGCGCCCAAACGCGGCACCCAGATAAGATAGAATACAAACGGTGCAGCATAGGTGATCTGTTCCGTCGTCAGAAGACCGCGGCCAACCGCGCGGATCACGACATAGAATACGATCAGACCGGCGATTTCGCGGCAGAACCGGCGAAACAGGTAACTGACGGCGCCCCAAAGGTCGGCCTCGCCCGCCGCTTCAGTTGCTTCATGCCAGCGACGGGTCAGGAAGATGAACAGCTTTTCCGCTATGAACCCGACGACAAGCACTGAGAGGACAAGCCCAAACAGAGTAAAGACACCAGTCGTTCCGAACGTATCGCTAAAATTGCTGAACGCGGTTATCTGTGCCGTGATGATGTTGGGAGCGGTGGTCAGAACATGCGTCCAGGACGTGACCATGGCTGCCCAGATATCGCTTATCTCAGTCAACGGGTCTTCTACGTTCGCTTTCTCGGCAGCTTGTTTTTCCGCCACGGCATCAAGGCGTTCCAATAGAATGGCGCGAACCTGGTCATCGGACATGCGCGCGACCAGATCGTCGACCTGTTCGGGTGTCAGGTCTTCCGGAATGGTCACAGTAGAAGTTGAACCGGTGTCTTGTGCGTATAGCGGCACCGCCAAGAATATTGCGGAGATGATCGCCAGAACGAGGCGGGGTAGGTGGAACATGTATTTTCCCTCAAACACGAATTTGTATCGTTTTTTGGGGATCATATTCCTATGCGTGTATTTTTCCCAGAGCTTTCGCTGACTTAATGCAGGGTCCGGCCAAAAAAAAGGCCGAGCTATAAGCTCGGCCGTAGTCCAACAGGGAGGTATGAAGATGATGAGCGTTTCAGCATCACCGCCTTCGAGTGCTCATTTAGGGGTCAGTTTGTTAACGTTCAAGACAATTAACCCTGTGATCTATTCATGTCTGATATGCTGTTTGCGCATAGCTACAATTTTCCCATCTGTTTCAATTGCTTGCGCTGCGCGATGATTTCGTCCTGAACAAAGTCACGAAACGCGCCAACGCGCTTTGAGTGTCGCAATTCTTCCGGGTAGGCCAGATAGACCGGAACATCTGCGGCTTCGATGTCTGACAGAATGGGCACGAGGTGCGGAAAATCCTGTGTTACGTAATCGGGCAGAACACCGATGCCCAGATTGTGCAAAACGCCCTGAAGCACGCCAAAATAGTTGTTTACCGTCAACAAGGATGCCGGATTGTAGGTCATCAGGTGGCGCACCATGGCTGCGCCGGCCCCAACCTGCGGTGCCGCAGGGGTCTGGCAGATCAGACGGTGGTTCTTGATCTCTTCCAGGGACTGCAACATGCCGCCGTGGCTTTCGATATAGTCCTGGGTTGCATATAGTACCATCTGAACTGTCATCAGGCGCTTGCGCACCAGGTCGGCCTGGCTGGGCTCTTTCATGCGGATGGCGACGTCCGCTTCGCGCATCGGAAGATCCAGAACGCGTTCTTCAAGCATCAGGTCGATGTTCAGATCAGGGTATTGCTCGTACAGTTTGGGCAAACGCGGTGCCAGCCAGAGTGTGCCAAAGCCGAAGGTCGTCGTGACCCGCAAAACACCAAAGACTTCTTCCTCGCTGTCCCGAATGCGCGCCGCTGCTGCATCCAGCCGTTTCGACATGGCGGATGTGGCGTCGAACAACAACTCGCCCTGTTCGGTGAGAATCAGCCCCCGTGCATGGCGGTGGAACAGTGTGGCATCCAGAGACTCTTCCAATGCGCGGATCTGTCGGCTTACGGCGGATTGAGACAGATTAAGCTTGTCTCCGGCGTGCGTGAGGCTGCCGGCATCCGCCACCGCGTGAAATATTCTAAGCTTGTCCCAATCCATCGCCGCAACTTTCGTTATCTTTCAGAAGCCCTATATGAAATAGGTAACAAGTTCTACATTCAAAGGACGAAATCGTTACATATCAGTGGATAAATTCTATACAGGTCAGAAATTATGACCTAAAATGAACCCAAGTAAAGCACACTGATCTGACGAGGGGAGACGTCTGATGAGCCAGCCACAGATTACGCTGAACGACCGGTTCGATCTTGAGAAAAGCCCGGTTCTTCTGAACGGAACACAGGCGCTTGTGCGCTTGATGCTGATGCAAAAGGCCAGAGACCGGCAAGCGGGTCTCAACACCGCTGGATTGGTCACTGGATACCGCGGGTCTCCTTTGGGGGCCGTAGATCAGCAAATGATGCGGGCCCAGAAGCCGCTGGCCGAAAGCGATGTCACGTTTCAGTTCGGTTTGAACGAAGACCTGGCAGCCACCGCGCTTTGGGGCAGCCAGCAGGCGGGGCTGCGCGGCGACGGCAAATTCGATGGGGTATTCGGGCTTTGGTATGGCAAGGGTCCGGGCGTCGACCGATCCGGTGACGTCATGCGCCACGCAAACATGGCGGGTACAGCCAAACATGGCGGTGTGCTCATGGCGATGGGGGATGACCATACCGGCGAAAGCTCGACGGTGCTGCATCAATCCGAATGGTCGCTGGTCGACATGTATATGCCGATCGTCAGCCCTGCCGGCGTTCAGGAAATCCTCGACTATGGCATTTATGGATTTGCACTCAGCCGATTCGCGGGTGTCTGGGTCGGCCTGAAGACGATGAAGGACACGATCGAAGTCACCTCGGTCGTGGATGGCAGTCCGGACCGGATGCAGGTGGTCATCCCTGAATTCGATATGCCGGATGGCGGATTGAACATCCGGTTGGGGGACACGCCGCACATGCAGGAAACGCGTGTCATCGATTACAAAAGGTTCGCGGCCGAGACGTTTTCGCACGCCAACAAGCTGGACAAACGGATGTGGGGCAAACCCGGCGCCAAGATCGGCTTTGTCGCGGCTGGCAAGAACTGGCTGGACCTGACACATGCGCTTTCGCTTCTGAATATCGATGAAGCCGAGGCCGAGCGTCTGGGCATTACCACCTACAAGGTGGGGCAGACCTTCCCGTTGGATATGGCCGGATTCCACGACTGGGCCGAGGGGCTGGATCTGATCGTGATCGTCGAGGAAAAGCGCAAGCTGATCGAGGTTCAGGTCAAAGAGGCCATCTTTGACGACCGGCGCGGACGCCGGGTCTATGGCTGGTACAAAGGCGGGGCCGGGGCGTTGCACCGGGAAGAACTGTTCCCGACGCGCGGTGCGCTTGACCCGATCATGATCGCTGAAAAGCTGGGCGAAATCCTGATTGAAGAGGGTCGAGAGACCGATGGTATCCGGGCCGGGCTGGCATCTTTGTCAGAAGCGCGCCGGGCTGACAACGCGCAGGAAATTGCGACGCGTCTTCCGTATTTCTGTTCCGGCTGTCCGCACAACAGCTCGACCAAGGTACCGGAAGGCAGCCGCGCCTATGCCGGCATCGGCTGTCACTACATGGTACAATGGATGGATCGCGAGACGACCGGATTTACGCAAATGGGTGGGGAAGGCGCCAACTGGATCGGCGAGGCTCCGTTTTCGACGACCAAGCACGTGTTCCAGAACCTTGGCGATGGCACGTACAACCATTCGGGCGTTCAGGCGATCCGGGCCGCGTTGTCCGCAGGTACCAACATCACTTTCAAGATCCTGTTCAACGACGCGGTCGCCATGACCGGCGGGCAAGAGAATGAAGGCGGCCTGACGGCCGAACGGATCGTTGCCGAGGTCAAGGCAATGGGTGTCCGAGAAGTGGCCCTGGTTTATGACGAAAAGGAAGACGTCAACTTCAAGGCTCTGCCCGACAGCGTCCAGACATACGAGCGTGCCGACCTCATGCAGGTGCAGGAGAAGTTTCGCGAGATCGAGGGCGTATCGGTCATCGTTTATGTTCAAACCTGCGCCGCCGAAAAGCGCCGCCGACGCAAGCGCGGTACATTCCCCGATCCCGACAAGCGGGTGTTCATCAACACCGATGTATGTGAAGGCTGTGGCGATTGCGGTGTACAGTCAAACTGCGTGTCGATCGTTCCCAAACAGACTGAGCTGGGCCGCAAGCGGGCCATTGATCAATCGAGCTGCAACAAGGATTTCTCGTGTCTGAACGGTTTCTGTCCTTCGTTTGTAACGCTTGAGGGCGCGAAAATTCGCAAAGAGGCGACGACCGAAATTGATCTGCCGGATCTGCCGATGCCGGATCTGCCGAAGATCACCGGTACGCACAACGTCGTGATTACCGGCGTTGGCGGTACGGGGGTCGTCACCATTGGCGCGATCCTTGCGCAGGCGGCGCAGATCGACGGAAAAGGCGCGGGCATGATGGAGATGGCGGGCCTGGCGCAGAAAGGCGGCGCAGTCCACATCCACTGTAGATTGGCCAACCGCCCCGAGGACATCAGCGCGATACGCGTCGCCACAGGCGAGGCCCATGCGCTGATCGGCGGTGATCTGGTGGTCTCGGCCGGCGCCAAGACGCTGGGCCTGACGCGCACCGGACGTACGGGGGCCGTCGTGAACAGCCATGAAACGGTGACGGGCGACTTCACGCGTGATACCGAGTTCCGCATTCCGGTGGATCAGCTGGAACTGGCCCTGCAAGCGCGGCTGAAAGAAGATGTTTCGCTGTTTGATGCGACAGAACTGGCGCGCGCGGTGATGGGGGATTCAATCTATTCCAACATGATGATCTTCGGCGCGACCTGGCAGCGCGGACTGTTGCCGGTCAGCCATCAGGCGATATTCGAGGCCATCGAGTTGAACGGCACAGCAGTCGAACGCAACAAGCGCGCGTTTGATGTCGGCCGTTGGGCGGTTCTGCATCCAGACGAAGTACAATCCATCCTTTCGCCAACCGTGGCCGAGATGCCCAAGACGCTGGACCAGATCATCGCGTTTCGCGCGCAGCACCTGACGGACTATCAAGGTGCACGGCTGGCCAGGCGGTACCGCAAGCTGGTGGACAGTGTAGAGGACGCGGATGTGCGCGAAGCGGTGGCAAAAGGCTACCACAAGCTGTTGTCGTACAAGGACGAATACGAAGTTGCGCGCCTTCTTCTGACCAGTCGGGAAAAGGCGGCGGCCGAGTTTGATGGTGACTTCAAGATAACCTTTCACCTTGCCCCGCCGATATTCGGCGGATCGGGCAGCAATGGCAGGCCGAAAAAGCGTGCCTTCAGCGAATCCATCATGACTGCGTTGAAACTGTTGACCAAACTCAAGGCATTGCGCGGCACACCACTGGACATTTTCGGGTATTCATCCGAACGCAAGATGGAGCGCGCCCTGATCCGACAGTATGAAAAGGATATGCGCGAGGTTCTGCCCCTTGTGTCGCAGGGCACCCGTGATGCGATTGCCGCCCTGGCCCGCTTGCCGCTGGATATCCGCGGATTTGGGCCGGTTCTGCGGGAAAATGAGGCCAAGGCTGCCAAACGGCGAGAGGAGCTGCTGGCGGTCATCCGCAGCGGTGGGCCTGAATTGCAAGCCGCGGCAGAGTAATTCGTCACAAGGGTGTCACGATAGCTGGTCAAACCTGTTGCTTGCATTTATTTTGCGCGCAGCAAAACGGAGCCCTACATGTCTTCTCGCCGTCATGTCGTTCGTGACATCTCGTATGCGCATTCCGCCGAAACCAAGGGGGGGCGGCTGGTCATCAGGCTGATGGAGAACACCACGGGACGGTTGCGTCTGATCAAACGGGCGGACGGCTACGAACAAGAAGTTGCAAAGGGTCGGGATTTCTGGTCGGTCATGGTCGATCGCTATGGATTGACCTTGGATGTCGTTGGTGGCGCACTGGAGAATATCCCCAAAGAGGGTCCGCTTATCCTGATTGCAAACCATCCGTATGGAATTCTGGATGGGCTGATGATGGGGCATATATTGTCGCAGACCCGTGGTGATTTCCGGATTCTCGCAAATCGCGTTTTCCGCAAGGCCGAAGACCTGAACCGTATCGTTTTGCCTGTTTCGTTTGATGAAACCAAAGAAGCGGTGAAACTGAATCTGGATACGCGGAAAACCGCATTGAATTACCTCGGCGATGGCGGCGCGATCGGGATTTTCCCTGGGGGTACGGTCAGCACCGGCGTCAATCCGTTCGCGCATCCCATGGATCCGGGGTGGCGCGGTTTCACGGCCCGCATGGTGGCGAAATCCAATGCCACCGTCGTTCCGGTGTTCTTCGACGGGCACACGTCACGTTTGTTTCAGATAGCAAGCCATATGCACAACACCCTGCGCATGGGCTTGCTGATCAAGGAGTTCAAAAAGCGTGTCGATACCCCGGTCAAAGTGGTGATTGGCACGCCTATCGGGCGCGACATTCTGGATCCGCTGGGCAAGGATACGCGCAAGATGATGGATTTCCTGCGCAAAGCGACGTATGAGCTGTCTCCGACACCGCTGAAGTCTTATGACTATGGCTATGAATTTGAGGAACGGCATCGCGCCTGAAGGGGCTAATGGCAGTAGGTATCTTTGATTCCGGATTGGGCGGTCTGACCGTCCTGAGCGCCGCGCAGACACGTCTGCCTGACGTTGATTTCCTGTATTACGCGGACAGCGCGCATGCCCCGTACGGTGTGCGCGATGCCGAAGACATCTATCAGCTGACCCGAAAGGCCGTGCAGGACCTTTGGGATCGCGGCTGCAATCTGGTGATTCTGGCTTGCAACACCGCCAGTGCGGCGGCGCTGCGTCGGATGCAGGAAGAAGGCGTGCCCGACGGCAAAAGGGTTCTTGGTGTCTTTGTCCCATTGATCGAAGCCCTGACCGAACGGCAATGGGGCGACAACTCCCCACCACGCGAAGTGGCGGTCAAGCATGTCGCCTTGTTCGCCACGCCCGCCACTGTGTCCAGCCGTGCCTTTCAGCGCGAGCTGGCGTTCCGGGCAATTGGCGTGGATGTCGAGGCGCAGGCATGTGGTGGCGTCGTGGATGCCATCGAAGACGGTGACATGATCCTTGCCGAGGCGTTGGTGCGCAGCCATGTGGAAGCCCTCAAGCGCAAGATGCCCGAACCGCAGGCGGCCATTCTGGGCTGTACGCATTACCCGCTCATGGCCGAAGCATTTCAGGCGGCATTGGGACCTGACGTGCAGGTCTACAGCCAGGGAGAGCTGGTTGCTGAAAGCCTTGCGGATTACCTGCATCGCCACCCCAACATGCTGGGTACCGGCCCGGGAGGCTTCCTGACGACGGGGAAACCCAATGTGGTGAGCGATCGGGCGACCCAGTTCCTCCGACGACAAATCACATTCGAGGCCGCCTGACTTAGGTCAAGGACGCGGCCGTTCTGCTTTCATTATTCCAAGACCGTCGCATCGGCGGTCGTAACATGTGACACACGTTGAGAAGAGGTCTGACATGACCCATAAAATCGCAATTCTGGGCGCCTCGGGCTACACCGGTGCGGAACTGGTGCGGCTGATCGCCGAGCACCCGAACATGGAAATCGTCGCGCTGGCCGCCGAACGCAAGGCGGGGATGACCATGGCGCAGGTTTTCCCCCATCTGCGCCACATGGACCTGCCGGATCTGTGCAAGATTTCCGAGATCGATTTTTCCCGGATCGATCTGTGTTTTTGTGCCCTACCGCACAAGACCAGCCAGGAAGTGATCAGTGCGCTGCCCAAGGATCTGAAGATCATCGACCTGTCTGCTGACTTCCGGCTGACTGACCCGGACGAATATGAAAAGTGGTACGGAAACCCGCATACCGCGCTCGCGCAGCAGGAAGAGGCCGTTTATGGCCTGACCGAGTTCTACCGCGACGAAATCCGGGACGCACGGCTGGTGGCGGGCACAGGGTGCAACGCGGCAACCGGTCAATACGTTCTGCGGCCGCTTGTTTCTGCCGGGGTGATTGATCTGGACGATATCGTGCTGGATCTGAAATGCGCTGTTTCCGGGGCAGGGCGGTCGCTGAAGGAAAACCTGCTGCATGCCGAACTTAGTGAGGGCACCAACGCCTATGCCGTCGGCGGGACCCACAGGCATCTGGGTGAGTTCGATCAGGAGTTTTCCAAACTGGCCGGGCGTACGGTTCATGTGCAGTTCACCCCGCACCTGATCCCTGCAAACCGGGGCATTCTGGCCACGACCTACGTAAAAGGTGACCCGCTGAGCATCTATGAAACGCTTGCAAAAGCTTATGCGGATGAGCCTTTCATTCAGATGCTGCCGATGGGCGAGACACCGTCGACCCACCATGTGCGCGGGTCCAACTTCTGTCATATCGGTGTTGTGGCAGATCGGATCGAACGGCGTGCGATCGTGATCGCGGCGCTGGATAACCTGACAAAAGGTAGCAGCGGCCAAGCCTTGCAGAACGCCAACCTGATGTTAGGTGAGATTGAAACCCGGGGCCTGATGATGGCGCCGTTATTCCCATGAGGACGGTATGAAAACGCTCAAGAAACGTCGCCGAGTACAGGTCATTCTGGTAGCTATCGTTGCCTTGGTGGCATCGACGGCGTTGATTGGCTATGCCATGCGCGACGGGATCAACTTTTTCCGCTCGCCAAGCCAGGTGATTGCCGAACCGCCCAAGCCGACCGAGGTCTTTCGGATTGGCGGCCTGGTCGAAGAAGGTTCGATCATCCGTGGGCAGGGCGAAACCGTACATTTTGTCGTCACCGACGGCGGCGAAAGCGTCAAGGTTTCTTTCACCGGGGTCCTGCCTGATCTGTTTTCGGAAAATCAGGGCATGGTCGGCACCGGGCGTTACGTGAACGGTGTGTTTGAAGCCACTGAAATTCTTGCCAAACATGATGAAACCTACATGCCGAAGGAAGTCGTGGACGCGTTGAAAGAGCAGGGCGTCTACAAAGAGGCTGAAGAAAGCTGACCTGACCAATATCCATGTTGAGGGCGTTGCGCGCGGGATGCGGGCAGCGCCCTCGGCCGTTCAGGCTTGTTAATTCTTTTTCGGGATCGTCAGTGCCATTCAACGAAATGAGGGCGCTATGCAAACGGTTCGGCAGATTGCCAAGGAAATTGTGCGTCGGGAAGGCGGATTCGTGAATGACCCGGACGATCCGGGCGGGGCAACCAAATATGGTGTCACGATCCACACGATGCGCAGGCTTGGACTGGATCTAACCGGGGATGGGCTGGTTGACATGGCGGATGTCCGGGCGCTTACTCAGCGCGAGGCGGTCGATATTTTTGTTCAGCACTACTTTGAAAAGCCACGCATCGCGCTGTTGCCGGATATTCTGCACGCCCCTGTCTTTGACATGTACGTCAATGCCGGTGCGCAAGCAGTAACAATCCTGCAACGGCTTTTGCGTGAAATGGGGTTTGACGTCGTGGCAGATGGCGTGATCGGCACGCAAACGGCGCAGGCGTGCGAAGACGCGGCCCGACCAGATCCCAACGCGTTGCGCGATGCGTACGGCGTAGCGCGGCGGAACTATTATTTTCGGCTCGCCGACAAACGCCCGGCATCCAGAAAATACGCGCGCACCCGATCTGGTGGCAAAGGAGGCTGGATCAAACGGGCCGAAGAGTTTCTGTCGCCACGCTATCGTCTGACGGAAATTGAATTCAAGGAAAGGGTTGCGGCATGGGGTTGATCTCGGGGGTATTGGCTCTGCTGTTCGGGGGCGGTCGCAACGCTGTGCGTGAGACGGTTGAAATATACCGGGAAAACGCCGAGTCCCGTGCTGAGAGAGCAACAGCGTTGCAAAGCCAGGCAATGATGCAGTTCGGCGGAGAGTTCGTGGTTCCTCAAAAAGGCCTGTTCGACCGCGTCATGGATGGTGTGAACCGGTTGCCGCGCCCGGCATTGGCGCTTGGAACGCTGGGATTGTTTGTTGCCGCAATGGTGGATCCGCTGTGGTTCGCCGAACGCATGCAGGGCATTGCACTGGTGCCGGAACCTCTTTGGTGGTTGCTGGGCGTGATTGTGTCTTTCTATTTTGGCGCGCGCCATCAGAGCAAAATGCAGGATTTTCAGCGGGATATAGGCGCAGCCATGCAACGCCTGCCGACGGTAATGGAGAACATAGAAACGGTGCGGGCCATGCGCAGCGACAGCCCGGGCGTCGCCGACCCCGGCCCCGATGCCAACCTGATACAGAACGCCTCGATTCCTGACGCGAATCCAGCGTTGACCGATTGGCGCAAGCTTCGGGGGCTTTGACCCGCGACACTATGTGCCCCCGGATCATGCGAAAGTTAATGGCCCCCGGTTCGGCCTCGGAGTATATTCCGGGGCATGATTACAGAGCTTGGCCACTTCGCCCTTATCCTTGCCTTTTTCGTCGCCATCGTGCAAAGCGTGGTGCCTCTGATCGGTGCGTCAAAAAACTGGACCGGCTGGATGGCTTTTGCCGAGCCTGCTGCCATCGTCCAGTTCCTGCTGACTGCTTTTTCCTTCGGTGCGCTGATCTGGGCTTTCATAATGTCGGATTTTTCGCTGCGGATCGTGGTCGAAAACAGTCATTCAGCAAAGCCGATGCTTTACAAGATCAGCGGGACGTGGGGGAACCACGAGGGGTCGATGCTGCTATGGGTGCTGATTGTCACTCTGTTCGGAGCGATGGCAGCTTTCTTCGGGGGCGGGTTGCCCCCAAGCCTGAAGGCGCGTGTGCTGGCGGTACAATCATCCATCGCGGTCGCGTTTTTCGCATTCATTCTGCTGACTTCGAACCCGTTTGACCGGCTGGCAATTGCGCCGTTTGACGGGCGGGATCTGAACCCGCTGTTGCAGGATCCCGGTTTGGCCTTCCACCCGCCATTTCTGTATCTCGGCTATGTGGGGCTGAGCATGGCGTTCAGTTTTGCCATCGCCGCGCTGATCGAAGGGCGTATCGATGCGGCATGGGGCCGCTGGGTTCGCCCATGGACGCTGGCTGCCTGGGTGTTTTTGACCATCGGTATCGCGCTGGGGTCCTGGTGGGCGTATTATGAGCTGGGCTGGGGCGGTTTCTGGTTCTGGGACCCGGTTGAGAACGCTTCGTTCATGCCGTGGCTTCTGGCGGCAGCACTGCTGCATTCGGCAATCGTTGTCGAGAAGCGCGAGGCGCTGAAAAGCTGGACCATCCTGCTGGCAATCATTGCCTTCGGGTTTTCGCTGATCGGGACATTCATCGTTCGTTCGGGGTTGCTGACCTCGGTTCACGCCTTTGCCAATGACCCGGAACGCGGGGTGTTCATCCTGTTCATTCTGGTGGTTTTCATCGGTGGGGCGCTGACTTTGTTTGCCGCGCGGGCGCAGGCGATGGAGGCCAAGGGTGTCTTCGGCATGGTCAGCCGCGAAAGCGCGCTGATCGTAAACAACGTCCTGCTGGCGGTCAGCTGTTTCGTGGTCTTTGTCGGCACCATGTGGCCGATGGTGGCCGAGATGATGTTTGATCGCAAACTCTCGGTCGGGGCGCCGTTTTTCAACGCAGCATTCTCTCCTTTCATGGTTTTGTTGGGATTGATCCTTCCCATTGGGGCCATGTTGCCGTGGAAACGGGGACGGATTGGAAAAACGGCCTGGTCGCTGCGCTATGCCTTTGGTCTGGCCTTGGCGATTGCTTTGCTGGTTTGGGCGATGCAGACCGGCCGCAGCGCTTTGGGGCCGGTGGGTCTGTTCCTTGGGGCGTGGATTACGTTTGGCGCCATCGTTGATCTGTGGAGCCGTACGGGGCGCAACGGCAGCCTGAAACGCTTGCTCCGTCTGCCGGGGGCGGATTGGGGTAAAGCCGTCGCTCATACCGGGCTGGGAGTTACCATCTTTGCCATCGCAGGTCTGACTGCGTGGGAGGACGAGGATATTCGCGTCGCCCAACTCAACCAACCTTTCGAAGTCGGACAGTTCACGCTGACATTGCAAGACGTCCGTCAGGTTGAAGGGCCGAACTATTTCTCGACCACGGCGGATGTTCTGATTGAAAAGAATGGCCGCCCGATCGGGACATTGCATCCCGAAAAGCGGGATTACCCCGTTGCGCGGATGCCCACGACCGAAGCGGCGATCGATTATCGTTTCCTCGGGGACCTTTACGTCGTGATCGGCGATCGACAGGCAGATGGTGGCTGGGTGATGCGAACTTATATCAAGCCGCTGGCAAACTGGATCTGGGGCGGCTGTATCCTAATGGCGCTTGGCGGTGTCCTGAGCCTGTGTGACAGGCGCTTCCGCGTGGCCGCAGGCGCAAGAAAAACCCCGGTCGGCGGAGTACCTGCGGAATGAAACGCCTTGTTCTGATTCTGATGATGCTCGCAACCCCTGTCATTGCGGTGCAGCCTGACGAGGTTCTGGATGATCCGGTTCTGGAACAGCGGGCGCGGGATCTCAGCGCCGGGCTGCGCTGCCTCGTGTGCCGCAATGAGAGCATCGACGAAAGCAACGCGGATCTGGCGCGTGATCTGCGCGTGTTGTTGCGGGAACGGTTGGTGGCTGGGGATACGGATGAACAGGCGATCGCATTTATCGTTGACCGGTATGGCGAATACGTACTTCTGAAACCGACTGCCAGCGGCTCGAACCTGTTTTTGTGGCTGGCCGGGCCAATCATGCTGTTGATCGCTGCCGCGGTTGGGCTGAACTTTCTCCGCACCCGGGCCAAGGCCCGTGCTTCGGTGGACTCTGTCGCGTTGAGTGGGGACGAAAAAGAACGTCTGCGTCAAATTCTTGAAGACTGACGCGTGGTTCTGCTTTTCCCGTCCCGTCCGGGCCAGTAAGTGTGCAAAAACACATGGCGCGACGGGAGGGTTTTCATGAATTACGAAACGGTTGCTCTGGAGATTGCAGACGGTCTGGCAGTTTTGACGCTGAACAGGCCGGACAAGATGAACGCCCTGACCACTCAGATGCGTGCAGAGATTACGCACGCCATGAAAGATGCAGCGGTCAAGGCGCGCTGTGTCGTCATCACCGGTGCTGGTCCCGCGTTTTGTTCGGGGCAGGATCTGGGTGATGCGTCTTCAACCGGCAAGATCGATCTGGAACGGTCGCTGCGCGATGAATACGAACCGATGTTGGAAGCGATCCACAATTGCCCGGTACCCACGATTGCCGCGGTGAACGGACCGGCGGCCGGGGCAGGCGCGAACCTTGCCCTTTGTGCCGATGTGGTGATTGCCACGGAAAGCGCCTATTTTCTTCAGGCATTTGCCCGTATCGGTCTGCTTCCCGATGCCGGGGGAACATGGTTCATGCCCCGTCAGATGGGGTTGGCCAAAGCGATGGGCGCGGCCTTGTTTGCCGACAAGATCACTGCAAAGCAGGCGGATGAATGGGGCATGATCTGGGAAGCCGTGCCGGATGACGCTTTCGCCGATCATTGGCGCAAGAGGGCAGAGTATCTGGCAAAAGGACCCACGGCCGCCTATGGCGCGATCAAGCGGGCCATTCGCGGAACGTATGAAAACACCCTGCAACAGCAGCTTGCGACCGAGGCGCACCTGCAAGGCGAATGTGGCCGTTCCAGGGATTTTGCCGAAGGTGTCGTGGCCTTCATGGAAAAACGCCCTCCGAAATTCGAAGGGCGCTGATCAGGCTGGCATCATGCGCGGCGGCGGCGGCGTGTGCGGCGTTCCGGCGCCGCATCGTCATCCGTCCCGTCCGAGGCGGATGTGAACGGACCCAGCGCATCAGTGATCTGATCGAGCGTCGGGCGTTCACCACGCGGCGTGGTGTCCAGCGCCTCACGCATCTTGCGCAGGTGGTCGGGCATGGTTCCGCAGCACCCGCCAATAATCGTCGCGCCGGCATCCCGCGCCATGGCGGCATACTGCCCCATCAGTTCGGGTGTTCCGTCATAATGGATGTGACCATCCACGTATTTCGGAATGCCTGCGTTGCCCTTCGAGATCAGCGGGCGTTCAGTGCCTTGCGCGGCAAAACCCAGCACGGTGCGCAGAATGTCGGACGCGCCGGTGCCGCAATTTGCACCAAAGGCGATGGGAGGATTCGGCAGAGTTTCGACCAGCTGGGCCAGATCGGCCGAGGTGACACCCATCATCGTGCGTCCGGCCGTGTCAAAGCTCATTGTGCCGCACCAGGGCATGTCGGTCAGGGCAAAGGCTTCGGCGGCGGCGCGAAACTCTTCGGGGGCGCTGATGGTTTCCACCCACAGAACATCCACGCCACCGTCTTTCAGCGCTTCCGCCTGTTCGTGGAACATTTCCACGGCTTCCGCGTGCGACAGGCTGCCGACCGGTTCCATGATTTCCCCGGTTGGGCCGACCGATCCTGCAACGACGACTGGTCGTCCGGCCTTGTCGGCGATTTCGCGTCCCAGCTCTGCGCCGATGCGGTTCAGTTCGCCCACGCGGTTGTGGGCGTCATGCAATTTCAACCGTGCCGCCGTGCCGCCGAATGTGTTGGTCAGGAACAGGTCGCTGCCTGCATCAACCGACCCCCGATACAGAGCCCGGATCTTGTCCGGGGCATCCACGTTCCAGAGTTCGGGAGCGTCACCAGATTGCAGGCCCATGTTGAACAGATTCGTCCCCGTGGCACCATCGGCCAGAATGGCGTCATTGGATTCCAGAAGCTTGCTCAGCGCGTTTGTCATAGGGTTGTTCCAGGAAAAGGCGCAAAACGCCGTTAAAAAAGAGACGCCCCGTGTCTCATGACCAAGGCGTCAAATCAAATTCATAAAACTCATGAAGATCATGAGTCAGACGCCGAAGGCTCAGTTGGTCTCGCTCAGGACCTGTGCCTTGGCTTCCGGCAGTAGCTCGGCCATTTTTGCGCGAATTTCATCGTCCGAGGACAGGTTGCCCAGATCGCCCGAAACCTTGCGAACGACATCTTCGTGCCCGGCTTCCTCGAAGTCGGAAATCACGACCGTCTTTGCATATTCTTCGGCGTCGGCACCGGATTTACCCAGTTTTTCAGCAGCCCACAGACCCAAAAGCTTGTTGCAGCGGGCTTGTGCCTTGAACTGCATCTCTTCATCATGGGCAAATTTGGCTTCAAAGGCGTTTTCGCGTTCGTCGAACGTGGTCATAGGGTAAGGACCTCTTGGGTTATGTCTTCTTTCCTGATGATATGACTATACGACGTCTCTTGCGCAAGGGATTTGCGCTGCGTCAAAGCCTCTCGGCTACATGAACTTGCGGGAAATGGGTGCTTGGACTATGAGGACGCCAACGTGAGGGGACTCATTCCCTCTGTGCAGAGTGGAAAGGTCGCTTATGGCGCGTCGCAAGAAAATCTATGAAGGCAAGGCCAAGATTCTGTACGAAGGCCCCGAACCGGGCACGATCGTCCAGTATTTCAAGGATGACGCCACCGCCTTCAACGCGGAAAAGAAGGACGTGATCGACGGCAAGGGTGTGCTCAACAATCGCCTGTCCGAATTCTTCATGACCGGCCTGACCCAGATCGGCATTCCGAACCACTTCATTCGCCGCCTGAACATGCGTGAACAGCTGGTTCGCAACTGCGAAATCGTTCCGCTGGAAGTGATCGTGCGCAACTATGCCGCCGGATCGATGTCCAAGCGCCTGGGCATTGCAGAAGGCACGCAACTGCCGCGTCCGATCGTCGAGTACTGCTACAAGGACGATTCGCTGGGTGATCCGCTTGTCACCGAAGAACACATCGCCGCCTTTGGCTGGGCCAGCCAGCAGGACATGGACGATATCCTCAGCCTCGCCCTGCGGGTGAACGATTTCATGAGCGGTGTGATGCTGGCGGTGGGCATTCGTCTGGTCGACTTCAAGATCGAGATCGGCCGCGTGTTTGAAGGCGACTATCAGCGACTGATCGTTGCTGACGAAATCAGCCCTGACAGCTGCCGCCTGTGGGATATCGAAACCGGCCAGAAACTGGACAAGGACGTCTTCCGCCGCGATTTGGGCAGTTTGACCGACGCCTATTCCGAAGTTGCACGCCGACTGGGTGTCCTGCCCAGCAACAATGTCACCAAACCGACATTGATCAACTGAGCAGGGTTGGGTCGGAACCTCGCCAAAGCGCCGCAACCGTGTTTGCGGCGCCTTTTCGTTCGCGGTTGAATTTGACAGCTTCCCGTTTCCCAAGCATGTTTGCCACGGGCAGGCGCAAAAGGTTCAGGATGGGTGTCAAATGGCGGAACTGTTTGATCAGACAGTATTTCTGAAGTTTCTGGCCGCCGTGCTTGCAATCTTCAATCCGCTTTACAACATCCCGATTTTTCTGAGCATGACGAAGAACTGCTCGGCGGCTGAACGCCGCCACGTTGCGGTTGTTGTCATGATCTCGGTTACCGTCATTGCTCTGACCGCTGTCGTGATCGGGGAAGAAGTGCTTGGGGTGTTCGGCATTGATGTGCCGGCTTTCCGGATTGCCGGGGGGATCATCATTTTCGGTATCGGGATGTCGATGTTGAAGGCCGAAGACCGGCCACCGGGCGATCAGGCCGCGATGGAAGACGGGCACGAGCGGAAACTGAATTTCGCCGTCGTACCGCTGGCGATACCTTTGACCATCGGGCCGGGCACGATTGCCATCACGATCGTTTTTTCGCACCAACTGTCGAACGGCGCCGAAATCGTGACGCTGGGTTCGGCGATCCTGATTGCCTGCGCGATCGTGGGGCTGGGATTGTTGTTCGCAGATCAGATCTCGCGCCTGTTGGGTGAGACAATGATCAATGTCCTGACCCGGATCATGGCAATCCTTCTGGTCGCCGTCGCGGTCGAGATGGTTCTGACCGGCACGTTCCATGCGATTGACGCGCATTATCCGGGATTGGCCAAAGAAGGCGGATAGCTGGATTGCTGCGGCAAACTGCTTTGCAAACAGGGTTGTCGAAAGCCATTTGGCGCGCTATCCCCCGCGCAACGAAATGGGCCTCGGATTGCGGGCCGCAGGTGGAGTTGCCAAAATGAAAGCACGGGTTCATGTGATGCTCAAGAACGGGGTGCTGGACCCGCAGGGCGAAGCAGTTCGGCACGCATTGGGTGCAATGGGCTTTGATCAGGTCGAAGGTGTCCGCCAGGGCAAGGTGATCGACCTTGAACTGGCCGACGGCGCGACCGAAGCAGATGTGACCGAGATGTGCGAAAAGCTGTTGGCCAACACGGTTATCGAACGCTACGAGATCGAACTGGTCTGATGGAATGCGGGCCGCGCGTCTGATCACCTCCCAACAACCGCTCGAGGTAATGACGATCCCGGACCCCGCACCTGCGGAGGACGGCGTGGTCGTGCGGGTGCTGGCCTGCGGCGTGTGCCGGTCAGACTGGCACGCGTGGTCTGGTTCGGATCCGGACGTCGTCTTGCCCATCACCCCCGGGCATGAGTATTGCGGAGAGGTGGTTTCCGTCGGCGCGCGCGTCACCCGGTGGCGTGTCCGGGATCGGGTGATCGCACCTTTCATTCTGGCTTGCGGCCGGTGTCCGGATTGTGCGCAGGGTCATCAGACGATCTGCCCCGATCAGGTTGTACCGGGGTTCACCTGTGACGGCGCTTTTGCGGAATATGTCGCGGTGGCCCATGCCGATGCGAACCTGACGCCCTTGCCGGACAGCATAGCGCCGGACATTGCGGCCGCGTTGGGATGCCGCGTGACGACAGCCTGGCAGGCATTGGTCGGACGGGCACAGGTGCAGGGCGGTGAATGGATTGCCGTCTTCGGCGGCGGTGGTGTCGGGATTTCCACTTTGCTGCTGGGCAAGGCGCTTGGCGCACGTGTCGTGGTTGTCGACATCACGGATGATAAACTGAATTATGCCAAGGCTCTGGGCGCTGACGCGGTGGTCAATGCGGCAACCTGCGATGCGCCGCAGGCGGTGAAGGATCTCACCGGTGGCGGTGCCCATGTCGCGATCGAGGCGCTTGGCGTTGAAGTGACGACCGTTTCCGCAATGCGTTCCCTGCGTAAAATGGGGCGCATGGTGCAGATCGGGATGCCAGCCGGGGATCACACGCAGATGGCGTTACCGATGGATGTTCTTTATTCCGGTCAGCTTTCCGTCTTCGGAACGCGCGGCATGCCAAGTTGGCGCTATCCGTCTTTGCTGTCGCTGATCGCGGGCGGCGGAATTGACCTGAGCCCGTTGGTCACGCGAAAAATATCTCTGAACCAGGTGAGCGCCGAGCTTGCCGCCTTTGACCATCCAACCCCTCCGGGCGTTGCGGTCGTCACCGATTTTGTCTCGTAGGAGGGCCCGCCATGCGCGCAGCCGTAATCGTTTTCCCCGGATCAAACTGTGACCGAGACCTTGCGGTCGCTTTCGAGCAGGCCGGTTTTCAGGTCGACATGGTCTGGCACAAGGATGCCGCGCTGCCGGAAGGCATTGATATCGTGGGCGTCCCAGGTGGTTTTTCCTATGGCGACTATTTGCGCTGCGGTGCAATTGCCGCGAAATCTCCGATCTGCAAGGCCGTGATCAATCACACCGAACGCGGCGGTTACGCCTTGGGGATTTGCAACGGATTTCAGGTTCTGACGGAAACGGGGATCCTGCCGGGGGCGCTGTTGCGCAATGCAGGGCTCAAATACATCTGCAAGACTGTGGGCCTGAAAGTTGAAACCAGCGACAGCGTCTTTACCGGTGGCTATAACGCAGGCGACGTGATCGGTATTCCGATCGCTCATCACGACGGCAACTATTTCGCGGATGACGCGATGCTGGCGGCGCTGAGAGATCAGGACAGGATCGCATTCACCTATACCGAGAACCCCAATGGCTCGGTCGGTGATATCGCGGGGATCCTTTCCGAAAACCGTCGTGTTCTGGGTATGATGCCGCATCCCGAGCGCGCGGCCGATCAAGGGCATGGCGGCACCGACGGGGCGGCGCTGTTCCGCGCATTGTCAGGTGTGTTTGAAGCGGCGTGACTTGAGGTCACGCGCGCCCGCGCGTAACGTCTGATCATGAACTCGGACGTGCGATCAGGCTGGTCAAAGCTGCTGAAACCGTTTCGCGGCGCCCCGTTGGGGTGGCGGCTGCGGCTGGCTGTTCTTGTTTTGATGGTGGCAACAATCGCAACGGTTTGGACCACCAACCGCTTGTTGACTGACAGGTTCACCGAATCCACCCGCAACCGGGCCGAGCTGCGCCTTGCGCTGTATTCCGGCAATTTGCTGAGCGAACTGCGCCGCAACTCGATCGTGCCCCAGTTGCTGGCGCGGGACCCGACCCTGATTTCGGCACTGCAATCCAGGGACTATTCGCTGTCGACGCAGCGTTTGATTTCGTTCGTAGAGGAAATCGGTGCGGCGTCGTTGATGCTGTTGGATGGAGACGGGCGAACGGTTGCGGCGACGGACCGGAACAGGCTGGGTGAGGCGCACCGGAATATTCCTTATTTTGTGGACGCGATCCGGTCAAATGCGACGATCTTTTCCGTTATTCCCAAGGAATCCGGCGGATACAGCTTTGTCTATTCCCGCCGGCTTGAAAACAGCGCGGAAATACTTGGCGTGATCGTTGTCGAAGTTGATCTGCAAAAGTTTGAACAGGCATGGGCCGGTATTTCGGATGCGGTGATGGTCACTGACAGCACCGGAACCATCATTCTGTCCACCGAACCGCGCTGGCGGGGTCTGGATGAGGGGGCGGCCCTGCTGCGTCAACCGCCGCAAGGGGCGATCCAGCGGGCCATTCGCGCAACGACCGACTGGACCGCTTTGCCGCCTGACGCCTACCTTCAAGGCGAGGCGGTAATGCGTCTGGAAACCCGCATCCCGTTCCGCGGCTGGCAAATGACATCATTCACGACCTATGCCTCGATCCGCGAGAAAGTGAACAGCGTTCTGGCGCTCGAGATCATGGGCTTTGCGATTCTTCTGGCGCTGGCGTTCTACGCGCTGAGCCGACGCGCGACGTTGCGCATGACCCTGTTTCAGCGCGAGTCGGCAGAGCTTCGCGCATTGAACGCCAGGCTACAGCGGGAAATCGCTGAGCGCGAACGGGTTGAAAAGACGTTGGATTTGGCCGAACAGACCCTTGCCCAAAGCTCGAAACTTGCTGCTCTGGGTGAGATGTCAGCGGCCGTCAGTCACGAGCTGAATCAACCGCTGGCTGCAATGAAAACCTATCTGGCCGGTGCCCGTCTGCTGTTGCGTCGAAACCGGCCGGAAGAAGCGTTGGCAAGTTTTGGGCGCATCGATGGCCTGATTGAACGGATGGGGGCGATTACGCGGCAGCTCAAATCTTACGCCCGCAAGGGGGCGGATGCGTTTTCACCTGTAAATCTTGGCGAAGCGCTGGCCTCGGCCTTGTCGATGATGGAACCGCAGCTGCGCCAGCGCCATGTGAAGATCACCCAGATCCTGCCGGAAGAACCGGTGGTGGTGATGGGGGACCGGATGCGGATCGAGCAGGTGATGGTCAACCTCTTGCGCAATGCGCTGGACGCCACCAAATCAGTGGCAGAGCCGGATGTGGAAATCATCCTGGCGGCGGGTGACACGGCTGTGCTGACCGTGCGCGACAACGGGCATGGGATCGAAGATATCGAGAACCTGTTCGAACCGTTCTATACCACCAAACAACCCGGAGATGGAGTTGGGCTGGGGCTTGCCATCTCGTCGGGGATCGTGAACGACCATGGGGGACGGCTGACTGCGCGCAACGGCCAATACGGCGGTGCGGTGTTTGAAATGCAGTTGCCAGCACTGGGAAGCGACGGCCTCGAGGCCGCGGAATAACGAGGAATGACTATGGCACAGGCCATGAAAATTGCCATTGTGGATGACGAACAAGACATGCGCCAATCGATCAGCCAATGGCTTGCTTTGTCCGGATATGACACGGAAACCTTTGCCAGCGCGGAAGACGCGCTCAAGGTTCTGGGGCCGGATTATCCGGGGATCGTGATCTCGGACATCAAGATGCCGGGTATGGATGGCATTCAGCTTCTGAAAAAGCTGATGGGTGCCGACAGCACCCTGCCGGTGATCATGATCACCGGTCACGGCGATGTTCCGATGGCGGTCGAGGCGATGCGGGTTGGCGCGTTTGATTTCCTTGAAAAACCGTTCAATCCAGACCGTATGTCCGAGCTGGCCAAACGCGCCAGCAATGCGCGCCGACTGACACTGGACAACCGTGCGCTGCGGCGCGAGCTGTCCGGTGGCACGCAGATCATGAACAAGCTGATCGGTGCCAGCCCGGTCATGGAGCGGCTGCGCGAGGATATTCTGGATCTCGGCCAGGCCGACGGCCATGTGTTGATCGACGGTGAAACCGGTACCGGGAAAACGCTTGTGGCTCACGCGCTTCATGCCGTTGGCAGCCGTGCAGGCAAGAAATTTGTCCTGGTGTCCTGCGCCGCGCTTGAAGAAGATGCACTGGCCAAGCGTCTCTTTGGCCCCATGATGCCCGAGGATGCGCAACTGCCTGCCATCGAAGAGGCGCGGGGTGGAACGCTGGTTCTGGAAGATGTGGAAGCGTTGAGCGATACGTTGCAGGCCAAGCTGCTGAGCGTGATGAACGAGCAGGGCACACCTGCCGAGACCCGGATCGTTGCCATCTCGAACTTGCAGGAGGCGGGCAAGACATCGGAAGACGTGCTGCGCCCGGACCTGTTCTATCGTCTGGCCGCGCTGCGCATCACCATGCCGCCACTGCGGCAGCGGGGCGAAGATATCCTGACCCTGTTTACGCGGCTGAGCGAGCAGTTTGCCGAGGAATACGGTTGCGATGCACCCCAGGTGAGCGCGCAGGAGGCTGCGCAACTGTTGCAGGCCCCTTGGCCCGGCAATGTGCGTCAGTTGATCAACATTGCCGAACGGGCGGTGCTTCAGTCGCGCCGTGGCTCGGGCACCATCGCGTCTCTGTTGATGTCCGATCACGAAGAGATGCAGCCTGTGATGACGACCGAGGGCAAGCCGTTGAAGGAATATGTCGAAGCGTTCGAGCGAATGCTGATCGACAACACGATGCGCAGGCACAAAGGCTCGATTGCGTCCGTCATGGACGAGCTTTGCCTTCCTCGCCGGACGCTGAACGAGAAGATGGCCAAATACGGCCTTCAGCGGTCGGACTATCTGTAAGCGATGCGATTTGGGGGCTCTGCCCCCGTCGCCTGTGGCGCCTCCTCCGGGATATTTTGGGCCAGATGAAGGGGGCTGCACCGTTGGTTTGGGGGCGGAATGCAGTTTGCCCATTGTCTTTTCCACAGGGTTGCTTTTATTGTGGCGGAACGGGCCGGGCGAATTTGACGCCTGCAAGTCCCGAATCTTTGAGTTTCGCTGCTGATCCGTTGGTGAGGGTCAAGACCTCGCGGTTCAGCAGACCGATTATGCCCCTGAAGGGGCAGTGGAGTACCTGAGCCCGGGATCCCCGGGCGAAAGGAATAAATGGGCAGGCAGCATTCAGACGCACCTGTCGGAGAAGAACCGCGATGACGCGCGCGCAACGATTGAGAGAACGGGCAGGGGGCCACAGCGCCAGACCCTGCCGCGCGCCGTCTGATATCGCCCTGACAAGACACCTCCCCAAAAGCGCCTGTCCGCCTGGACAGGTCAGGACAACGCGTTTGGCGCGGTGCACCAAGGACAAATGGCTAAGAAAATGCTTATCGATGCCACCCACGCGGAGGAAACCCGCGTCGTGGTGGTTGACGGAAACAAGGTCGAGGAGTTCGATTTTGAATCCGAAAACAAACGCCAGCTTGCCGGCAACATCTATCTTGCAAAAGTAACTCGGGTTGAGCCATCGCTTCAGGCGGCCTTTGTGGACTATGGCGGGAACCGGCATGGTTTCCTGGCATTCTCGGAAATCCATCCGGACTATTACCAGATCCCCGTCGCCGACCGTGAGGCGCTGATGGAGGAAGAGCGCGCCTATGCCGAGGCAATGAAGGCGCGCGATGAGGCAGAAGAGGCCAAATCCAAGAAGCGGCGGTCTCGGTCTCGCTCGAAGGCTGCTGACGTGAAATCGGATGATCCGGTTGAAACGATGGAGGTTTCGACCGAACCAACCGGCATGGAAACCATCGATCTGGACGAGGGTGAAGAAGCAGGTGTTGAGGTTCCGGAAGGAACGTCGCCGATGGAAGTCGTCGCTGAAACTCCGGTAGAGGAGCCAGTTGACGATGACGTGCCGGCCACTGATGACGCAACCGAAACCGCATCGGATGAGGCTGCGTTAGACGACGTAGCCGAGGAAGCCGCTGAACAGGCTGTCGAGGCGTCGGACGACGACGCGGAGGACCAGGCCGAAGAGGCAGTGGAAGCCGGTGAAGAGGTTCAATCGGAAGGGGAAGAAGCCCAATCCGAGCCCGAGCAAACAGAAGAACTTGTTGAAGCTGCGGATGATGAACTGGACGCGGATGAGGACGGCAGCGACAGCCAAAGCACGGACGCTGCATCAAAAGACGCATCGATTGAATCGGTTGCCGATGAGGATGACAGCGAAGACATTCGGCCGCCACGCAAACCGCGTCCGCGTCGTTACAAGATACAGGAAGTCATCAAAGTGCGTCAGGTTCTGCTGGTGCAGGTTGTCAAGGAAGAGCGCGGAAACAAGGGTGCTGCGCTGACGACCTATCTTTCGTTGGCAGGACGGTATTGTGTTTTGATGCCCAATACCGCACGTGGCGGTGGCATCAGCCGCAAGATTACCAATGCGGCGGACCGGAAAAAACTGAAAGAGATCGCAACGGATATCGATGTGCCGACCGGGGCGGGTTTGATCATTCGAACCGCCGGGGCCAAGCGAACCAAGTCCGAGATAAAGCGCGACTATGAATACCTTCAGCGCTTGTGGGAACAGATCCGGGCGCTGACACTGGAATCCATCGCGCCGGCAAAGATTTATGAAGAAGGCGATCTGATCAAACGGTCGATCCGAGATCTTTACAACCGCGATATCGACGAAGTCTTGGTCGAAGGCGAGGGCGGGTACCGCATCGCCAAGGATTTCATGAAGATGATCATGCCGTCTCACGCCAAGAACGTGAAACGGTATGAAGATGCGCTGCCACTGTTCGCGCGCTATCAGGTGGAAAGCTATCTGGCGGGGATGTTCAACCCGACCGTACAGTTGAAATCCGGTGGTTATATCGTGATCGGCGTGACGGAAGCGCTGGTGGCGATCGACGTGAACTCGGGCCGTGCCACCAAGGAAGGGTCGATCGAGGAAACCGCACTCAAGACCAACCTTGAGGCCGCTGAAGAGGTTGCACGCCAGTTGCGTCTGCGCGATCTGGCCGGTCTTATCGTGATCGATTTCATCGATATGGATGAGCGCAAGAATAATGCGGCCGTTGAAAAGCGCATGAAAGAGCGGTTGAAAACCGACCGTGCGCGAATCCAGGTGGGGCGTATTTCGGGCTTTGGCTTGATGGAAATGAGCCGTCAGCGTCTGCGCCCCGGCATGATCGAGGCAACGACACAGCCGTGTCCGGCCTGTCACGGCACCGGCCTGATCCGCTCGGACGACAACATGGCCTTGTCGATCCTGCGTCAGATCGAAGAGGAAGGTACCCGTCGCCGTTCGCGCGAAGTTTTGGTGCGCTGCCCTGTCAGCATCGCCAACTTCCTGATGAACCAGAAACGAGAACATATTGCGCAGATCGAAGCGCGGTATGGGCTTTCGGTGAGGATTGAAGGGGATATCCATTTGGTCAGCCCGGACTTCTCGATGGAGAAGTTCAAGACGGCCAGCCGGATCGTTCCCGAGGCCACGGCGCCCGTTGTTTCTGTTGATGCGTCACTGATGGATCTTGTCGATTCATCGGACGCGGAAGAGGCCGAAGAGGAAACCGTTCAGACCGAAGAAGAGGCAAAGCCCAAGCGCAAGCGCCGCCGTCGTCGCCGCAAGAAAGGCTCGGGCAATGGCGATGCGCCCGAGCAGATCGCTGAAGAGGGTGAAGCGCCCGCACAAGAAGACGCAGAGAGCGATACGCCTGTCGTTGAAAATGCTGAACCGGCTGAAGCTGAGGCTTCGGAGGAAGAAAAACCGGCCAAGCCCAAGCGCAAACGCGCCCCGCGTCGTCGCAAGAAAGACGCGGTTGCCGAAGAAGTTGCGGAACAGTCTGAAGAACCAGCCGTCACGACGGCGGACGCCGTGACCGAAGAACCGGCAGCCGAGGAAGCCGGTGAGTTCATCGAGGGCGAAAGTGCCGAGGACGTGGCGGAGCAGGTCGAGGTGGCCGCCGAACCAGCCGAAGTACAGGCTGATGCTCCGCTGCCGGCAGAGCAACCTGCAAACGGTGTGGATGCGGCGCCAGCGGTTGAAGAAGCGGATGAGGCGGAAAAGCCGTCCGCGGAAGCTGTAGAAGCCTCTGAAATCACGGAAACCGACGATCCTGCCGAAGACGGGACAGCAGAAGCAACGCCCGAGCCAGTGCTTGAAGGCGTAGCGGAAGAGCCTGAGCCTGTACCGGCCAAGCCCAAACGACGCGGTTGGTGGTCGCTGGGAAGCTAACGAAAAAGGCGGGCTGATTGGCCCGCCTTTTTTTGACCTGAAACATAGGTCAGCTGGATTTTTGGATCAGATAGATCTGATGTGCGCCGTCAGTGTCCTGCGAAAGCAGTCTATGCCCAGCCTCGGCACAAAAATGCGGAACATCCACGATGGCCGCAGGATCATCGGCCAGAACCCGCAGAACGGCACCCTCCGGCATGGATTTCAGTCGTTTGCGGGCTTTCAGGACGGGCAAGGGGCACAACAGGCCCAAGGCGTCCAGGGTATCTGAAATTTCTGACATGATTTTCGGGATAGGGTGAAGTTGTAATATTGTCCAGATTCCGTGCACGAGGATGTGACCGTTTGGCCCCGTGACGGATCGCTCTTCATCACATATGTGCAGAAACATGTTCGGAATCGAAATCATAGACGCGGGACTTCTGCCCGCCATGTTCGTCGCGCTACTGGGTGGCCTGATCAGCTTTCTGTCGCCTTGCGTATTGCCCATCGTACCGCCTTATCTGGCCTATATGAGCGGCGTTACCATACATGAGATGCAGGACGAGGCCCGCGCGCGGCGCAAGGCGACCATGTCGGCGCTGTTCTTTGTCATGGGCCTGTCGACCGTCTTTCTGCTGCTTGGCTTTACCGCATCGGCCTTTGGTGCGTTTGTGCTGCAAAATCAGGTGCTGTTCGCCAAGCTGTCCGGTGCCGTCGTCATCGTCTTTGGCCTTCACTTTCTGAATGTCTTCCGGATTCCTTTTCTGGATCGCGAAGCACGGATTGAAACCGGCGATTCCGGTGGTTCGGTCTTTGGTGCCTATATCCTTGGCCTTGCTTTTGCATTCGGCTGGACCCCGTGCATTGGGCCACAACTGGGGGCGATCCTGTCATTGGCGGCGAACGAAGCGTCGGTCGCGCGTGGTACGTTTCTGCTGGGTGTTTACGCTGCGGGCTTGGGTATTCCGTTCTTGTTGGCAGCCATGTTCCTGAATCGCTCGATGACCGTGATGAACCGGATCAAACCGTATATGGGCACGATCGAGAAGGTCATGGGCGGCCTGCTGTTGTTTGTGGGCATCATGCTGATAACCGGGCTTTTCACCCGCTTCAGCTGGTGGTTGCTGGAGACTTTTCCGGCGCTGGCAAACTTCGGGTGATCAACTGACGCACTTACCTTGACCTCAAGCCTGCGTTAACCTGCGCATCAGAAGGTAAGGGCATGAGCAGTCACAAAAATCAGCCGCAGGTGCGCAGACGTCGGATGTTCTATATTCCCGGCTATGATCCGATGCCGCCCCGGCGATATCGCGAGCTGTATCGCACCGAGTCTCAGAAACAGGCCCGGATCTCGGGGTACGAGATCGCAATCGCCCCAAAGACAACGGACGGACGTTTTGGCTGGCGCGTGACCTCGGAACAAGATGGCCTGACCGTTGAAACGGAATTCGAGGTTCTGGTGTGGTCCGACATCGTGCGCGACAGCATGTCGGTCTCGATCCCGGCGACCTATTGGCAATTGGCCCGCACGGCGTGGATTTACATATCAACCGGTACGTTGTGGCGTCTGATGCGATTGCGCAAGGGCCCGGTGATCGCGGCGTTGTATCCAGTGGCGATGTTGGTGTCTCAGCTGCTGATCGCGCTTGCGGTGGCATGGGCATGCATAGCCATGGCCGGTTGGTGGGGGCTGTTCCCGGGAGCGGCCGCAGCCGTTGCGCTGTTGTTATGGTTTCGCAAGGTCGACAACCGGCTGTTTGCGTATTACCTGATGCATGATTACGCCTATTCAGCGCAGTTGAACGGGCAAATGCCGGTCGAGCTAAGGGACAGGTTGGCTTCGTTCCGAGAGACGATCGAAGCTGCGCTGAAGTCCGATGTGGATGAGGTGCTGGTCGTTGGCCATAGCTCGGGCGCGCATCTTGGGGCGTCTGTTCTAGCCGGGCTGATCCGAAAAACGAACGTGCAGGAGCGGCGGGCAGCACTGTCTTTCCTCAGCTTGGGGCAGGTGGTTCCGATGGTTTCGTTTCTGCCTCGGGCATACGATTTGCGGTCCGATCTGCATTTCCTGTCCACGCGGTCCGAACTCACCTGGATCGATGTCTCGGCCCCCGGTGATGGCTGCGCCTTTGCGCTTTGCGATCCGGTTGCGGTCACGGGCGTGGCCGGCGCCGACAAACGTTGGCCGCTGGTCCTGTCGGCGGCTTTCACGCAAACCTTGTCTCCGGAACGCTGGAAGGTTTTGCGATGGCGGTTTTTTCGCCTGCACTTTCAGTACCTTTGCGCGTTCGACAAGCCGGGAAGCTATGACTATTTCCGGATAACGGCTGGCCCTTTGACGCTGAAGCAAAGGTTTGCGGATCGTGAGGCTTCGCGCAGCCGCATCGAGACGCCTGTGTCCAAGTTCACCTCGGTACGCCCATGACCCCGCCCAAGCCAGACCCGCGCCCTGATAAGGTTTCTTTGCTTCGCTATGTGAAACTGTTCAGACATGACCTGCTGTCGGCGCAGCCAGCCCGGTTGTATCGCGCGTGGATGGCAGAATTCAAAACCCCGTTCTTCCGATCGTTCCTGATCAATCAACCGGACCTGATTCAAACTGTTCTCAGGAAACGGCCTGACGATTTCCCCAAATCCGGCAGGATCAGCGAAGGCCTGCGGCCGTTGCTTGGCAATTCGGTGTTTCTGACCAATGGCGAGGTCTGGAAACGACAGCGGCGGATTATCGATCCGGCGTTCGAAGGCGGGCGTCTGAAGGATACATTCCCGGCCATGCTGGCCGCTGCCGAGGCATGTGTGGAACGGCTGCGACCTTGTGTCGGCGGGGAACTCGAATTCGAAGAACAGACAAGCCATGCCGCGGCGGACGTCATATTCCGCACCCTGTTTTCCGTTCCCATCGAAAACGCTATCGCCAGCCAAGTGTTTGAAAAGTTCCGGGCCTATCAACGCGCGCAACCTTTGCTGAATCTCGCGGCTTTTGTTCCATTGCCAAAGTGGCTGCCCCGGTTTCATTCCAGGGCGACCAAACAAAACGCGCGGGATATCAGGGCGCTGATTGCCGAACTGACCAGAACACGCGCAAAGGCCATCAAGGACGGAACGGCACCTGATGATCTTGCGACCAAGATCATGACGACGGCTGATCCCGAAACCGGACAGTTCTTCGACCCCGACGAGATGGTTGATCAGGTAGCGATCTTTTTTCTTGCCGGGCATGAAACCAGTGCGTCAGCCTTGGCCTGGACGCTGTACCTGATGGCCCTTTACCCGGAATGGCAACAGAAGGTTGCAGATGAAGCCGCCGTTCTGGATGATCCTTCATTTGGCTGTATTTCAAAACTCCGGATCAGCCGGGATGTGTTTCGCGAAGCGCTGCGTCTTTATCCTCCGGTGCCCATGATAGTTCGCGAGGCCACGTGCCCCGAACGGTTCCGTAACCGGGATGTGCCGGTTGGCGCGCAAATCGTGATCAGCCCGTGGCATTTGCACCGTCAGGCGCGTTTGTGGGACGATCCGGATGGTTTTGATCCTATGCGTTGGGGCACGGAAAACGGCAAGCGCTGCCAGCGCGACGCTTACATCCCGTTCTCTGCGGGTCCCCGAGTGTGCACCGGGGCCGGGTTTGCAATGGTCGAAGGGCCGCTGATCCTGTCGATGCTCTTGCGCCGTTTCAGGTTCGAAACAATCCCGGGAAAAACACCTGTTCCGGTCGCGCATCTGACGGTTCGATCCAAAGATGGCATATGGTTGCGCCTGTTTGAGCGCTAACAACCTACCATCGGTTCACGCCCTGTTGTATGCGGGGAGGAACATCGGAATCATCATTGAACGGGAAAACAATATGTCCAAAGCAGAACAGCGCGCGCAGATGATCAACGGCACGGGCTTTATCGCGGCACTGGATCAAAGCGGCGGATCAACCCCGAAAGCGCTTGCGTTGTATGGTGTCGAGGCATCCGACTACAACTCAGACGAAGAGATGTTCGGTGAAATCCAGAAGATGCGTGCCCGCATCATTCTGGCCGACGATTTCACAAAGGACAAAGTGATTGGTGCAATCCTGTTCGAACGTACCCTGGGCGAAGAGATCGAAGGCCGCAAGGTTGCCGATTACCTGTGGTCGGTCAAAGGTATCGTGCCTTTCCTGAAGATCGACAAAGGCTTGGAAGAACAGGCAAATGGCGTTCAGATGATGAAACCGATCCCCGGTCTGGCCGAGACCCTGGCCAAGGCCGATGGTGTGTTCGGCACCAAGGAACGCTCGGTCATTCACGAAGCGAATGCCGACGGCATCGCGGCGGTGGTTGCGCAACAGTTCGACGTCGCCCGCGAAGTCACCGATGCCGGTATGGTTCCGATCGTGGAACCCGAAGTGAACATCCATTCGGAAACCAAGGCCGAAGCAGAAGACATCCTGAAGGCTGAAATCCTCAAAAACCTCGATCAACTGGCCGAGGGTCAGGAAGTGATGCTGAAGCTGACGATCCCGACAAAGGCAAACCTGTATGACGCGCTGGCAGACCACCCGCGGGTATTGCGGGTTGTGGCCCTGTCGGGCGGTTATTCGACGGAAGAAGCCTGCGACCTGTTGAGCCGAAACGGCAAAATGATCGCATCCTTCTCGCGGGCTTTGACCGAAGGTCTGTCGAAGCAGCAGTCAGATGCAGAATTCAACGCGGCCTTGGGTGGCAACATCGACAAGATTTACAAAGCCTCGGTCTGATCCGTCAGACAGGTTTGATGAAAGAGCGGCGCATCTGTGCCGCTTTTTTTCTGCCGATGCAGCCCTCGGCGTGGTCATTGACAAGCCCCATGGCCTGCATGAACGCAAACACGGTTGTAGGGCCGACAAACTTCCACCCCCGTTTCTTGAGATCCTTCGACATGGCCACGGATTCGGGTGATGTGGATGCTGTTTGCGGGGGCGGAGGCGTTTCAGCCTCATAACGCCAGACATAAGCCGCCAGAGATCCTTCGGCGGCCACAAGGTCCTGCGCGCAACGCGCATTGTTGATCACCGCTTCAATCTTGCCGCGATGACGGATGATCCCGGCGTCCTGTAGCAGGCGTTCCACATCTGCATCAGAAAACGCGGCCATCTTGTTGAAATCAAATCCGCAGAAGGCTTTCCTGAAGTTTTCGCGCTTGTTCAGGATTGTCCGCCAGCTGAGGCCTGACTGAAAGCTCTCGAGGCACAGTTTTTCAAACAACCGTCGGTCATCGTCGACAGGGTAACCCCATTCATTGTCGTGATATTCAAAGAATTCAGGCGCGGCCTGACACCATGTGCATCTTTGCTGCCCATCCGGCCCGGTAATGGTGTCGCTCATGGTTGTACCCTTTTTGTTCCAGCTCACGTTACACGTCGAGGCGACGGCGTGACAAGTCTCAATCAGGGTTTCGGAACCAGTTCAGCACAAAGACGCGTATGGCCGATGCAAGACCCGTTTCCGGGTCGCGCTCCACATCAATCTCAGCCGCCAAGACATTGATTGGCTTATCTTGTTCCTGAGCGATCTCGCGAAAAGCACGCCAGAATTCATCCTCGAGTGATACCGAGGTTCGATGCCCTTTCAGGGTCAAAGAGCGTTTGACAGGGCGGCCGCTCATTCGTCCAGCTCATGATTTTCGAGGTCGCGCTTTTGTTTTTTCTGTTGAAGCTTCACGACTTCTTTTTCAGCTTTCGTTCGCCCAAACGCGACGGCGTTCCGGTCGGCGCGGGCCTTTTTCACGGCCCGCGCTTTTTCTTTTCGATACCGGTTCAGATTGACCGGCTTGCCCATCAGTCTTTCGGGCCGATCATCTGTTCGGGGCGGACGACGGCATCAAAGGTCGCTTCGTCCACGAAGCCCAGTGCGATGGCTTCTTCCTTGAGGGTGGTGCCGTTCATATGAGCGGTTTTCGCAACGGTGGTCGCATTGTCATAACCGATTGTAGGGGCAAGCGCCGTGACCAGCATCAGCGATTCCTTCATCAGTTTGTCGATGCGCGGCTCGTTCGCTTTGATGCCCAGCAGCATCCGCTCGGTAAAGCTGTCGGTGGCATCCCCCAGCAACTGGATCGATTGCAGCAGGTTGTAGGACATCATCGGATTGTAGACGTTCAATTCGAAATGACCTTGCGACCCGGCAAAATTCATCGCCGCGTTGTTGCCCATCACATGCGCGGCGACCTGCGTCAGCGCTTCGGCCTGCGTTGGGTTTACCTTGCCGGGCATGATCGACGAGCCGGGCTCATTTTCCGGCAGGATCAGCTCACCCAGGCCGGAACGAGGCCCGGAGCCCAGGAAACGAATGTCGTTTGCGATCTTGTAGCAGCTGCCGGCAATCGTCGCCAAAGCGCCCGACAGGAAGACCATGGCATCATGGGCGGCCAGCGCTTCGAACTTGTTCGGTGCCGTCACGAAGGGCAGGTCGGTGATCTGGGCCATATGGCCTGCGACGGCCTTGTCCCAGCCGTGCTGGGTGTTCAGGCCGGTGCCAACGGCCGTACCGCCCTGGGCCAGTTCATAAATCCCCGGCATTGCCGCGTGTACACGTGCGATCCCCTGACGAACCTGGTGGGCATAGCCACTGAATTCCTGACCCAGTGTCAGCGGTGTCGCGTCCTGCGTATGGGTTCGGCCGATCTTGATGATGTCCTTGAATTCCTCGGCCTTCTGCTCGAGCCCGGACGCCAGTTTCTCAAGCCCCGGAAGCAGCACGTCACGCACGCTCATCGCTGTTGCGATATGCATGGCGGTTGGGAAGGTGTCGTTCGACGACTGTCCCATGTTGCAGTGGTCATTCGGGTGTACCGGGTCTTTGGATCCGATCTTTCCGCCCAGAATCTCGATAGCTCGGTTGGCGATGACCTCGTTCGCATTCATGTTCGACTGGGTGCCCGAACCCGTCTGCCACACGACCAACGGGAAGTTGTCGTCGAACTTGCCCTCGATCACCTCGCCTGCGGCCTGAATGATCGCATCTGCTATCTTTGCGTCCAGTTTGCCCGTTGCCTTGTTTTCCATGGCGCAGGCTTTCTTGATCACGCCCAGCGCGCGCACGATGGCGACCGGCTGCTTTTCCCAGCCGATGGGAAAATTCATGATCGAGCGCTGCGTCTGCGCGCCCCAATATTTGTCGGCAGGAACCTCGAGCGGGCCAAAGCTGTCGGATTCTGTGCGGGTTTGAGACATCGGTCACTCCGTCTGGTATGCAGTTGTATGCCGTTTAGCCGCAGCCACGCCGTGACGCAATCGGCCAGTTGCGCGCACCTTAAACTCAAGGACGTCAAAGGTATAGGCGCAGGGTGCGTCACTTTAATCGCTATTGGCGGGGAATGTGCATTGTTTGCGGACACCTCTGGGCTACAATAGAGAAATGACCGCCCAGGAGGATAAAATGCCAAATTTACATCGCCTTAAGCTTGAGAAAGCTGCCGCGATACTTGCAGTTTGCGCTTTGTGGCTGTCGATTCTGAGTTTGCAGGCCCGCGCGGCAGAGATTACACCGTTCATAGGAGATTATGTCGGTTCAGCCGAAGTAGTGGACGCGGATGGCACGACAACGCCCCGCGACATGAGCGTTTCCATCGTCGAGACCAAGAACGGCTTCAACGTCAGTTGGCGGACGACGACATACAAGCCGGACGGACGTGTTAAGGACCAGAAATTCTCGATAGATTTTGTTCCGTCAGACCGCCCTGATGTGTTTTCGGCGGCGATGAAGCGCAATGTCTTTGGTCACGAAGTGCCATTGGATCCGATGAAGGGCGAGCCGTTTGTATGGGGCCGCATTGTCGGCGACACGCTGACTGTGTTTTCGTTGTTTATAGATGAGGACGGAGGATATGAGTTGCAGCAATTCGACCGTACGCTGGCCGAGGGCGGGCTGAACCTCGCATTTTCACGATTCATAGATGGTAAAAAATCCCGGTCGGTCGAAACTTTTCTGATGAAACGATAAACCCCGCGCCGGGCGGGGTTTGAAGGTTCATTTCCGGAAGCTGTCCAGCGACACGATATCCGCATCGTGATGTATTTCTTCTTCTTCGACTTCGATGTCGTCTTCGATGATCTGATCTTCTTCGATTTCGTCTTCCGGGCTTTCAAAGCGAAGGCCGAATTCCACGGATGGGTCCACGAAAGTCTTGATTGCGGAATAGGGGACGTACAGCGGTTCTGGGGCATCGCCAAAGTTCAAAGTGATGCCAAAGCCGAGGTCACCAACTTCGAGGTTCTCGAACCAGTGCTGCATGACGATGGTCATTTCTTCGGGATAGCGTTCACGCAGCCAGTCGGCGATTTCCACACCATCTTCACGTGTGTCGAAAGTGATGAAAAAGTGATGCGCCCCGGGTAAACCGGTTTCAGAAACTTCCTTCAGCACTGTTTTTATCAGGCCGCGCATGGCGGTGTGCATCAGGTTTCCATAATCGATGCCTTGCGACATGTGTGATCCTCAAAAGTGGTTATGCTCAGCATAGGGGTTTTGTTCGGAAACGAAAGGGCGGGTACGACCGGATTGATCAGATATTGTGTGCAGCCAGGCCGGCAATCGACATCAGGGCAAGCACGGTTCCCATCCCTAATTTCAGTCGAAAAATCAAGGCCCCAGCAAGGATAGTTAGACCGAATGCGGTAAAATTCAACGCGGAAATCTGCGGCGTGGGGATTGCCAGAGGACCCCATGATTTTTCAGACACCGATTCGAAAAGAACATTCAGGGCGAACCACACGGAAAGGTTGAGAATCACTCCGACGACGGCCGCGGTGATTCCATGCAGGGCCGCAGACAGGCGGGGACGCGCGGCCAGACGGTCGAGATATGGGGCCGCAAGAAAAATCCAAAGAAAGCACGGAACGAACGTCGCCCACAATGCAACCGCGCCGGCGGCAAGCGCCAAGGTGTACCCGCCGGTCAGTTGCCCGGTCAGCATGGCGACAAACTGAGTGACAAGTATGAGCGGCCCCGGAGTCGTTTCCGCCAGACCCAGCCCATCAATCATCTGATCCGTGCTGATCCAGTGGTACTGGTCGACAACGGTTTGGGTCATATAGGCCAATACGGCATATGCGCCGCCAAAGGTCACGACTGCAAGTCGGGCAAAAAACCAGCCCAGCTCGCTCAGCAGTTGATGGCCTGTGACGCTCAGAGCGACAAGCGGGCCCAACCAAAGTGGCAACCAGACAGCAATCGTTCGCAGAGACCGCGCCAGTTGTGGTGTTCCTTCTCGTTTCGGCGTTTCAACGGATCCTTTGAAGGTCACATAGCCCCAGAAAGCGGCAGCGAAAATGATCGCCGGAAACGGGAGGTTCAGCAGAAAAATGGACAGGAAAGACAGAATTGCGATTGTCCGATGCTCTCGATCGTTCAATGCCTTGCGCGAAAGGTTGCGAAGCGCCTGCAAAACGATCACGATGACGGTTGCCTTGATGCCCGTGAAGGCCGACTGCACCAAGGGAATATCGCCAAACGCTGAATAGAGCGCGACCAGAACCGCAATCACCACCGCGCCGGGCAACACGAACAAGCTGCCGGCAATCAGCCCGCCGGCAACACCGCGCAGACGCCACCCCGCATAGGTTGCCAGCTGCATCGCCTCGGGACCCGGTAGCAACATGCACAAAGACAGGGCGCGCAGGTACGTCTGTTCATCCAGCCAGGGTCGACGCTCGACCAATTCCTGATGCATCAAGGAGATCTGAGCCGCAGGACCGCCGAAAGACAGCAGGCCGATCCTGCTGAAGACCTTGAAAATCTCGGCCAGTGTCGGTGTCATGACGTTCGCCCGGTGGGCCAGTCATGGCTTTCGTCAAACCCATCGCGCGCCCAGCGATACAGCGCGTCGTAAAGGGTTATCCCGGCCTCCAGGTTTTCATGGTCATCGCGATACTGTCTTGAAAGCCCGACCGAAACCGCCAACAATCCCGCCGCTTCGGGCGCAAGCATGTGCCGGTTCGTGTCCGCTGCCCGGATGACCGTCGCCAACCGGTCCAGTGCAGGAGAGTGAAGATCGAATTCATCCAACATGGTGTCAAACGTGCAATTGTCGCCCCGGTGGCTCCAGAACGTGTTCTCGATATCAAATGGTGACGCCCCGAAAGCAGTCGAAACGCTTTCGACTTCGCCGGGTGCCACAAACAGGAATTTGGCGTCGGGATCAACAAACCTGCGTATCAGCCAGGGACATGCGATTCTGTCGATCTTTGGTCGGTGGCGCGTGACCCACAGCGTATGGCCTCCAATCCGTTCAGGAATGCGGGCTGCGGGTACACGTGGCGCGTCGGTCAATTCGCGCCAGGCCTGCATTCCACCTTCCAGATATTCGGCTTGATGCCCTTCGCTGCGCAGCCAGGAGACAACGCCCTGGCTCAGCTTTTTGCCCTTTTGACAGATAATCACGGCCGAGCGGCCGGAGATCTTGCACAAAAGCCCCCGAAGATCTGTGACCGGGTGCCGGATTGACGCGGGGATCAGATAGGGATCTTCTTCAAAATCGTCATTCAGGCAGACGTCGAATAGAACGGGCGCATTCGGAGTGCCAATCAGACGCAGAAGTTGCTTGGGGGAAATAGAGTTGGGCGATGCCATGGCATGTTTCCTTGTAACCGCGGATACATGCGAAACTTGGGCTGTCGCCTCACGGGGCGTTCGCAATCTTGCCCCATGGCACTTGCTACCGCGCAAGGGTCATGGGGGTCAAGATTGCGTTGTATTCACGCCCAGTCCAGGCGCTGCCCTGTCATGCATACGGGCAGGGTGTCCGATGGAAACTGGCCCAGTTCTTCAAAAAACGAGATGAAGTCAAAATGGTTGTAGGCCTCGACCATCTTTTCGTCTTTGAACCGTGCCATGACCTGGCCCGTGACTTCCAGTGGCGCGCCATTGTCGGCCCGAAAAGTACGAACATGCAGAATGGCAGACACCCAGTCGCCGTTTTCGATGATCTTGGGCAACTCGACCTTGATGTCCCCCAGAATATGGCGGAACGCCATGACCAGATCCCGGAAATCGTCCGCACCGACCTGCATTTCCGGAATCAGCCCCTCGGCCATCGTTTCGGGCGCGAAGAACTGATCAATCGCTTCGGTGTTTCCATTTTCCCAAACTTCGGAGTACCACTTTCTGAGTATCTCTGAATTCGTCATCCCAGTTCTCCTGTCCAAGTGCTGGCACGATGGCAAAAAGGAATGAATAAACTCTGAATCCGCCAAGGGACGGGTAAATAAATTCAGACATGTGGGGGATTAATGCAGGTTTCTGTTGCCAGGTACCTGCGAACCCCGCCTTACGCGGCTAGGCGCAAGGGCTTAAGTTTCGGTCTTGCTACTGCTTACGCAGCAACTGCAACCGGAGCACGATTGTCGTTTGCAATTGTACTGTTTTCGCCGGTAACGGTGGCAGACAGCCGGGACAAAGCTAACCCCTTTAGACGTTCGTCGATCCTATTTCGGCCCCCCGGTTCTGAAAGTGATCCCCAAACGAAGGATGCCCCCAGAAGGTGTATGGTGGAGCCGCCGGGTACCGCCCCCGGGTCCGATCCGCTTATTACGAGCGCGTTTATGTCCATAGTCCCGAAGGACATCTCTTATATAGGTGAGGTGATGGATGGATGCAAACTCAGAATGAAGTCTGCCGTATCCTATATTTCCAATCCGTTAGGAGGCTTTGTTGAAGTTTGCAGAGATAAGCCAAACCGCCAGAACCAGTTCGATTCCCCCAAAGATCAACGCCCTGGCCAAGGGGGGATTGTCCAGCGCGACCGATACAAATCGGCCCAGCGCTGCACCGGAATAGACAATGCCCAGCATGACATAGGCCATTGGGTTGTTCAGCCAGATAACGGCGATCCCGGTCACAACAAACAAACCACCGACCGAGGCGCGCATCTCGGACAACCCCATCGTGCTGTTGGTCGGGGCCAGATCCAGGGCCGACGCGGTGTGGGCCGGGGCTAGAAACCCGAACGCGCCGAACCCGATGGTCAGCAATGCTGCAATGACGTTCAGAGTTGCGACCATGGCGGCCTCCTGGGTTCAGGCCGCATAGGCGGCGTCAAAGAAATCACGTTCCAGCTCGATGGCGCGATGAAACAGTCGCGTGACCTCGGCCTGTTCAGCCGCATCCAGCGTCGGCCAGACGTTGTCCAACTGACTGCGCAGATATTCCACGACGCTTTCGAACCCTTCGCCCGCATGTAGCGTGATCCATTCCGCAAACCAGAACGGCAAGCCGTCTTTGGGCGGGTTTTCCGGGCTGGCCCAGCCTAGGTAAACCCATTCCGCCACGACGAGAACCGCCAGCATGTTCTGATAACGGCCAGAGGCTGCGGCTTCGGCCATCAAATCCTGAAACGCGCGTGTGGCGGGCGCGGGCTCGGTGCTGGGCTCAGTGCCCAAAGCGTCCATAGCGCGCAGGAAATAGGTGTTCTCGGGGCCTGTGATCACCGCCAGAAACTGCGCGGCCGGGACGCTGTCTGCAAGGGTCGGCGCATGCGCGATGGCGCTGGCCAAAAGACGCACGAAGCCGTCGACGAACTGATAATCCTGTTGCAGGTACCAGCGCATTTTATCCTCGGGCAGGGTGCCGTCAGACAGTTCGCGGGTGAAGGCCTGGGTTGTGGCGGCCGTCCAGTCGTCGATTTTACCCTGACGCAGCACATCGGTTGGGCGGGTTTGGTCCTGCATTCGGAAGCTCCGTTTTGTCTTGATGCAGACAAAGCGCGTTTCAAAACAAAGTACAAGGTCAGCCGAGTGCGGACCAAAGACCCAGACCACCGACCAGAATGAGGCTCAGGGCCCAGATGAGCTCCAGGTTGAACCAGCTGCGCGACAGGAATTGCAGGCCAAGCCAACGATAGACCGCAAAGGCCAACAGCCCGCCACCCAGAACCATGGCGGCCGTATGCAGCGCGGCGACGCCCAGAACCAAAAGGGTGTTCGTCGTCATGATCTGGGAAATCGCTTGATGTCCCGCGTCCAGTTCATCCACGGCACAAAGGCCCAGATAAATTGGAACCAGCATCAGGGCGGCCCCGTGGGCAAGCGCCACCAGAAAAGACCAAAGCGCAAGCCTGCTTGGCGGGATCCGCGAAAGAAAGCGGGGATGACGGCGGGTTATCGCGATGTACAGGCCCATGCCAATGACGACCAGGGCCGCGCCGATACGGATTTCATTTTGATAATCGACCAGTACGGCCATCAGGGCAAAAGGTAGAAGTACGCCCAGCATGGCCACGAAATGCCCACCAGCCAAAGCCGCGAGTGCGCTCCACAGGGCGGATTGGCGTTGTTCCATCAGAGCCGAAGACACCGCCAGCGGCCAGCCCATGCCGGGGTTCAGGCCGTGATAGGCGCCGCTCAGAACAACGGCCAGCCACAGGCCAGCCGTTGATGACATCAGAACGTCCAATTCAGACCGACGGATAGCAGAAGCTGTCGGTTGAACAGTCTCCGCCCTCCAACCGGATCTGGTGGCTGCGATAGCCCTTGGGGAACTCCACCCAGAACTTCGGATCCAGCGTCAGCCCGCCATTCTCGCCGACATCAGCCTTGACCATGGCCGCACCGCCTTCCTCGGGGTAGAACTGGTCGTCCCACGTGGAATAGAGCGAATTGGTCCAGTAGACGCGTTTGCCGTCGCGGCTGATTTCGACCATCTGTGGACCATATCCAAACGTCTGGCCGTTGGGGTGTTTGGTCTTTTTTACAATCCCTCCAATTTCGACCTTGCCGGCAAGGGTGGGGTTCATCGGGTCGGATACATCGTATTGATGCATCTCGCCGGTACCCCAGCAGGCGACGTAGAGGTACTTGTCGTCCAGGCTCAGGTCGATATCGGTAACCAGCGGCGGAACGGCAGAGAAGCCCTTCAGAAGCTCAGGAAGATCATCGGGATCAGCGGGTTGCGGATCGATTGTTATGGTCTTCTTGGCTTCGAACGTGCCGTCTTCATTGCGCCACCAGGTGAAGATTGCACCTTGCAGGTTCGTTGTATCGACGACAACGCCGCAGAACCCGTATTGCTTTACGGGATCATGAGCGGGACGGATTTCCAAGGCCATCTGATGGTTTTCACCCAGATCGATGGTTTGAATATTCGTCCGGTTTCGAAGGTTCCAGAAATGGATGCGGTGGCCGTATTTATTGGACAACAGGTCTTCGGCCACCAGCCCGTTTTCGAATTGCGGTGGCAGGCCCCATTCGGAACTGACCATGTAGTCACGCGGCAGGTTCCACCAGAAATCATAATGCTTGTCCTGTACGCCGCGCTCGATCTCATAGCGCCCGATGATGTCGAAGGTTTCGCAATCCATGATGAAAATGCCCGGAGGGCCATCTGTGCCGTCGGGGCCACCACCGCCAAGGGTGCTGACATAGATCCCCTCGGGCCCGCAATGGATCGTGTGCGGACGGGAATACCCTGTCTTTGCAAAGACTTCTTCGGGTTCGATGATCTTGTGAATCTTGGCTTCGAGCGGGTTTTTGACATCGATGACATAAATCCGGCTGGACCGGATGCCCGGAATGATCAGATAGCGCCGCTCCAGAAACGCGTGACCGCTGAGCGGCGACAGGGCCGAAGAACAGGCGTTCCAACCGAAATGGTGAAACTCGTCGCCCTTTTCGGGCATGATCACCTGATGCACGATCTTTCCGAAATCGTCCGAGCTTGGATCGACATTCACAACCGCCAGTCCGTCGGGTTGTGAAAAGTCAGGGCTGAGCATCAGCGTGAATGCAAGTGTCTCAGCGGGGCCCTCCATCGCCAGTTTTGCGGATGGATAAAAACTTGGGTCCGGTCTTTGGTTCATAACGTCCTCCCGTAAGTCATTGAACTTCAATTCATATTGAAAGTTCCGATCTTGGCGCCGGATGACAATCTGCCTGCTCGTGTGCCCCTTGTTCTGATCTTGTTTCGAATGCGGCTCTCAGGTCGGTTTACGTTTGCTTTCGACCACGTCGTGGGCCAGCCGTCGTGTGTAATGTTCCAGATCAATAAGTGCGGTGTCTACGGTGTCCGCGTCTTTTGCCTCTAGCGCGTCCACTATTCTGCTGTGCAGTCCGATGATCTCTTCGCGGGATCGCGCCGTGAAGGTGATCATATTCATCAAGGGCTGCATCGCTTCCACGGCGCCCGCCAGCTGATAAGACAGGACCGGGTTTCCAGCCCCATCCACCAGCGCGCGATGGAAAGTCACGTCCGAGGCGCAAAAGGCTTCGTCCGTCAGGCCCGGTTGGGACTGGCGGAATATTTCCGCCCGCATGGTCGCCAGGTGATCTGCCGTGCGCCGCTGCGCGGACAAGGGCGCACAGGCCCTTTCCAGGGCATATCGCGCCTCGCATGCGGTATCGAAGCTGACCGCATTCATCGACAGCAGCAATGTCGAAGTCGTGACTTGCTGAGAATAGGCATCCTCAAAGCTCAGGCGATTGACAAACGCCCCGCCGGAAGCGCCGCGTTGGGTGCGGATCAGCGACTGCGCTGCCAGTCGTTTCAGCGCCTCGCGCACTGTGGGGCGAGAGACCTGGAACTGATCCGACAGTTCGGCTTCGGAGGGCAGGCGCGCGTCCACGATCAGCTCACCCGAAACGATCGCATCCCGAATGGCCTGGGCGATCTGGGCAGACAGGTCTGCGGTTTTTCGGGGCGCGGTTTTCATCTTCAGACGACCTTGGGCAAATTTTTATTTGTCTGACATTTAAAAGTCTGACATTTGAAAAGCAAGGGAGTTGAGTCGGGAGGCCGAAGTGAGTCGTACGTGGCTGCGCAGCGGAATGTGGCTGGGCTTTTTTGTTCTGATCCTGTGGGCGTGGTGGGTCATGTTCTCGATGAGCCGGGACATGGACCTCGATCTGATCGGCCGTCCGGGGCCGATGGGGCAGGCGATGGCCGCGATGGATCCGCGCATGGATATGTACATGCCCATGGCCGAGTTCGGCCCGCTGTTTTCAATGTGGGCGATCATGATGGCGGCCATGATGCTGCCGACCCTGATCCCGACCCTGCGCAGTTACGATGACCTGATCCGCAGTGCAAATGGCAGCCGCGCCGGCTGGCTGGGGGTTCTGGCCGGGTACTCCGTCGTCTGGGTCGGGTTTGCGGCTCTGATCGCAGGAATTCAGCTGGTTCTGCTGTTTGGCGGCGTTGTCGATATGCTGGGAATTGCCAAATCCGGCTGGGTCGCGGGCGGTCTGATGATTGCCGTGGGCGCCTTTCAGTTTTCCCGCGTCAAAGAGGTTTGCCACGGTGTCTGCCATGCCCCGATGACCTATTTCCTGGGGCATTGGAGAACCGGTTTTGCAGGTGGCGTGCGCATGGGCCTGGGTCTTGGTGCCTTTTGCGTCGGCTGTTGCTGGGGCTTCATGGCACTTGGCTTTGTCGGCGGTGTCATGAGCCTGTTGTGGATGGGGCTCGCGACCCTGTTCATGGTTTTGGAGAAACTTCCTCAGATCGGGCACGCCGTGACCCGTCCGATGGGGTTTGTGCTGATTGCGGGCGGTCTTATCCTGCTCGTGTATCCAATTAGCTACGGAGGATAAACCAATGGCTAAAAACAGAAAACCAGACGCCGATCGGCTGCCCGTCAGTCAGCGCATCGACAGCCGCATGCCCAATCCCAAGCGGCGAGAGATGAGCCCGACGGAATGGGCCATCAAGGGCGAGCTGATCCTGAACTGTTCATGTGACGTGTTCTGCCCCTGCGTGGTGTCACTGGGCGCGCATCCTCCGACGGAAGGTCATTGTCATGCGTGGATGGGTATCATCGTTGATGAGGGCCACTATGAAGGCGAGGATCTGTCGGGCCTGAATGTCGGGTTGCTGGTCGATATTCCGGGCCGGATGGGTGAAGGCCAGTGGAAAGTCGCCGCTTATGTCGACGAGCGCGCAAGCGGCAAGGCTTATAACGGTTTGTTGCAAATCTTCAGCGGTCAGGCGGGCGGCACCACCGGTCTGTTTACCATGCTGGTCAGCGAGATCATTGGGGCGGAACGAGCTCCGGTCCAGATTGAGCGTGACGGAAACAAACGTCGGATCGCGATTGGTCGCAAGATCCAGGGCGAGATCGAGATGCTTGCGGGCAAGGATCCGGAGCATCCGGTGATGGTTTCAAACTCCAAATACTGGATGGGACCTGACATCATCGTGGCGCGTGGCACCAAATCGAAGGTGCGCGACTATGGCCGGGTCTGGGACTTTGGCGGCAAGTCCGCTGAAATCTGCCCCATCGACTGGCACGGGCCCAAATGATGATCACGGGTGGGTATGCGCAGGAAATGGCGCGGTACAATCACTGGCAGAACAAGCAGTTGGCAGAGTTTTTGCAATCTCTGACACCGAAGGAACTGACACTTGAACGCGGGGCGTTCTTTGGCTCGATCATGGGCACGGTAAACCACTTGTTGTGGGGCGACTGGATGTGGATGTCGCGTTTCGAAAAGCGCGACGGGCCCGACGGCACTATTCACAATGCCGGCGGGGGTATCCATGAAAGTGTATACCTGTGCCCGGACCTGCAAAGCTGGTTGGCGTTACGCGAAAAGATCGACGCGCGTATCCTGAACTGGGCCGAAGGGTTGGGGGATGATCCGCTGACCGGCTCGTTCACGTGGTATTCCGCCGCGAAAGAGGCTGATGTCACAATGTCTTACGCGTTGTGCGTGATCCATTTCTTCAATCACCAGACCCACCACAGGGGACAAGTGCATAAAATGCTGACCGAGACGGGCTCGGAAGCGCCTGTGAGTGATATCGTCTTTATGCCTCAGGAGGTATGAATGCCACAGATTTCCGCGTCACGCCGCTTGCGGCGCACTCCGTTCTCTGAAGGGGTCGAAGCTGCCGGGGTCAAGGGCTATACGGTCTACAACCGTATGTTGTTGCCGACGGTTTTTGAAAGCGTTGAAGCCGATTACCGGCACCTGAAGAACCATGTGCAGGTCTGGGATGTGTCGTGCGAGCGGCAGGTTGAATTGCGTGGCCCTGATGCTGCGCGCCTGATGCAGATGCTGACCCCGCGTGATCTGCGCGGTATGCTTCCGGGGCAGTGTTTCTATGTGCCTATCGTTGATGAGACAGGCGGCATGTTGAACGACCCGGTCGCGGTGAAGCTGTCTGAAGACCGCTGGTGGATCTCGATTGCAGACAGCGATCTGTTGCTGTGGGTCAAGGGTATCGCCGTTGGCTACCGTCTGGATGTGCTGGTGGACGAACCGGACGTGTCGCCGCTTGCCGTTCAGGGCCCGAAGGCGGACGAGCTGATGGCCCGTGTCTTCGGGGACCGCGTGCGCGACATCCGGTTTTTCAAATTTGATATGTTCGAGTTCGAGGGGCGCGATCTGGCCGTCGCGCGATCCGGTTATTCGAAACAGGGTGGTTTCGAGATATACGTGGAAGGTGGCGATATCGGCATGCCTTTGTGGAACGCCCTGTTTGCCGCCGGCGAAGACCTGCACGTGCGCGCGGGTTGCCCGAACCTGATCGAACGCATTGAGGGCGGTCTGTTGTCCTATGGGAACGACATGACCGATGACAACACCCCGCATGAATGCGGTCTGGGAAAGTTCTGCAACACGCACACCGCGATCGGCTGCATCGGTCGGGACGCTCTGTTGCGTGTCGCCAAGGAAGGGCCGGTGCAGCAAATCCGACCTATCGCCATTGATGGTGATCCGGTGCCGGGTTGCGATCGTCCCTGGGGTATGTTTGCGGACGGAAAGCGTGTGGGGCAGGTGACTTCGGCGGCCTGGTCTCCGGATTTTGAAACCAATGTGGCGATCGGTATGGTGCGCCTGAGCCATTGGGATGCCGGGACGGAACTGGAAGTGGAAACACCGGCCGGGATGCGCCGCGCGACCGTGCAATCGCATTTCTGGATCTAGCAGAGCCAAGGACGCTGCCGCGTCGACCTCGGGATATTTTGAACCAGCTGCCGACATGGGCTGGTCACTGAACACGAAAGGAATGACAGATGTTCAATGCACTTGTGATGGACAAGGATGAAGAGAGCGGAATTGCCACCGGCTCGATCAAACAATTGTCGGTGGATGACCTACCACATGGTGATGTCACGGTTGCGGTCGAATATTCCACGGTGAACTACAAGGACGGCCTGTGCCTGTCTCCGAAAGGGGGCGGGCTGGTGCGAGCCTATCCACATGTCCCCGGCATTGATTACGCCGGCACGGTCGAAGCCTCATCGGATGACCGCTACAAACCCGGTGACAAGGTTGTTCTGACCGGATGGCGCGTGGGCGAGGCTCACTGGGGCGGCTATTCGCAAAAAGCCAACGCGCGGGCCGATTGGCTGGTGCCGCTGCCCGATGGGCTGACAACGCGTCAGGCAATGGCCGTGGGCACTGCCGGGTTCACTGCGATGCTGGCGGTCATGGCGCTGGAGGATCATGGGCTGACCCCGGATCGTGGACCGGTATTGGTGACCGGGGCCGCGGGCGGTGTCGGGTCGGTGGCCACGGCCATTCTTGGCAATTTGGGCTATGAGGTCGCTGCGGTCACCGGACGGCCCGAAACCGGGGACTATCTGAAATCACTTGGTGCGACGACCATTGTGCCGCGCGACGACCTTAACGAGACCACAAAACGCCCCCTTGAAAGCGAAACCTGGGCGGGCTGCGTTGATGCTGTGGGCGGTGCCATGCTGGCGCGTGTTCTGGGCCAGATGAAATACGGATGCTCCGTTGCCGCGGTTGGTTTGGCAGGGGGCGCTGCTTTGCCTGCGACAGTGATTCCGTTCCTGCTGCGCGGTGTGAACCTTTTGGGTATCGACAGCGTGATGCAGCCCTATGACAACAGGGTGCGCGCGTGGAAACGGATCGCCACGGATCTGCCGATGGACAAGCTTGAAGCGATGGTTCAACCGGCCGGTCTGTCCGATCTGCCGCAATTGGGCGCCGACATTCTGAAGGGCCAGGTCAAGGGGCGTGTCGTGGTGGACGTGAACGCCTGAGGCTGACCCATGAACTCGACCTGGCCGGAGGAACTCGGCCAGGTTCCGGAAAAACGATGTTTGTCCGAATTGGTCGCAACACCTCTGGCCATTGATACAATTCCCGATCATGATTGCTATACATCCCAATTGCGATGGCGTAAGACCCATCCAAAGAGTACCTGAAGACGGGGAGTGAGCAGAATGTCTGACGACTTCGAACTGGACACCGATGATCTGCAGCGCCGCATGGATGGCGCAATGGCCAATCTGAAAACCGAATTTGCATCATTGCGAACAGGGCGTGCTTCGGCCTCGATGCTGGAACCTGTCATGGTTGACGCTTACGGCTCGATGACACCGATCAACCAGGTGGGCACCGTGAACGTGCCCGAACCGCGTATGGTTACTGTAAACGTCTGGGACAAGTCACTGGTCGGTAAGGTCGAAAAGGCCATCCGCGAAAGCGGCCTTGGTATCAATCCGCAATTGAACGGCACCATCATAATGCTGCCGATACCCGAATTGAACGAAGAACGCCGCCGCGAATTGAGCAAGGTCGCGGGTCAGTACGCGGAAAGCGCGCGCATTGCGATCCGCAACGTGCGTCGCGATGGCATGGATCAGATCAAGAAGGCCAAAGCGGACGGCATGTCGGAAGATGACCAGAAGCTTTGGGAAAGTGAAGTTCAGGACATGACGGATGAGATGATCAAGGCCGTGGATACTGCGCTTGAAACCAAGCAAGCCGAAATCATGCAGGTCTGAGCCGGACTGATGCCAAAAGACCCGCAAACCGAGCTGGAGTCCGGCCCGCGCCATGTGGCCATCATCATGGATGGCAATGGTCGTTGGGCGCAGGCGCGCGGCCGTCCCCGGCTGTTCGGCCACCATGCCGGGGCGCGGCGCGTGCGCGAGGTTGTCGAGGCCTGCCCGGGATTGGGAATCAAGTACCTGACGGTGTTCGCGTTTTCGACTGAAAACTGGAAGCGGACCCAGGTCGAGGTGGCTGGTCTGATGAACCTGTTCCGCCGCTATATCATCAAGGAAACCCGGACACTTGCGGATAATGGCATCCGGGTTCGGTTCATCGGAGACCGGGTCCGGCTGGATTCCAAGTTGATCGAGTTGATGGACTCGCTGGAAGAAGAAACCAAAAACAACGATCTGGTTCATTTGACCGTCGCGCTGAATTACGGTGGGCGCGACGAGGTCGCGCGCGCCACCAAGCGTCTGGCGCGGGATGTGGCAGAAGGGCGGCTGAAACCCGAAGAGGTGGATGAAGAAACCCTTCCCAAGTATCTGGATACGCGTGTTCTTCCTGATCCCGACCTTGTGATTCGAACCAGCGGTGAAGCGCGGATTTCAAATTTTCTTCTGTGGCAGTCGGCTTACTCGGAATACGAATTCATCGATACGCTCTGGCCGGACTTCACTGCTGATGAACTGGCCCGTCTGTGCCAGAATTACGGCTCAAGAGATCGGCGGTTCGGAGCGGTTCTGGCATGAGAGACGGCCGATGGTCTGACCTGACAACACGGGTTCTTTCTGCTGCTGTTCTGGTCGTGATCGGATCAATCGAGGTCTGGCTTGGCGGGTGGTGGTTCGAAACCTTCATCGCCGCAGCCTGTGGTCTGATGACGTGGGAATTGGTTCGGATGATTGACCCGCAGGCCCGCGGCGTGGCCGTGCAATTGGGAATTCTGACAAGCGTCACCGTGGTTCTCAGCTATCATCTGCCGCCGATTTATACTTTGCCGGTCGTACTCGCGCCAGCGCTTGTGGGTGTGGGGCAGATCAGTCGCTCGAAGGTTCTGTTCGGGCTGTTTGTGGTCTGGATCGTCGGGGCCGGGCTGGGTTTCATTTCTATCCGGGAAAGCTTCGGTTTTGGCTGGATGGTTTGGCTGATCGCGGTCGTGGTCGCCACGGATGTCGCGGGCTATTTCGTGGGCAAGGCGGTTGGCGGCCCGAAGTTCTGGCCCAAAGTCAGCCCGAAGAAGACGTGGTCGGGAACCGCCGGCGGGTGGGCCGCCGCGGCATGTGTCGGCGCGGTTTTTGCAAGCATGGCCGGCTTTGGATTCGCTTTTGTCGTTGTTTCCGTTTTTGCCTCAATGGCAAGCCAGGCCGGTGATATTGTTGAAAGCGCAGTCAAACGTAAGTTCGGCGTCAAAGACAGTTCGAACCTGATACCGGGTCATGGCGGCTTTCTGGATCGGTTTGATGGCATGATGGGCGCCGCGCTGTTTGTTCTGATCGCAGGGCTGATCTATTCGCCGGGTGAAATGTAATGCGAAAGGTATCTGTTTTCGGGGCCACCGGGTCGATCGGGCAGAATACGATTGATCTGATTTCGCGCGCACCGTCCGAGTATGACGTCGTGGCTTTGACCGGTGGCGCCAATATTCAAAAACTTGCGGATGATGCGCGTCGGTTGGGTGCTGATATTGCCGTCACCGCTCATGAAGACCGGCTTGATGACCTGCGTTCCGCTTTGGCCGGCAGTGGCGTCGAGTCGGCTGCGGGCCCCGGCGCCATCGTCGAGGCTGCGGCACGTCCGGCGGATTGGACTATGTCGGCCATTGTCGGCTCGGCCGGGTTGGCACCGGGAATCGAAGCGTTGAAACAGGGAACGACCCTGGCACTGGCCAACAAAGAGACATTGGTCTGCGCCGGGTCATTGGTTCTGGAAACGGCCAAACAGCATGGTGCGCGATTGCTGCCGGTCGACAGCGAACATTCGGCGGTGTTTCAGGCTCTGGTCGGTGAAGACGTTGAAACAGTCGAGCGTGTGATCATCACCGCCAGTGGCGGGGCGTTCCGTGATTGGCCCCTGAGTGAACTGGTAAACGCGACTGTGGAACAGGCCTCCAGCCATCCGAATTGGGATATGGGGCAGCGTATCACCATCGACAGCGCCTCCATGTTCAACAAAGCGTTGGAAGTCATAGAAACAAAAGAATATTTCGGTGTCGAACCGGATCAGATCGAAGTGCTGGTGCATCCGGAATCCATAGTACACGCCCTTGTCGGGTATCGTGATGGTGCGATGATGGCCCATTTGGGGGCACCCGATATGCGCCACGCAATCGGTTACGCGCTGCATTGGCCCGAAAGACGGGACTTGCCGATACAGCGGCTTGACTTGGCCCAGCTGGGGCAATTGCGTTTCAATGAACCGGATTTGGCGCGGTATCCGGCCCTGAAGCTCGCGCGGGACGTGATGGAGCGTGGCGGCCTGGCAGGCGCTGTTTTCAATGCCGCCAAGGAACGCGCGCTGGATCATTTTATCGCACGCCGGATCGGGTTTCTGGATATGGCTGATGCCGTCGCCGCGGTCCTGGACAGGTTTGACGCGTCAGACAGCCTTATTGATGCCCCGATGACCCTTGATAACGTACAGCAAACCGACCATCTGGCACGTCAGTGGGTCGATGACACTGTGGTGGAACGAGCAGGATAGAATTTTGGACGTACTTTCGCTAATCCCCCAATTTGGCAATCTTCTCTGGACGATTGTCGCGTTTGTCATCGCGTTGTCGGTCATCGTCGCGGTGCACGAATACGGACATTACATTGTGGGGCGCTGGTCCGGTATCCATGCCGAGGTCTTCTCGATCGGGTTTGGCCCGGTTCTGTGGAGCCGTATCGACAAGCGGGGAACCAGATGGCAGATCGCGTTGCTGCCGTTTGGGGGCTATGTAAAGTTCCTGGGCGATGCCAATGCCGCATCCGGCAAGGATGAAGAGGCGATGGAAGGCATCGCAACCCAAAGCCCGGAAGAGCTGCGCCGCACCATGCACGGCGCCCCTTTGTGGGCGCGTGCCGCCACGGTCGCGGCCGGGCCTGTCTTCAATTTTGCAATGTCCATTCTGGTTTTCGGTCTGATCTTCTGGTCACAGGGCGTATCGAAAGAGCCGCTGACAGTCGGATCGTTGAAACCCTTGCCCGGCACCGTGCAGGAACTGAGAGAAGGTGATGTGATCACGGCCATCGCCGGTATTCCGACACCTGATTACGATGAAGAGGGGGCCTGGCAGGACTTTATCGAGGCGCTGCCTGTGGAACCGGTTCTGGACTACACGGTTATCCGGGACGGTGAAACCCTGGATGTTCAAGCACCATGGATGTTTCCACCCCTGATCCGCCAAGTGGCCCCACGCAGCGCGGCGATGGATATTCAACTGAAACAAGGCGATGTCATCACGGCGGTGAACGGGGAACCGATCTTTGCCTTCGAGCAGCTGAAGGATTTTGTCGAAGGGTCCGACGGCCGGGTTCTGCTTTTGGACGTCTGGCGGGATGGATCCGAGCTGGAATTCGCATTGGCCCCCCGACGCACGGATGAACCTCAGCCGGAAGGCGGTTTCGTCACCCATTGGCGGATTGGGATCATTGGGGGCATGATGTTGGAGCCGGCAACTGAACCGGCTGGTATTCTGGATTCACTGACCGGCGGTGTCAGGCAGACGGGTCGCATTATCGAAGGGTCGCTGTCGGGCATGTGGCACATGGTGACGGGTGCAATCAGCACCTGCAACATCTCGGGACCGATCGGAATCGCCGAAACCTCGGGGGCAATGGCCAGCCAGGGGGCGCAGAACTTCATTTTCTTCATCGCGGTTCTGTCGACGGCGGTCGGATTGCTGAACCTGTTTCCGATCCCGGCATTGGATGGCGGGCATCTCGTGTTCTACGCCTATGAAGCCATTGCAGGGAAACCACCCAGTGACGGGGCCTTGCGGGTGCTCATGGGGCTAGGGATCACGATAATCCTCACCCTCATGCTGTTTTCAGTAAGCAACGATCTGTTCTGCTGATTGTGGCGCTCGGTGCAAAATTGAGCCGCATTATCGCCTTATTTGAGCGCTATTCTCTTTGCGTCTGAGGGAAAAGCCATGACCAAAACGCTGAAAAAATCGTATCAGAGCTTTAGCTTCCTGTTCGTGTTGAATTGGGATGTTCTGCTGAGCTTTGCGGTTACGGCTTTGGCTATGGCAGGTGCCGCCTATCTGGCGGCCATGTGATTCTTGCTGAAATCAACGTCGACAAATTGACTGGCAGTCTGCGCGGTTGCTTCGATTTCGCCTTTTGACAAGCTCATTCAATCCCGCTACTCAGCATTAAAGTCTTAAATTCTGGGTAGAGCATAAAATGACTGACAGGCGAGGGGCGGGCACATCCTGCGGGCAGCAAATGCCAACAAACAATATTTTGTGGCAGGCGCTAGCGGTTCTTTTCCTTTTTGTTGCTGCAAGCTTAATGACTTTTCCGCATGCAGCACAGGCGCAAAACTTTACGATCAATTCCTTTGACGTTGAGGGCAATCGCCGGATCGAAACCGGTACGATCATCGCCCGAACGGGAATCGAACCTGGCCAGACCGTAACTGCGGGCCAACTCAATGATGCCTATCAGCGTTTGCTTGACAGTGGTGTATTTGAAACAGTCGAACTGACGCCGCGCGGCTCGACGCTGGTCATCACGGTTCAGGAATATCCGACGATCAACCAGATCAGCATCGAGGGCAACGCCCGTGTCAAGGACGACGTTCTGCTGGACGTCATCGAATCTCAGCCGCGCCGCGTCTTTACCCCTCAGGTGGCCGAGTCTGACGCCGATATGATTGCTGAAGTGTACTCAGCCCAAGGCCGTGTTGCCGCGACCGTGATCCCTCGGATTATCCGCCGCAGCGACAACCGGGTTGATCTGGTTTTTGAAGTGGCCGAAGGCACGACCATCGAGGTGGAACGTGTCAGCTTTGTCGGCAACCGTGCCTTTTCCGACCGACGCTTGCGCCGCGTTCTGGAAACCAAGCAGGCAACGTTTCTGCGGACGTTCTTCCGGAACGACACGTTCATCGGCGATCGTATCGAGTTCGACAAGCAGGTCATCCGGGACTTCTACCTGTCACGAGGCTATGTCGACTTCCGCGTGAACAGCGCCAACGTCGAATTTACCCGTGAACGGGATGCGTTTTTCCTGGTGATGAATGTAACCGAAGGCCAGAAATTCTCGTTCGGTAAGATCACGACCGTCAGTGAGATTCCGGGCGTGGATCCGGCCCCTTATCAGGACGCGTTGAAGATCAAGCCCGGCGTAACCTATACACCGTCTCTGGTTGAAAACTCCATTACACGCCAGGAACGTCTGGGTCTGAAACAAGGCGTGGATTTCCTTCGGGTGGAACCACGTGTCACACGCAATGACCGCGATCTGACTTTGGATATCGAATTTGTCCTGACAAAAGGTCCTCGGATTTTTGTCGAGCGGATCGATATTGAAGGCAACACAACCACCCTGGACCGGGTGATCCGCCGTCAGTTCGACACCGTCGAAGGAGACCCGTTCAATCCCCGCGAAATCCGTCAGGCCGCCGAGCGCATCAATGCCCTGGGTTTCTTCGCTGTCGCGGAAGTCGAACCGCGCGAAGGATCTTCGCCCAGCCAAGTCATTCTGGATGTGGACGTTGAAGAACAACCTACCGGCTCGCTGAGCCTTGGCGGCAGCTACTCGGTTACGGACGGTTTCGGGATTGCGGTCGGTCTGAACGAATCCAACTTCCTGGGTCGTGGCCAGAACCTCGGTGTGTCGATCTCGACCGCGCAGGACTCGGAACAATACACGCTCAGCTTCACCGAGCCTTACCTGCTGGGCCGCAAGCTGCGCTTTGACATTGGTCTGGGGCTGTCGGCCACCAATTCCGGGTTTGCAAGTTACGACACAAGCAGTCTTTTCTTTGCACCACAGCTGACCTATGCGATTGGTGAATTGTCGGCGTTGCGGCTCCGTTATCGCTGGGACCGCAGCGAGATGACGCAGCAGGACAACGAAGTTAACGGTGCGGTGATTGCTTCTGAAATCGCGCAGGGCAAACGGACGTCCAGCTCTTTGGGACTGTCGTACATTTATGACAGCCGTCTCGGCGGTCTGGACCCCAATACCGGCTTTCTGTTCGAGATTGGCGTTGATGCCGCCGGACTTGGTGGGGACAACAAATACTTCAAGACCACGGCGCGTGGTATCGCGCAAACCCGAGTATGGAACGAAGAGGTGGTGCTTCGGGCAACGATGGAGCTGGGCGCTCTGCACTGGCGCGGAAACGATTTCAGCCGCACTGTGGACCGGTTCGTGCTGGGGCCCAATACCTTCCGGGGTTTCGAACCAGCGGGTATCGGACCGCGTGACCTGTCCAACGGTCAGGATGACGCAATCGGGGGCAACTATTACTGGGTTGCCCGGTTCGAAACCGATTTCCCGCTAGGACTGCCCGAGGAATTGGGGCTGCGTGGTGGCCTGTTCTATGATGTCGGCAACCTCTACAACATCGACAACGTCAATACGGCAGGTTCAACTATTGTAGGTGCAAACGGATCGATCCGCCACGTGATCGGCATTTCGGTGCTGTGGGAAACTCCGTTCGGGCCGTTGCAGTTCAACTTTTCGCAGCCTCTCAAGAAAGAATCTTTCGACAAGGAGCAGAACTTTGACTTTACGATCCAGGCCCGGTTCTGATCCGCGATGCTGAACAGATTGCTTGGCAGAACACGGGGCCCGCTTTGGGCCCTGTGTGCGTTTTTGACGATGGTCCTGGCGCCTTTGGCAGATGCTCAGCAGCTTGGTGTGCCTCAAGCCAGTGTGGTCACCCTGTCCAGTGAAGAGCTGTTTGCCAAGTCTGCCTTCGGACAGCGCGTTTTGCGCGAAATCGAAAAGGAAAGCGCGTTACTGGCCGAAGAAAACCAACGGATTGTCGCGGAATTGAGCCGCGAAGAAAAGGAACTCACCGAGCAGCGCGCCATCATGACGGCCGACGAGTTCCGCCCCCTGGCCGAGGCGTTTGATCTCAAGGTTCAGTCCCATCGCGAGGGGCAAAGGGCAAAGCTGGACGTTCTGGCCCGTCGCAGCGAAGAAGCCCAGCAGACCTTTTCCGAGATCGTGCGCCCCGTACTTGTCGATCTGTTGCGCGAAATTGGGGCCAGCGTGATGATCGAGCGATCCAATGTCGTCGTCAGCACTTCCGACATCACCGAAGCCGCGATCCTCCAAATAAACGCCGCGATTGGTGATGGAAGCGATTTGCAAGAGGGGCAGGGCGAATAGGTTCGCTTGCCCTTGCAGTGCTGTATTGCTAACCACGCAAAAAAAGAAACATCCAAAACGGGATATCTGCACCATGAGCACAGAAACCAAAAGCGCAGACATTCAGCTGATCCAGAGGATTCTGCCGCACCGCTATCCGTTTTTGCTTGTCGACAAGGTGGTAGATATTTCGGGCTATCAGTCGGCGCGCGGAATCAAGAATGTCACCATGAATGAACCGCATTTTCAGGGGCATTTCCCCGGTACGCCGATCATGCCGGGCGTCACCATTGTCGAGGCAATGGCACAGACCGCCGGTGTGATGCTGGGTGTTGGAATGGACGTCATCGACACCGAGCTGTTGATTTACTTTATGAGCATCGACAAGTGCAAATTCCGTCGCAAGGTCGTGCCCGGTGATGTGCTGGAAATGCATGTGGAAACCGTGCGCGGGAAAAAAGGCGGCAAGCTGTTCAAGTTCAGCGGCCGTGCCACCGTCGAAGGTGACGTGGCCGCCGAGGCGGAATTCTCGGCCTATGTCGACTGGGATATGGAAAAAACAACATGAACGGAGTCCATCCCAGCGCAATTATCGAAGACGGTGCGCAGATTGGACAGGATTGCATCATCGGTCCCTTCTGCCATGTGGGCGCACAGGTGAAACTGGCCGATCGGGTCGAGTTGAAATCGCACGTGGTCGTGACGGGTGACACCTCGATCGGCGAAGATACCGTTGTGTTCAATTTCTCGGTGATTGGTGAGATCCCTCAGGATTTGAAGTTCAGTGGCGAAAACACCCGTCTTGAGATTGGCAAACGCAATCGCATTCGCGAGCATGTGACAATCAATACCGGAACCCAAGGTGGCGGTGGTGTCACGCGGATCGGTGACGACTGCCTGCTGATGGCGGGGGTTCACGTGGCCCATGATGTTCAGATCGGCAACCGTGTGATCATGGTCAACCATGCAGGCGCGGCGGGGCATTGCATCGTCGAAGATGACGTGATCGTCGGCGGCATTTCCGGGCTGCATCAATGGGTGCGCGTTGGACGCGGGGCCATTATTGGCGCGCTGACCATGGTACCCAAGGATGTTATTCCTTATGGCCTGGTACAGGCGTCGCGAGGTGAGCTGGATGGCTTGAACCTTGTCGGTCTCAAGCGCAAGGGTGTATCACGCGAAGATATCTCGGCGCTGCGCGCGGCCTTCAAGGAATTGTCCGACGGCGAAGGCACCTTTATGGATCGCGCCAGTCGGATCGGTGAAGGCAACGAAAGCGACTATGTGCAGCAGATCGTGGATTTCGTCACCGGCCATAGTGACCGATCATTCCTGACCCCGAGGAAATAGGGTCATGCTTGCGTTGATTGCGGGAACTGGGGCGCTGCCGACCGAAGTTGTTGCGCAGTTGGCAGAACGTCCCCTGATCTGCGCGATGGAGGGGTTTCTGCCGGACACCCTGAGCGCAGATGTCGTGTTTCCTTTGGAACAGTTGGGCAGTTTCATCGCTGACCTGAAGACGCGGGGCGTGACTGAAATCTGCCTTGCCGGCGCTGTTCGGCGCCCGCCAATCGACCCCTCGCGCATCGACGCCGCGACGCTGCCGTTGGTTCCGATCATCCAAAAAGCCATCCTGTCCGGGGATGACGGAGCTTTGCGCGCCGTGATCGGAATTCTCGAGGGGGCCGGTCTACACTTGCGGGCCGCGCATGAGATCGCGCCCGGTTTGTTGCCGCCTGTGGGATGTCTGACCGAGGCCCAGCCCTCGGATGCCGATATGGCCGACGCTGACCGCGCCGCCGGGATTCTTCGGGCAATGGGGGCGGCTGATACCGGGCAGGCCTGTGCCGTGTCCAAAGGGCAGGCGCTGGCTATCGAGGGGGTGTTCGGTACCGCGTGGATGCTGCACTCCCTGACGCAACGCCCCGACGCAGGCGGCGGCATTCTGTTCAAAGGTCCCAAACCCGATCAGGATCGGCGCGCCGATTTGCCCGCTATCGGGCCGGAAACCGTCACCGATACGGTTGCGGCAGGTTTGTCCGGGATCGTATTGGAAAAAGGCGGTGTGCTGGTTCTGGAAAAAGATCGTGTCATCGCTGAATGCAATCGCCTGGGTCTGTTCCTTTATATCCTCGAGCGGGCGGTCTGATGCGTGTCTTTCTGGTCGCCGGTGAACCTTCGGGTGACCGGTTGGGCGGTGCGCTGATGGAGGGGTTGAAAACCCTGGTGCCTGATGTTGAATTCGACGGGGTCGGTGGCCCGTTGATGCAAGCGCAGGGTCTGCGCAGCCGGTTTCCCATGTCCGAGCTTTCGGTCATGGGGCTTGTTGAAGTTCTGCCGAAGTTTTTCCACCTGAAACGACGTATTTCCGAGACAGCACAGGCGGTGCTAGACACGAAACCGGATGTATTGATTACGATAGACAGCCCTGATTTCAGCTTGCGCGTCGCCAAGATCGTCAAAGCCAACAGCAAAATCCGAACCGTGCATTATGTCGCGCCCAGTGTCTGGGCCTGGCGCCCCGGGCGTGCAGACAAGATGGCAAAGGTCATCGATCATGTGCTGGCGCTTCTTCCTTTTGAACCTCCGTACATGGAGCGGGCAGGGATGGACTGCGACTTTGTCGGTCATCCTGTGGCCAGCGAGCCGATTGCCACACCAGACGAGATCGCGGCCTTTCGGAACCGCTTCGATCTGGCTGACGCCCCAATCCTGCTGGCTTTGCCCGGGTCACGGCGGGGTGAGATCGAACGCCTTGCAGAGTCTTTCGGCGGCGCGTTGCGGTTGTTCGTCGATGCCCACCCGAATTACCGCGTGGTGATCCCGACCGTTGGTGCGACAACCGATCTGGTAAATGAGGTGGTGCGAAAATGGCCCGGCACCCCCGTGGTGCTGGACCCTCGCAATGCAGGCGCAGAGCAAGCCACAGCCGACAAACGTGCAGCCTTTGGCGCCGCAGATCTTGCCCTGGCGGCCTCGGGGACGGTTTCGCTGGAACTTGCGGCGCAGAATACGCCGATGGTGATTGCGTACAAACTCAACTGGCTGACGCAGAAGGTGGCAGAACGGATGGTCAAACTGGACACCGTTACTCTGGTCAATCTGGTCTCGGACACGCGCGCCGTGCCGGAATGCCTGCTGGATGATTGTCAGCCTGAAAAGATCGCCGAAGCCTTGCGAAAGGTAGCCGACGCACCCGACGCGCAACAGCACGCCATGAACCTGACAATGGACAGGTTGGGGCGAGGGGGCGAAGCACCCGGCTTGCGCGCGGCGCGGGCGGTTTTGAACAGAATGCAGCCACGCAATGCTTGATCACGCGCTGTTTGGAGTCTCTGCGGGGATCGCGATGATCTCTACCAATCTGGACAATCTTGCTGTCTTGTTGGGCTTGATTCTGGTGATGGAACAGCGCCGTGCGATCGTGGGCTTTGCGGTCGCTCAGACGATCGTACTTTCCCTGGCCATGACCGTGGCCGTGGGCCTGAACCAGAGCGGCCTTCCGTTTTGGATCGGCTACCTTGGCCTTGTCCCATTGGTGTTTGGCTTGCGCGGAATCTGGCATCAGTTTCGCGAGGCGGACAACGAAGGTGCTGTGTCAAAAGGGGCCGTTACTTCGGTGGTGACGCTTTTCCTGAGCCTCTCGATAGACAGTTTTGCGGTAATGACCCCTCTGCTTGCGGATTCGGCGCCGTCCTATCGGGTCGTGGCGTTGATCGGTGCCGCCAGCGCGGCCGCCTTGCTGGTTGTTGTTGCGGCATGGGGGGCACCCCACGCCAAAAGCCTTGGCCCGCGCGTTGCCCGGCTGGATCGGATTGCGCCATATATCATGGTCTGCGTCGGGCTCTATATTCTCTTCAACTCTCCCACCGACATGCTGTGACCCGGCAAAGAGAGCGCTTCGTCTCGCATATGTGACCTGCAAAGGTCTGTTGCAGTGATGCAGGTCCAAGGTATCGTGATTCAGAAAAAGGAGCTTTCGACATGACCCGCATTCCCCCTTTGTCGGATCAGGACATGACCGCCGACGCGCGCGCATCCCACGCAGCATTGGGCGCGTATGGTCCGTTTGACAACTGGGCCCGCGTTGCGGCGTATTGCCCTCCGGTTCTGAACCATGTCACGGGAATGCTGACAACCTTGCGAGAGCAGGAGAACCTGCCGCGCCGTGCGTTGGAACTGGCCATGGTGACGGTTTCGAAACTGAATGCCTGCGATTATTGCGTCTCGCATCACACACCGCTGCTGGCCGTGGCGGGGCTGAGCCCCGAAGGTGCGGCGCGTCTGCCAGACGTCGAGGATCATCCGGAACTGGATGCCTGTGACAAGGCGGTTGTCCGCTATGCCAAAGCCGTGACGATCCGGTCGGGCCGCATGAAGGATGCCGAAGTGGCGGAGCTGAGGGAATGGTTCACGGATGCTCAGATCGTCGAACTGACCTGGCGCATCGCCTTGTGCGGTGCGTTCAATCGGTTCAACGATGCATTGCAGATTCAGATCGAACCCGAGGTCAAACCGGTTTCAGCTTAATACCCGCGCCAGATCCAGCCGCCGCCGAATACGCGGCTGCCCTCGTTCGCGTAAAACACACAGGCCTGCCCTGGCGAGATACCTTCCTCGGGGGTCAGCAGTTCGACCTCGGCCGTGGTGTCCGACAGCGGCCGAATGATCGCCTCGCGCGGCGGGCGGGTCGAGCGGACCTTGACGGACAGGTGCCATTCATCGCGTGACGTGAAGGGTTCATCGCCCAGCCAGTTGATCTCGCGCACCGGAACGACGCGCGTTGCCAGCATCTCTTTCGGGCCGACAACGACCTGCTTTTTGTCGACGTCCAGTTTGACGACGTAAAGCGGCTCGCTGAGGCCGCCGATGCCAAGACCGCGACGCTGCCCGATCGTATAGTGGATTACACCGTTGTGCTGCGCCAGAACGCGGCCATCGGCGTGAACGATCTCGCCGGGTTCCGCAGCTCCGGGGCGCAGTTTTTCGATGACGCTGGCATAGTTGCCGTCAGGTACGAAGCAGATATCCTGACTGTCGGGCTTGTCCGCCACGGACAGCCCATACTGCGCCGCCATCTCACGGGTTGCGTCTTTTGACGGCAGGTGGCCCAGCGGGAAACGCAGGAAGTTCAGTTGCTCGGGTGTGGTCGAGAACAGGAAATAGGACTGATCGCGATTGGCGTCTTCGGCGTTGTGCAGTTCCGGACCGTTGGCGCCCATCTTGCGCTGAATGTAGTGGCCGGTAGCCATGCAGTCTGCCTCGAGATCCTTGGCGGTTTCCAGAAGATCCTTGAATTTCACGCGCTCGTTGCAGCGGATGCAGGGAACCGGCGTTGCGCCTGCCAGATAGCTGTCGGCGAACTCGTCGATCACGGCATCCTTGAAGATGTTCTCGTAATCCAGAACGTAATGTGGAAATCCACGCTCTTCCGCCACGCGGCGCGCATCATGAATATCGATTCCAGCGCAACAGGCACCTTTCTTGGCCAACGCCGCGCCGTGGTCATAAAGCTGCAACGTCACACCGACCACATCATAGCCCTGATCGGCCAGATAGGCCGCGACAACGGAACTGTCGACGCCTCCCGACATCGCCACAACGACCCGCGTTTCCGAGGGCGGTTTGGCAAAGCCAAGCGAGTTCAGCGGGGTCTCGGTATCGAGGGCCATTGCAGATTCCAGTCCGGGTTAAGAAAGACCGGCAGAATATATGAAAATTCTACACACTCTCAAGGGGCGGTTTCACGCGACTTTAAGTAGGCTGAGGTCAGCTTTGGTGCAGCAAGAAGGGTAAAGCGATGTATTTGCACAAAGTTGAAGGGCCAAGGTCTGTTGCTCTGCCGGATGGATCCATTTTGACGCATGCGGATTTACCGCCGGCGAACACAAGGCGATGGGTGGCGTCACGCAAAATTCTTGTCGTGCGCGGCGTGCTTTACGGGCTGATCAGCCTGTCTGACGCAAAAAAGAAATACGGCCTGAGCGACGAAGAATTCAACGGTTGGGTTTCCTTGGTCGCGGAACACGGCGTCGAGGCGTTGAAAGCGACGGCGCTAAAAAAGTATCGACAACCTAAAGGAGAGCGTGAATAAATGATTCAACGGTAACGTCAGATTAACCATTCTTGGTCAGGTTTAATTTCAATTGGAATTATTGACCCGAATTGGAGCAGTGAAAAATGCGCATACTTCTAGTCGAGGATGATCCGACCACGTCCAAAAGCATCGAATTGATGCTGACGCATGCGAACCTGAACGTCTATGCGACGGATCTTGGCGAAGAAGGAATCGATCTGGCGAAACTCTATGACTACGACCTGATCTTGCTGGATCTGAACCTGCCGGACATGAACGGGCATGAGGTTCTGCGCCAGTTGCGGATCGCAAGGGTGGAAACGCCGATTCTGATTCTGTCCGGCGCTGATGATACTGAAAGCAAGATCAAAGGCTTTGGATTTGGTGCGGATGATTATCTGACCAAGCCCTTCCATCGCGAAGAATTGGTGGCGCGCATCCATGCCATTATCCGCCGTTCCAAAGGGCATTCGCAGTCGATTATTCATACAGGGCGTATTGCGGTGAACCTTGATGCAAAAACCGTGGAAGTGGATGGCAAGACCGTTCATTTGACCGGCAAGGAATACCAGATGCTCGAGCTGCTCAGCCTGCGCAAGGGGACGACTCTGACCAAGGAAATGTTTCTGAATCACCTCTATGGCGGCATGGATGAACCCGAGCTGAAAATTATCGATGTGTTCATCTGCAAACTGCGCAAAAAGCTCAGCAATGCGACCGGCGGTGAGAACTATATCGAAACCGTCTGGGGCCGTGGCTATGTGCTGCGAGATCCGCAAAGCAACACGCTGGACGAAACACGGATGGCAGTCGGTCTCTGATTTGAAACACCAGTGCCGCCGGTGGTCCAGGGCGGCACATTGCACTCACGGCTCAGCACGTCTGGACCTGGCCATGGCCTCGCCCTATCACTGAGGTCCAAGTACGCGTGACAGGGCGAGGCCATGAGTAAACCGATTTCCATATCCGAGCTGACAGAAGATGAGGCACGTGCCGAACTTGCACGTCTGGCCGAACTATTGTCGAAAGCGAACACGCTGTATCACACGGCTGACGCGCCTGACATGTCGGATGCCGACTATGATGCTCTCAAACGGCGCAATGCCGAGATAGAAGCGCGCTTCCCTCACCTCAAGCGTCCCGACAGCCCGACGGATCAAGTGGGTGCAAAGCCTGCTGATGGTTTTTCGAAAGTCACGCACGCCGTGCGCATGATGTCGCTGGGCAACGCTTTCGATGATGAGGACGTGGCAGATTTCGACAGATCGATCCGGAAATACCTGGGCCTTGGCTCTGGGGAAAGCCTTGCCTACACGGCCGAACCCAAGATTGATGGCCTGTCCCTGTCATTGCGGTATGAAAACGGTCAGCTTGTTCAGGCTGCGACGCGTGGAGATGGTGAAGTCGGTGAAAATGTAACGGCCAATGCCCGCACGGTATCCGATATCCCGCAACACCTGCAAAACGCGCCCGAGGTTCTGGAAGTCAGGGGTGAGGTTTACATGTCTCATGCGGATTTCGAGGCGTTGAACGCGCGGCAGGCCGAGCGAGGCGGCAAACCCTTTGCCAATCCAAGAAACGCGGCGGCGGGGTCTTTGCGGCAACTGGATCCGGAAATCACGCGCTCGCGCCCGCTGCGTTTCTTTGCTTACGCCTGGGGAGAGGTTTCGGAACCATTGTCCGACTCGCAGATGGGGGCGATCGAGCGGCTTAAATCACTTGGTTTTTCGACGAATCCGCTGATCCGTCTGTGCGCAACGACGCAAGAGATGTTGGAGCATTACCGGGATATCGAAGCGCAACGTTCCACCTTGGGCTATGACATCGACGGGGTTGTCTACAAGGTGAATGATCTGTCGCTTCAGGCGCGTTTGGGGTTTCGCTCAACCACACCGCGATGGGCGATCGCACACAAGTTTCCGGCCGAACTGGCCTGGACGAGGCTGGAGGCGATCGACATTCAGGTCGGTCGCACAGGCGCGCTTAGCCCGGTTGCCCGGTTGCATCCAGTGACTGTGGGTGGTGTTGTCGTGTCCAACGCCACATTGCACAACGAAGACTATATCGCGGGACGCGATGCCAAGGGCGGCACGATCCGCGATGGCAAGGATATACGTGTCGGTGACTGGGTTCAGGTATACCGCGCCGGGGATGTGATTCCGAAACTGTCAGATGTTGATCTGTCCAAACGCCCGGCCGGTTCGCAGCCCTTTATCTTTCCGACGCGCTGTCCGGAATGTCAAAGCGAGGCGATCCGTGAAGAAGGCGATGCAGTCCGCCGCTGCACCGGTGGCTTGATTTGCCCCGCGCAGGCCGTTGAAAAACTGAAACATTTCGTCTCGCGCAAAGCGTTTGACATTGAAGGCCTTGGCGCGAAACAGATCGAGATGTTCTATGATGATCCGATCCTTCCGATAAAGACTCCGGCGGATATCTTTACATTGGAACAGCGTGACAGGGCCAATCTGGCTCGGCTGAAAAACCGGGATGGGTGGGGGGAAACCTCGGCCAGAAATCTGTTTGCCGCGATCGACGAAAAGCGGACCATTCCGTTTGCGCGCCTGTTGTTTGCTTTGGGTATTCGACATGTAGGTGAAGTCGGAGCACGCGATCTGGCGCTGTATTACCGCGATTGGGAGACCCTGACACAAGCCCTGGACACCGCGCGCGCGGCAGCTCTGGCGCAGCGGCAAGCGGATGCGGCGGAAGATGCCGAACGGGCGGCCGCGCTGGCAGAAGGTCGTCGGGCGCGTGTCAAGGAAGCCCGGGATGCTGCCATCGCCGCGGCGTGTGTTCCGCCGGATGCCAATGCCGCCTGGGCGGAATTGATCGGAATTGACGGGATCGGCGCAACGCTGGGTCTGTCTCTCTCCGATGCGTTTTCGAACGTGGAAGAGAGGCGCGCGTTCGATACGTTGCGCAAGGAATTGAAAATAATCGCACCTGATGCGCCCGCCTCAGACAGCCCGGTGGCTGGCAAGACGGTTGTGTTCACCGGGACGTTGGAAAAGATGACCCGCGCCGAGGCCAAGGCCCGGGCCGAGGCGTTGGGTGCGAAGGTTTCCGGTTCCGTCAGCAAGAAAACCGATATTCTGGTCGCCGGGCCCGGTGCAGGTTCGAAAGCCAGGAAAGCGGCAGAGCTGGGTATCGAAACCCTGGATGAGGATGGCTGGTTGCAGCTGATCGAAGGCGCATGAGCGGGAGGCCGGAACAGCTGTTCCCGCTGTTTGCGGGGCTGGAAACACTCGAGGGCGTTGGCCCCAAAACCGCGCAAGTCCTGGAACAGGCCGGCGTTGAGAGCCCACGCGACGTTCTGTTCGGCTTGCCCTATGCCGTCGTCGACCGACGCCGGCGAGAGACGATTCAGGGCGTCGATCTGCCCGCCACGTTGACCGTCGAAGTGACGGTCGGCCCACACAGGCCGCCGCGCAACAAGGGAGGCGCTTACCGCGTGCATGTCGAAGACAGTCAGGCCGATTTTCAGCTGGTGTTCTTTCACGCGCGCGGTGACTATCTGAAGAAAGTGCTGCCTCAGGGCGCGCGCCGTGTGATCTCGGGCAAGCTGGAGCTGTTCGACGGCATGGCTCAGATGGTGCATCCGGATCATATGTTGCCGGTCGAGCAAGCCGGTGAGATTCCGGAATTTGAACCGGTATACCATCTGACACATGGGTTGACCCAGAAAACGGCGTTCAAGGTCAGCCGCAGCGCGTTGGCGCGTGCGCCTGAGCTGGCGGAATGGATCGACCCTGCGCAGATGGCACAGCAAAACTGGCCGGATTGGATTTCGGCAATTCGAGCCGGTCACAATCCTCAAGGGGCTGATGATGTCTCAGCGTTTGCGCCCGCGCGTCAGCGTCTGGCCTATGACGAGCTGTTCGCGCATCAGATGACGTTGGCTCTGGCGCGTCAGCGAGAGCGGAAATCCCGTGGTGTCGTCAGCGTAGGGACAGGCGCGTTGCAATCCAGGGTGTTGGCCAGTCTTCCTTATCGTCCGACCGGCGCGCAAAGCCGCGCGATCGAGGAAATCGCGGCCGATATGGCATCGGACGCCCGCATGAACCGATTGTTGCAGGGTGACGTGGGGGCCGGCAAGACATTGGTGGCCTTCATGGCCCTTCTGATCGCGGTCGAGGCAGGCGGACAGGGCGTGATGATGGCCCCGACCGAGATCCTTGCGCGCCAACATCTGGAAGGGTTGCGCCCGTTGGCGGAAGAGGCCGGAGTGGTGCTTGAACTGCTCACCGGGCGTGACAAGGGCGCAGAGCGGCGCGCCAAGCTTGAGGCTTTGAAAAATGGCAATATCCAAATTCTGGTCGGCACCCATGCCGTGTTTCAGAGTGATGTTGAATTCAAAGCGCTGCGCTTGGCCATAGTTGATGAACAGCATCGGTTTGGCGTGCGTCAGAGGATGGAGCTGTCGGAAAAAGGGCAGGGCGCGGATGTATTGGTGATGACTGCCACACCTATTCCACGCAGTCTGGCGCTGGCGCAATATGGCGACATGGATGTGTCGGTGCTGGACGAAAAGCCGCCGGGGCGCAAACCGATCAAGACGGCGATAGTCAGCACGCAGCGCATGGACGAGGTCGTATCCCACCTGCGTCGCGCGATTGATGAGGGGCGGCAGTGCTATTGGGTCTGCCCCTTGGTCGATGAATCAGAGGTTTCGGACCTGACGGCCGCTGAAGAACGATTCAAACGCTTGCGTGCCATATTGGGCGAAGGTGTGGTCGGGCTGGTTCATGGGCAGATGCCGCCGGCCGAAAAAGACGCGGCAATGTCTGCATTCCAGAATGGGGCCACCAAGGTTCTTGTGGCCACGACCGTCATTGAAGTGGGGGTCAACGTGCCCAATGCCACGATCATGGTCATCGAACGGGCCGAAATCTTTGGTCTGGCCCAACTGCATCAATTGCGCGGTCGCGTGGGCCGTGGTGATGCGGAATCGACGTGTTTGTTGATGTATCAACCACCGCTCAGCGAGGGGGGACGTAAGCGGTTGGAGGTTCTGCGCGAAACCGAAGACGGGTTCCTTATCTCGGAAACCGATCTGGAAATGCGTGGTGCCGGGGATCTGATCGGAACCGCTCAGTCCGGTCTGCCGAAGTTCCGCATTGCGGATCTAGAGCGTCAGGCGGGCTTGATGGCCGTGGCCCAATCCGATGCCCGGGCATTGCTGAATGCGGATCCCAAGCTGACCTCGGACCGGGGCCGCGCGGCGCGCGTAATTTTGTGGCTGATGAAACAGGATCAGGCGATCCGTTTGATTTCAGTAGGTTAGGCAGGAAGTTCCAAAAAGATCACAAATGTTCTCAAAAAGTTCTTTACCGACTCGGGTAAATATGAGAACAAAAGGTCAACAAAGGATTAAAACTCTGACCGGAGGTGACCCTATGCTGACCCAGATCAAGACCGTATTCAGCCGCTCGCAATCGACAATCCTACAGGATGCCGTGGGCGTGATGTCTCTGGTCGTGATCTTGATGGTCGCCCTGCACCTTCCGGTTGGATTCTAAGCCTTTCTGCCTGCGATCTCGTGCCGAAAAAACCGCGCTGTCATCCCCATTTCAGTCAAGGGTGACCTGCCTGTCCCAAACCCCTTGAGGGGCCATGCCTCGGCCCCGTGCGGTAATCCGGACCCCACGCGAGACACGCAATGCCTGCCGCCGCCCTTTCGCCCGGAAGGTGCGGCGGCTTTTTTACAGCTGGCCGGTTTTGAAAATCTCAAGCAATGCGGACAGGACCGAATTGACCGCGACCGAGGCCAGGATCATCCCCATGATACGGCTGATGATCGCTGCTCCTGAGTGACCAATCAGGCGAATGATCGGTTCCGCCAGAAGCATGAGAATAAAGGCAACAACCAGAACCAAGAGCATGACCAACGCGGTAATTCCTTGATCTACCGCACTGTATCGATGGTTGTCCGTCAGGATGACGACCGCCAGCATCGCACCGGGTGAAGCCAGAGATGGAACGGCAAGAGGAAATATCGCGGGATTCTGCTTGTGGTACTTGTCTTCCTGATCCTCTTCTGCCTGACGCTGTTCTATTTCCTGTTTGCTTTCGCCAAAGATCATGGTCAGAGCGAACAGAAACAGGATGATACCGCCTGCGACCTGAAATGAATTCAAACCGATATCCAGCGCTTCGATCAGCAGTTGCCCAAACACTAGGAAGAACAAAAGAACACCGGCACTTATTATCGATGCCAACAAAGCTATCTTGCGACGCGCGGCGGCCTCCAGCCCCGCAGTGACGGCAATGAAAACGGGAATTGTACCAATCGGGTCAATGACGACCCAAAGGGTCACGAAATGCTCAAGCAGATTATTCAATACCCATCCCTCCTTAAATCTGTGCGGAAGGTAAACGGGTTTGTCTCAAATAGCTACAATCAGGCGCAATGGGCCTGTTCCGCCTTCGCCATGGCTTCCGCAGTGGCGTCCAGTGCCAGCAGTATTGACGCGTGGCGGTTCTTGTAGTCCCGCGCCGGCATCAGGACCTCAAGACCGTCAAAGGGCGCGTCCGGGGCGGGGCCATCCTTTTTCAACATCGCAGCAAGCTGATCGCGCGCCGCTTCGACCTGAGCACGCGTTGCGCCAATGATCGCGTCGCCAACCACCGAAGCGGATGCCTGACCCAACGCGCAGGCTTTGACGTCCTGTCCGAAGGCGCTGACGCGACCATCCTGAACCTTCAGATCCACCGTCACGGTAGAGCCGCAAAGAGGCGCGCGTTTCTTGACCGTTGCATCCGGGTTTTCCAACCGGTCCAGATGCGGGATGTCCGCCGCCAGCGCCAGAATGCGTCCGGAATACAGCTTGATCAGGTCGTTCTCCCCGCTCATGGCTTTCCCTCGTCGTGTGTTCCTCATACATAGTGGCCAGCCCAACGGATGCAAAAGGTTTTTGTCATGTCTCACCCCGTCGCGTTTGATCCATCGACTCTGAAATATAACGAAGCGGGACTGATTCCGGCAATTGCGCAGGACCAGGTGTCGGGTGAAGTTCTAATGATGGCATGGATGAATGCGCAGGCCGTTGAAAAGACACTGGAAACGGGCAGGGTGACCTATTGGTCACGCTCGCGTCAGTCCTTCTGGATCAAGGGCGAAACCTCGGGCCATGTGCAGGAACTGGTGGACTTCCGCATCGATTGTGACCGCGATTGCCTGTTGGTTCTGGTGCGTCAAACCGGTGCTGCCTGTCACACCAACCGCCGGACGTGCTTTTATACTGCGGTGCGGGACGGGGCCGAGACCGAACTGATGGCCCCGATGGAGTAACCGAGCCAGATCAAAGCCCCACCATGTGCCGGATGTCTGCCGGGCTGGCACCTTCGGCCCGGTATTTCGCGATCGCACGCGCATCGTCGCGTTTCGCCAGCCGTTTGCCGGCGTCATCGCGGACCAGATCGTGGTGGAAATACTCGGGTGTAGGCAAATCCAACAGCACCTGAAGCAGAACATGGATGCGGGTGGCTTCGAACAGATCCTGACCGCGAACCACACGGGTGATCCCCTGGGCCGCGTCGTCAAGAACGACGGACAAATGGTAGGACGTGCCCATGTCTCGGCGAGCCAGAACGATATCGCCCACACTGGTTTCCATCTCATCCGGGGTAAAAGCAATTGTTCCTGTTTCGCCACCGGGGCCGGAGCCCAGTTCCAAGAATTGGAACCTGTCCGGATCGCGGATTGTTCGACAGGCTTTGGCAACGTCCAGTCGCAACACTTGGTCTCTTGGATGAGGGTTCTGGCGTAAGTCTTTACCCTGTTTTACTTTTCGGCACGTACCTGGATAGATAATTCCGTCTGGCCCAAGCAAGGGCGCGCCTTCCTGGGGCGCGCTTGCGGCGGCGGCAATATCTTTGCGATTGCACAGGCAAGGATACAGAAGACCCTTTTTCCACAACCGATCCAACGCGCGATCATAGATACTCAGCCGATCTGATTGACGCAGAACCGGTTCCGGCCAGGTCAGCCCCAACCAATTGAGGTCATCGTAGATCTGATCCTCCCAGTGCGGACGCGAGCGGGACCGATCGATATCTTCGATGCGCAGCAAGAACTGTCCATTTTCGGATCTGGCCATGTCGCTGGCGATCATCGCAGAATAGGCGTGCCCAAGGTGAAGTGGACCGGTCGGGGATGGCGCGAAACGCGTTACGAAAGTCACGCTTTTTCTAATACATACACGTCAGAGTTAAGGTTGATGCCGGGCAAGTGCGGCCCGTATTCACGAAATAGCAAACGTGCGGCACCCATGTCGACCCAATCCGTCACGCGGCAGGTGAATTTGTGATCTGACAGCGCATGGTCGTTCAGTGAAAACGCCAACATCCCACCTTTTGGCAAGGCATGCATCAACAGGTCGAATGTCTCGGGCGGCGCCGCGCCCTGGCCGATGACACCGATGGCCGTGATCACCGAATACGCTTCGGGCCTGAGCGGGGCTGGCTTGGTGATGTCAAACCCGGTAAGGGTTCGGTAAACACCCTTGGCCTCTGCCTCTTCCAGCATTTTGGGGGTGGGGTCGATACCATCGATGACCTCAAATCCCGCCGCCCGCAGGGCGAGACCGGAAAGCCCCGTTCCGCAGCCGAAGTCCAGAATCGGCGTTTGGGGGTGAGGGTGGAATTGCCACAAAGCCGCGGCCACCCGTCCCGGGGTTGCATATCCCTGTTCCGCGACCTCTTTTTCGTAGGTCGCGGCCCAGTTCTGATAATGCGTTTCAGTGTTTTCGGGCGTGTCGAGATTGTAGGTGCTGTCCAGGAACTTGTCGCTCATCCCGTCATGCTAGGCCGAGATCACGCCGCGCGTCCAGTTAGCATTGATCCAACCAGGTTTGCCATTCTGTCTTGGCGCGATCGGTATAGGCCTTGTACCGGTCTTTCCGGCCGCGCCGCCCGCCTTTCAGGCCGTCCACAGGGCGGAACAGGCCAAAGTTTACGTTCATCGGCTGAAACGTCTTGGCTTCGGCCCCGCCGGTAATGTGATGGATCAACGCACCCATTGCACTGTCTTTGGGTACTTCGGGCAAGTCACGCCCCAGTATTTCCGCGGCGGCCATGCGACCGGCAAGCAATCCCATCGCGGCGCTTTCAACATAGCCTTCGACGCCCGTAATCTGGCCGGCAAAGCGGATGTTGGGCTTGGATTTCAAGCGCATCTGTGCATCGAGCAGGGTGGGAGAGTTGATGAACGTGTTGCGGTGGATGCCACCCAGCCGGGCAAAGCTGGCGTTTTCCAGACCGGGGATCATGCGGAACACGTCGGTCTGGGCTCCGTATTTCATCTTGGTCTGGAACCCTACGATGTTGAACAATGTGCCCAATGCGTTATCGCGCCGCAACTGAACAACGGCATGAGGTTTGACGTCAGGCGCATGAGGGTTTGTCAACCCAACCGGCTTCATCGGACCGTGGCGCAGGGTCTCGCGTCCGCGTTCGGCCATGACTTCAATCGGAAGACAGCCATCAAAATAGCCTGCGGTCTCACCTTCGTGAAACTCGGTTTTGTCCGCAGCCAGAAGGGCGTCGATGAAAGCCTCGTATTGAACACGGTCCATCGGGCAGTTCAGGTAAGCCGTGCGCTCTTCCTCGGTCTCGCCTTTGTCGTACCGGGATTGCATCCACGCTTTGCTCATGTCGATGCTGTCGGCGTAGACAATGGGCGCGATCGCATCAAAAAACGCCAGCGCGTCCGATCCCGTTTCCGCCCGGATGGCTTCCCCCAATGCGGGTGAGGTCAAAGGGCCGGTCGCGAAGATCCACTGCCCATCATCGGGAAGGGTGGTCACTTCTTCGTCTGTTACCGTCACACGCGGATGTGCGCGGAGTTTTGCGGTGACCGTTTCGGCAAACGGGTCGCGGTCCACGGCGAGCGCACCACCGGCCGGCAGGCGATGTTCATAGGCTGTGGTCATGATCAACCCATTGGCTGCCCGCATTTCCCAATGCAGCAGGCCGACGGCATTCTGTTCATCGTCATCCGATCGGAATGAGTTTGAACACACCATTTCTGCCAGGTTTCCTGTCTGATGTGCGAAGGTGCCAACGGTGGGACGCATTTCATGAATGATCACGTCAACGCCCATTTCAGCGGCTTGCCAGGCCGCTTCGGACCCGGCCATTCCACCGCCCACGATATGCAAAACTTGTGTCATGTGCAGCCACATAGGGCACCGCACAGACAGGCGCAACTGCCGTATTTTTTGTGACTGATCTGGTGGAGGGGTCTTGGGGTCGCCGCTGCGGGAATGTCAGCGCTGGTGAGAGAGACCAGCTGGAGGGACCTTCCGCCCACGGCGACCCAAAAGTGTACTGAGGCCTTAGCCTCGACCCAGCTTTGCCACAGAGTTGCCCTTTTGGAAAGTGCTAAAATGAAAACAGTGGCAAAAAATGTTCAAAACAATTGCGTCATTGGGTCCAATTCGGGGGGCGCTTTTCAATAAAGGCGGAAATGCCTTCTTCTGTATCGCGGTACAACATATTCTGCGCCATTGCGTCTCCGGTATAGGCATAAGCCTGATCCAAAGGCATTTGCAGCTGTTGATAGAACGCTTCCTTGCCGATCTTCACGGCCACGCCAAGCTTGGATGCGACCAGTTCCGCCAGCCCGTTGGCTTCTTGTTCCAGCGCCTCTTCAGGAACGACACGGTTTACCAGGCCCAGATCGGCGGCGCGTTCCGCTGAAATGAACTCGCCGGTGGTCAGCATTTCAAAAGCCTGCTTTCTGGGGATGTTGCGGCTGAGAGCCACCATCGGCGTGGAACAGAACAGGCCGATATTGACCCCGTTGACGCCAAACCGTGTACCTTCCGCGGCCACCGCCATGTCGCAGGTTGCAACCAGCTGACACCCGGCGGCGGTCGCAATGCCATGGACTTGCGCGATAACGGGTTGCGGCAGGGATTGGATCGACATCATCATCCGGGCGCAACGGGAAAAGAGATCTTGAAAGTAGGCCTTGCCGCCATCTTCCGACTGGCGTCCGGCCGTCATCTGTTTCAAATCATGCCCGGCACAAAACGCCTTTCCTGCCCCCGACAGGACCACGGCCCGGATCGCGCTGTCGTCGCGCAGTGCATCAAGCTCGGCTTGCAGCGCAGCCAGCATCTCGTCACTCAATGCGTTCAGCCGGTCCGGCGCGTTCATCGTAAGCCTTGCAACCGCGCCAGTGTCGTTACGTTCCAGAATTGTCATCTTGCCCTCCGATCCCAAGTTGGGCCAACTCTAGGTCGGCAAGAGCAGGAGGGGAAGTATGGCTTTGGAAATGAACCGGGACGAACTGTCACAATACCTCAAAGAGGTGTTCCCTCAGGTGCACAAGGATTTCGTCGTCGAAGACTTGACCGAAGACACGATCACCATGCGCCTTGTGGTTCAGGACCAACACCTGCGCCCCGGAGGCACGGTGTCAGGCCCGTCGATGTTCGGGCTTGCCGATGTCAGTGTCTATGCGATGGTTCTGGCGCGAAAAGGGCGTCAGTCATTGGCCGTCACCACCAACAGTTCTTTTGATTTCCTGCGCAAACCGGATGGTGGCGCCGATATGATTGCGGCCTGTCGTCTGTTGAAGCTGGGAAGAACACTGGCCGTTGGGGATGTGCTTTTGTACTCGGAAGGCAGTGATCTTCCGGTTGCGCGGGCAACGATGACCTATTCCCTGCCGCCGGTAGGGTCTGCTGCCGCGAATTTCGGATAAAAAAGGCCGGGGACAGGCCCCGGCCCAGGAAGAGGTCCCAATAAATTGGGACTGGGGATCAGTCAGGGGTGCCAGAAAAAGCGCTTTGTTTCCCGGCCAGCCTGATGGCGGGTCAGCCCGACGTCCTGAAGCAGACGGTCATCCAGATAGCCCAGATTGACGCGGCTGCGGCGGCGGCGTTCCCATTGAGTGACCGCCGCCGCAAACCGCACGGCCAGAGCAGCGAGCAGAGGCAGCCGTGGGCTGTCGTTCAGCAGCAGAAGGGCGGGGGTGTGCATTGTGCGTGTCATCTCGGAATTCCTTTCAAATTGTATTGACACAAAACAGTATTGCTTGGTACATAAGTTTGATACATTTGAAATTGTGTCAAAGGCAAAGGAAGAATTGTAATGGGTACAATTTGGCCAAGCGCGCTGCCAAAGTCCAAGGGGCCAAAGTATACTTTGGTTGCCGACACAATACGAAAAGCTATTGATAACAAAACTTTGGATATCGGCACCAAACTGCCACCGGTGCGGGAGCTGGCGTATCGATTGCAAATTACACCCGGCACTGTCGCGCGCGCCTATACGATTCTCACCGATGAGGGGTTGCTACAAGCCGAGGTCGGACGTGGTACATTCGTAGCCCCGCCAAAATCTCCGATTCTGGATGATGTCTGGTCCCGGCAGCTTCATCTGGCCGAGGCGCAGAACACCCACCATGTCAGCCTGTTCAGCCCCAGGCTGGTGGATATTGGGCAGGTGTCGTTGATCCGCGAGTGCTTGCAGAAAGTCTCTCAATCCGATCCCGCATTATTCATGAACTACCCCACACGCGATGCGTACCAGCCCATGCGACAGGCTGTGGTTGACTGGCTGTCGGATCTTCCGCTGGGGCCACTGAACGATGATGACATTGTCCTGACCCATGGGGGGCAGAATGGGCTATGCTTGGTGTTTCAAACCATCCTGCAAGGGCCCAAGCCGGTCGTTTTGGTTGAAGACCTGTCTTACGCCGGTTTCCGTCGTGCCGGAGAGTTGATGCGCGCCGAGGTGGTCGGAATTCGGATGGACAAATGGGGTATCGATCCCGAAGCAATGGAACATGTTCTGCGCCAAACCCCGGCGCAGGCGGTATGCGTGTCACCCGAAGTTCAAAACCCGACCGCAACACACACGCCTTTGGAAAGACGCAAAGAAATCGTTGAGATCGCACGGAAATTTGATGTCCAGATCGTTGAGGATGATTGCTATCGAATGGGGGACGCCAAAGAACCCAGCTTTCGCGCCCTTGCACCCGAGCGAGGGTGGCACGTGTCGTCCATTTCAAAGATACTCACACCGGCGCTGCGCGTGGGTTTCGCCATTGCTCCAAAGGATCGCAGTGTCGATCTGCGTCGATCTGCCGAATATGGGTATTTTGGCTTGGCTCAACCCCTGGCCGAACTCACGCGGTTGCTGCTGTCGGACCCGCGTACCCGCCAAATTGCCCAGGATGTGCGCAAGCGGATGGGTGACTATGTCCGGATTACCGTCAATGCGCTGGGGGGGTTCGATCTGAACTGGGCTCCGGACGTGCCTTTCGTCTGGCTGAACCTGCCATCGGGGTGGCGCTCTGCCGCGTTCAGCCGCGCGGCCGAACGAGAAGGCATTCAACTCAGATCAGCGGATGAATTTGCCCTGCGCGATGGGCGCGCGCCGAATGCAGTACGCATCGCCATGAATGGTCACGTTTCTTTGGAACGGTTCGAAGACGCAATGCTGAGGCTGCGCGCGTTGCTGGACAATCCACCGGAACAGATCAGCGTCTAGCATTCAGGTCAGCGGGGGCGGATCGCCAAAAAATCCGGCCAGATGAGCGATCTTTCCATCTTCGTCCAATCGAATGAAATCATGCCCGGCCACCATGATTGCGCCGTCGGGCGCCACCATATGCCAAGTGAAGTGAACGACATCGTGGTGCGAAACCGGACTGCTGGTGATTTCAACGCGCCCATTCGAGCTTTCAAGAATCTCTCCAATATGAGCATTCAAACGCTCACGCCCCGAAACATCAGCTGTTGGATCCACATATCGACCGTTTTCCGCAAAACAATGCGCCAAGAACTCAAACCGTTTTCCTGAGGACTTTTCCTGCCAGGCGGCACCGTAACTTTCAATTGTGTACATCAAATCCTGCATGCAACTCTCCGTGGCTGGACGCGATCAATTCCTACCTAGTGTATCAGAGTGTTGAATTTGGGAGAATTCCACATCAGAAATATGGGGTAAAATAATACCTATTTTGTAAGTTATTGTTTTAAAACTATTTAAATAGCATTGGGTCGCTTGACGTCGCAATCGTGGGTGTCTAGATACGCATCCATCGAATTCGGGCCGCCTCGCTTGGGGCGGTCTTTCACATCAAACAGGACTATCCTGCCATGAAAACCTTTTCTGCAACACCTGCAGACATCGACAAGAAATGGATCCTGATCGACGCCGAGGGCGTTGTTCTGGGCCGTCTTGCCTCGATCGTCGCCATGCGTCTGCGTGGCAAGCACAAAGCGTCGTTCACCCCGAACATGGACATGGGCGACAACGTCATCGTGATCAACGCTGACAAGATCCAGATGACCGGCAAGAAGCGCGAAGAGAACTTCTACTGGCACACTGGCCACCCGGGCGGCATCAAGTCGCGCACCAAACAGCAGATTCTGGAAGGTGCACATCCCGAACGCGTCGTGACCCAAGCGGTCAAGCGCATGCTGCCGGGCAACCGCCTGTCGCGCAAGCAGATGACCAACCTGCGCGTTTATGCCGGTGCCGAGCATCCCCACGAGGCGCAAGCGCCCGAAGTTCTGGACGTCAAGTCCATGAACAAGAAAAACACCCGGAGCTAATGACCGATGGCTGATCAGATCAATACTCTCGAAGAGCTGAGCGCCGTCGCAGGCGTTGAAACCGTGGCCGAAGAAGTCATCGTGCGTGAACCCGTACGTGACGAGCTGGGCCGTTCCTACGCCACCGGCAAGCGTAAAGACGCTGTTGCCCGCGTCTGGATCAAGCCGGGTTCCGGCAAGGTCACCGTGAACGGCAAGGATCAGGACGTCTATTTCGCACGTCCCGTTCTGCAACTGATCCTGCGCCAGCCGTTCCAGGTTGCTGGTGTCGAAGGCGAGTTCGACGTTGTCGCCACCGTCAAAGGTGGTGGCCTGACCGGTCAGGCCGGTGCGGTCAAGCACGGCATCTCGAAAGCGCTGCAACTGTACGATCCCAACCTGCGCGGCGCCTTGAAAGCCGCTGGCTTCCTGACCCGCGACAGCCGCGTTGTGGAACGTAAGAAATTCGGTAAGCGCAAAGCCCGCCGTTCGTTCCAGTTCTCGAAGCGTTAATTCGCCGGGAAAACCCAATAAGAAAGGGCTCGCAATTGCGAGCCCTTTTGCATTGTTTTTGCGGGAAATCTTATTCTTCGTAAACCAGCTTCCACGCGCCGTTTTCAACGACGTTGACGAAAACCGTATCCGCCCCCTGGTGATCGTCCGGGCCATAGGAAATATGGTTGCCGACCAGATCATCCTGATAGTCCAGTGACTCCATCGCCTCGATAAAGCTGTCATGCGTCAGGTCAGGGCCCGCGGCCTCAAGCGCTTTGACCATCATTTCGGCGGCGGAATAGCCCAACATGGCGAATCCAACCGGGTCTTCGCCCGTGGCGGCCTTGTATTCTTCGATAAACGCCGCCGGGGCAGGTTGATCTGCACGCGCCCACAGATCCTGCCACGAGGCTGCCGCATAGAACCCGTCAGTCACCCCTCCGGGAACCTGTGCCACGACAGTCAGGAAACTGGCCGAAGTGCCGAGGAACTTCATGTCCGTCAGGCCCATCTTCTTGGCGGTGCCAACAACGGTGATCGCCTGACGCACCCCAAGCGCCATGGTGACGATATCGCAGCCTTCTTCCTTGAGCTTGCTGAGCGATCCGACAAAATCCGTCTCATCCGGCTTGTGGGTCGTTTCAGATCCAAAACCGATCCCGGCCTCTTCGGCGCCGGCCTTGCTGCCTTCAAGAATTTCTTCACCGAAATCTGTTGGCAGATACATGGTGCAGACCGTCTTTGATCCAAATTCGCCGGCCAGATATTTCACACCGACACGCGCCTGATCATAGTAGGTCGAGAAAGACGTGAACTTGTTCCGCATCGGCTCCTGCAACATCTGACGCGCGGCGGTCAGAGGTGCAACGTTGGGAATACCCTTGGGATCCAACAGCTTGAACCCGGCCATGTTCATCGGCGTGCCAAGCGATTGCAGCATGGCGAACACCTTGTCGCGGTTCAGCAGCTTGTTGTAGCCCTGCATCGCACGCGGCATCTGATAGCCGTTGTCCTCGACCACATAGCGGATTTTGCGCCCGTGTATGCCACCGGCTTCGTTCACGCGGTCGAATACCACGTTGGCACCTTTGGTTGCCGGAACACCCACTGCGGCAAAGATGCCGCTCAGGTCGTTGACGGACCCAATGACTATCTCTTCGTCCGTAACGCCCTGTGTCTGAGCCGAACCGATGCTTGCCGAGGCGGTCAACGCCGTGGCTGCGGCCAGCCATTTGAGTGACTTCTTCATCTTTCTCCTCCCGAAAATTCTTAGGCTAAGTGTACATGTCTTCAATCAGATGTCCGTGTTTCTTTTCGACCAGGCCGCGTTTCAGCTTCATCGTGGCGGTAAGCTCTTCATCCTCGGCGGTCAGCAGAACGTCGATCAGGCGAAAGTCCTTGATCTGTTCGACCCTCGCGAAATCCTCGTTCACGGCGGCCACTTCGGCGCCGATCAGTTCGCGCACCTCGGCCGCGGCGCAGAGCGAAGCAAAGTTCGAGAATGGGATTTTCTGGTCCTGCGCATATTTCTCGACATTTTCCTGATCGATCATGATCAGCGCCGTGAGGTATTTGCGCCGATCACCGATGATCACCGCGTCCGAGATGTAATGGCTGAACTTCAGACGGCTTTCGATTTCGGCCGGGGTGATGTTCTTGCCGCCGGCGGTGATGATGATGTCTTTTAACCTGCCGGTGATGGTGACAAAACCGTCCTCGTCGATATGCCCCATATCGCCGGTACGCAGCCAGCCGTCGGCGGTAAAGCTTTCCGCCGTCTTGGCGTTGTTGCGCCAATAGCCCTGAAAGATGTTCATGCCCTTGAGCTGAATTTCACCTTCGTCCGAGATACGGATATCGCACCCCGGGACGACCTTGCCGATGGTCCCGATCTTGTTGCTTTCCACTGTGTTGAGTGTTGCAAGGCCGGACGTCTCGGTCATGCCGAAGCCCTCGACGATCGGCACTCCGATGGCCCAGTACCATTTCAACAAATCCGCCGAGATAGGCGCGGCACCCGTGCCACCCCGGCGCAGCTTGTCCAAGCCCAGCATCCGGCGCAAATTCTTCAGAACCAACTGATCCCAGAACCAGAACCGGGCCGCGATGACGGCGGGAACGGGTTTTCCCGAACTCACGTAATCGGCCCGGCGCGCGCCGGCCTTCAGGGCAAGACCGTATGCCATTCGACCCAGCGCCGTTGCATCCTGCGCCAGGATTTGCACCTGCGCATGGATCTTTTCCCAAACTCTCGGCACTGCCGTGAAGGTCGAGGGCGAGACCTCTTGCAGATTTGCAAACACCGTCTCGGGGCTTTCCGCGAAATTCACGGTGCAGCGGGCGGCCAGCGGGAAATAGACAGACACGTCGCGTTCCAGAATATGGCAGAGCGGCAGAAAACACAGCTGTTCGTCACTGGCCTGTGTTGGCAGTGACCAGGCACCGGCCTCAATGCCGGCCAGGATGTTTTCATGGCTCAACATCGCACCCTTGGGTTGGCCGGTGGTGCCAGATGTGTAAACCAGCAAAGCTGTGTCCTGAGGTTTGGCCTGTGCGATTTCGGCTTCGAACCGCCCCGGATCTTCCTGTTCGGCCTGCTGGCCCAAAGCGTAAAGGTCGTCGATCATCATGCAGCGTGGATGGGTCAGGTCATGCAAGCCCTCGCCCTCCAGAATGATCACCTTGACCAGATCCGGAACCTCGCTTTCGACTTCCAGAAACTTGTCCAGATGTTCTTCGTCCTCGACGATCAGGAACTTGCTGCCACTGTCGTTGACCAGATATTGCAACTGATTGGCGGAATCCGTGGTGTAGACGCCAGAAGAAATGCCCCCGACGCACTGAATGCCCATGTCGAACCACATCCATTCCTTGCGGTCCTCGGACAGGATCGAAACAACGTCTCCGCGCTTCAAACCCAGCTTTCGCAGGGCAAGCCCGATCCACTTGGCGTGCTGCCAGTAGTCGGCCCAGGAATATGACTTCCAGATGCCCAAGTCCTTTTCACGATGGGCCGTTCGATCCCCCAGTTCCGCACAACGGCTTTGAAACAGCGCACTGATGGTGGTGCACCCATCCACGCGCAAAGGGCGTTGTCCGGGTGTTGCATTAAGCTCAATGCCGTTGATCCTGATCTGCGGGGCGAGGGGCGTCGCATCCATCTTGCTTACCTCCACGTCTTCTTGCGCTTCCAACGGCGGTTTTCGCGCGCGCCTTCTTCCCGCACGCCTAGATAGAAGTTCTGGATGTCCTCGGACTTCAGCAACTCATCCGCAGCGCCGTCCATGACGATGCGTCCAACCTCCATCACGTAACCATGATGCGCCAGTTCCAATGCAGCATTGGCGTTCTGTTCGACCAGTAGCATTGTCATATGCTGTTCTTCGTTCAGACGCTTCAGAATGGCGAATATTTCCTGCACCAAAAGCGGTGACAGACCCAGTGACGGTTCATCCAGCAGCATGATGCGGGGGCGGGCCATCAGCCCACGTCCGATTGCCAGCATCTGTTGCTGCCCACCTGACAGGGTGCCGGCCTCTTGCGTGCGGCGATCTTTCAGAACGGGAAAGTAACTGAAAACCAGCTCGCGATCCTGGTCGATCTGCGCCTTGTCCGATCGAGTATACGCGCCGAGGCTCAGGTTTTCATCGACGGTGAGCAGGGGAAACACCTCGCGCCCTTCGGGCACATGCACAATCCCGCGCTGGACGACTGTATGCGGCTCGGCCCCCTGAATGTCGTCTCCATCAAAGGTGATCGTGCCTTTTTCCGGGTCCATCACACCCGAGACGGTTTTCATCAACGTCGTCTTGCCGGCACCGTTTGCGCCAAGGATCGAGACAATCGCACCTTCGTGAACATCCAGAGAAACGCCACGAATGGCCATTATCGGGCCATAAAAGCTTTCGACATTTCGGATTTTCAGGATTGGCGCGCTCATGAGGCTTTCCCCAGATAAGCTTCAATCACCGCCGGGTGCGATTGAACTTCGGCCGGGGTTCCAAGCGCCAGTTTGGCACCATCTGCCATGGCCAGAACCCGGTCTGACACGCCCGAGACCAGGCCCATGTCATGTTCTACCATCAAAACGGTGATGCCCATCTGCCGTCGGATATCATCGATCCACCAACGCATGTCTGTTGTCTCCTCGACGGACAACCCCGAGGCCGGCTCATCCAGTAGCAGCAATTTGGGGTCGGTTGCCAAAGCGCGAGCAACTTCAACCACTTTGCGTACGCCGTAGGGCAGCCCGGATATCATCTTGTCGCGATAGGTTTGCAGGTCGAGAAAATCGATGATCCGTTCCACTTTCTCGCGGTTTTCCAGTTCCTGTTGCTTTGCGGACGGGGTGAACAGAATCTCGGAAATCAGGTTTGTCCTGCGGTGGCGGTGCCGCCCGACCAGCAGGTTTTGCAGAACGGTGGCGTGTTCGAACAGTTCGATATTCTGGAAGGTCCGCGCCACGCCATAGGCGGCGACGCCGGACGGTTTGACCTGAAGCAGATCATGCCCGTCAAACCGGATCGCCCCGTCAACGGGATCGTAGAACCGGGAAATCAGGTTGAAAACAGTGGACTTGCCCGCACCGTTTGGACCGACGATGGCGAAAACCTCACCTTCCCGAACATCGAATGACAGGTCATCCACCGCCGTCAGGCCGCCGAACTTGAGGGTGACATTTTCGAACTCCAGCAAGCTCATCTCAGACGCTCCGTCTTGAGATAAGACTTCTGCCGTTTGAACATGTCCTTTCGATAGAAGGGGAACAGCTCGAACCAGGTGCGGATTTTCAGCCAGCGGCCATAGATGCCCATGGGTTCGAACAGGATGAAGGCAATCAGTATCATGCCGAAGATGCCGAACTCCAATCCCGGAATGGCCACCGTACTGCCACCGAACAGAGCGCCGGCATATTCTTTTGAGATAGACAGAAACTGCGGCAGGAACCCGATCACGATCGCGCCCAGAAACGCGCCGTGGATCGACCCAAGCCCACCGATCACGATCATCATCAACAATTGGATCGAGATCAGAACACTGAAGGTTTCGTTGTTGAACGCTCCGGCGAACAACCCCATCAGTGCCCCGGCCCAGCCCGTCACCGCGCAGGACAAGGCGAAAGAGATCATCTTTGTCCGCGCGATATCGATTCCCATCGCCTGGGCCGAAACCTCAGAGTCGCGCACAGCGATAAAGCTGCGGCCCAAAGGCGCGCGCAGCAGGTTGATATATCCCAGTGTGACCAGAACGGCGACGGTCAGGACCAGCCAGAAGAACTGATCGGGCGTTCCCCAGCGGTCTACCAGATGGCCGAAGATTTCGACCCCGCCGACATACTTGCCCGCAACACCGCCGGTGATGGGTTCGGACAGAACGATGATGTCGTCCATCAGGATCGAAAGCGCCATGGTGAAGATGGCCAGATAGATGCCATGCAGGCGCAGGGCAGGGATCGCGACCGTCACGCCCGCTATCCCGGTCAGAATGCCCGCCAGCGGGAAAGCAACCAGAAAGGGCACCCCGGCTTCTATCAGGGCGACGTTGGCATAGCAGCCAAAGGCCAGAAAGGCCGCGTGGCCCAGACTGACTTGCCCTGTATGCCCGGTCAGGATCATCAGACCCAACCCGGCAATGGCCCAGATCAGGACGTTGGTCAGTTCACCCAGATAGAACTCGTCAAGCCACCAGGGGGCTGCGGCAACAACCGTCAGAAGGATCAGATACAGGACAAGCTGATAGCGGTCTTTCCACGGGCGGATATCCTGCATGTAGTCGGTTTTGAAGACGATCCGCATGGCTCAGACCTTTTTGACCCGAACCTGACTGAACAACCCGTTGGGGCGAAAGATCAGCACGGCAAGCAGCAGGGCGTATGGCGCGATCTGGCTGTAACCCGCCGCGATATAGCGGCTGGCAAAAGGTTCGATCACGCCGACGATAAGTCCACCGGCCAACGCACCGGGCAGGCTTCCGAATCCTCCGATAACGGCGGCGGCAAATGCCTTGATGCCCAGTAATCCGGTTGTCGGATCCACCGCGCCCTTGGCGGCGAACAGAATGCCCGCAATCCCCGCAACGACACCGGCCAGCGCCCAGATGAACCCCTGAACCCGCTTGACAGGTACACCCATGTAATACGCTGCCAGCTGGTTCTGCGACGCCCCCTGCATCGCCAGCCCAAGTTTGGAGCGTTTGAAAAAGACGTAAAGGCCCCATGTCAGCAGGATGGTCACGACGATCACGGCGACATCCTCCAGCCCCAGCACAAGGCCGCCAAAGCGCAGATCTTTCCCCGCCAGCGGGTTTTGCAGTGTTTGCGGTTCGTGCCCCCAGATCAATCCGGCCACGAAACGGATCACAAAGCCCAGGGCGATGGTCAGGATAACAACGGCGGTCTGACTTTCGCCAAACAGGCGACGGATGATCAGGCGATCCAGAAGATATCCCAATGCGCCCATGATCCCCAGTGATATCGGCAGGGCCAGCCAGAACGGCAGACCCATGTACTCGGTATTGGTCAGGCCGATGGAGACAAAGGCCCCCAGCATCATGAAATCGCCCTGCGCGAAATTTACCGCTTCGGTCGCCTTGTAGATCAGAACAAAGCCAAGCGCGATCAGGCCATAGACACACCCGTTTGCCAGTCCGCTGATCAGCAGCTGTGCGTTATCCAAACTGTCCTCCCTCGACCGGTTTGCCGGTGTCGCGTTCTGCCCGCGCGTATCCTGCGGTGACGCGGGTTTGTTCTACTATGGCGTGATAATCACCTTGCCGTCACTCTTTTTCAGCGCATCCGCCAGATTTGGCACAAGATTTTTCAGCCTAAGATGTTCCGAAACATCCGTTTTCCAGCGCCCGTCGGCAAACCGGGCCTGAACCTCGGCCACGACGCGCATCTGATCAGCGGGCGGGGTCGACATCATCCAGTTCGTCAGCCAGAAGCCTTCGATCCGCTTGCTCATGAAGATCAGTTGACCGGTCTGCGTCAGCGTCGGCGCCTCGGTAGACAGCTTGCCATAACTGATCCAGCGCGCCCGGTTGGGCATGGCGCAGAACAATTGTTCAGACAACTGGTCCGTCACGGCATCCAGAAACACGCGCGGTTTCAGCTGCGCGCTCAGATCCGCAAACTTGGCGACAACGTCTTCATCGGTTGTCACCAGCACTTCGGCCGCGCCAAGATCTTTCAACATCCCTGTCGTCTCGGCCCGGCGCACCAAAGCGATCGGCTTCAACCCCAGGTCGCGGCCAAGGCTGCACATCAGCTTGCCCAATTGGCTGGTCGCGGCTGATACGACAAAGGCATCGCCGTCGGCCTTGGCCATATCCACCATGGCCATCGCCGTCATTGGATTGACGATCTGAGCAGCCCCATCATCGTCCGAGATATCAGGGCGCAGCGGGATGCACATCTGCATCTGCGTAACGACATATTCCGCCCAGGCCCCCGATCCGGCGGCAACAAACGCGACGCGTTGCCCTTGCAGGGCTTCGGCGCCCTTGCCGGCGGCCACGACGTCTCCGCATCCTTCAAAGCCGGCGGTGGATCCCTTGACCCTCGGCTGCCCGTATTCACCCTTGATGAAATGCAGATCTGACGGATTGACCGAAGCCGCGCGCAACCGGATCAGCACCTGACCCGGGCCGGGTTCCGGCGTGGGAACTTCGGCTTCTTCCAACCAGTCGGCGGCGTTTTCAATGGCCGGTCCGGTGGCCGTGCCGGAATACCCGTCATGCTTCAGGATTGCGGCGAACATTGTCTGGGGCAGGTCGGTCATCGGATCATCCTTGAAATGGCTAAAGCACAGCGCGCACCATATCTGGAAAGCCCCCGATAGTACGGGCAAGGTGCAGGCTGTTTGTCAGGCACAGCCAATCAAAAGCCGCGAAGGAGGTCAATTCAACGACGCCCTAACGTAGGGGCAGCGCAGATGCGCCCTTGGGAAAGGCCGACCCGTGGATCGGCCTTCAAAACTTTACTGTTGGGTCAGCAGGTTGGTCAGTTCCTGAATTTTCTGAACAATCGTTTCAGGCGAGTCCTTGATATCATTTACAATCTTGATCGCCTGATCCTTCGGATCGGTGGCCAGAGTGCTGTCCTGAAGGGATGCCATAATGCCATCATAGTCGAAGTTGGTCGGGTCCAGCTTGCCTTCCTGAAACCATGAGTTCAGCAACTCCTGCCCCTGACCGGCCAGCGCGGCCACCTGATCGCTGGCCTCCTGGGCGGTGTCAGCGGCCTGATCCGCCAACGACGAAGCTGCTTCGGCGGCTTGTTCGGTCGCGGCATCAACAGCGTCAGAGGCAGCGTCCTGTGCGGATGAAGCCGCGTCTGTCACCGCTTCGGCGGCTTCTTCTGCCGCCGTTTCCAAACGTTCAGCGGGTGTGGGTTCGGGTTGATTCAGATAGAAATACCCGCCAGCGCCAATTGCGGCGATGACGATGGCAAGAATGAGAGTACGCGACATGTGTGTCTCCTTTGGAAAATGTGTCGCCGGGATGCGCCAAAAATAACTCAGGTACAAAGGGGAATTCCCAATAATTCTCAGCAGAATAGAGTATAAGCCGGGCTATGCTCATTGCCCCTGGAAACGCGGCAAGAACACGCCTGCACAAAGGTGACGCGCCCTGTTTTGGCAGCGATCCGCCGGGAAAGGACCGCAGACGCAACCAATTTTCAGGCGTTTCTTGTGGGCCAAAAAGGCAGCATTGAGCCTGCATTGGGATAGTGGCGGAGAGACAGGGATTCGAACCCTGGGTGGGCTTGCACCCACAACGGTTTTCGAGACCGCCCCGTTCGACCACTCCGGCACCTCTCCGCGGGGGTCTGTGAGGGGGGGATTTAGTGAGGAACGGGCAGGGGTGCAAGCAGAAAATTCGGGATTTTGCGAAACCGGGGATTTTCCGTTGCCTGCCAGCGCAAAACTCCTAGTCTGATAGGTATGACACAGTTTCTACGCCGCTCTGCCTTTTGGTTTCTGGCCCCGCTCTTTGCGCTTGTTCTGATCCCTTTGGAACTTTCCGCCGCCAGCCGCGATCGGATAGAGGCCTTTCTGACCACAACCGGGTTTGACGTCGCCCTGGAAAGCATCGCGCTGAGCTCGAGGTCCGCCCCTCAGATGCTGGGGATCGACCCTGAGGGATTTGGCTCGGACTGGGCCCGCCTGGCGGACGAAGTCTTTGACGTCGGCGCCATGCACGAGACTGCGGTTTCCATTCTCGAACAAACCCTGAGTGATGAGGCGCTGACGCACGCGGTAGACTTTTATGCTTCCGACCTGGGTCAGCGCCTGGTCGAGGCCGAAAACGCCTCGCATATGCTTAAGGACGATGAAGCCAAGCAGTTGGAAGGTCAAAAAATCATTTCAGACCTGATCAAAGACGGATCGCAACGGGTCGAAAGTTTCAAGCGCATGAACAACGCGATCGATTCGACCGGCACCGCAGTGCGGGCCCTGCAAGAAATTCAGGTGCGTTTTCTTCTGGCAGCCAGCGCATCAGGTGTCATCGAACTGCAACTGGATGCCGATGAATTGCGTGCGCTGATGAAGCGGAACGAAGCCGGTATGCGCCAGTCGCTGCAACTGTCCAGCCTTGCGGGCGCAGCTTACACCTATCAGGACTTTTCCGATGCGGATGTCGACTCGTATGTCGAGGCGCTGGAACAACCCCTGATGCAGGAAGTGTATGAATTGCTGAACGCGATCCAATACGAGATCATGGCCATGCGGTTCGAAGTTCTTGCGGCCCGAATGGCCGAGCTGCATCCCGCACAGGATATTTGATGCACCGCGTTTTTCTGACGATTGCGTTTGTTCTGTGGGGCGCACAATTGCTGGCCGATCAAAGGGTCGACCGGCTGGCGCAGGCCATGCACCTTTCGCATGTGATGGAAATTCTCGTACAGGAAGGGCAGGGGCACCGCGAGGAACTTGACGAAACGCTGTTGGACAATACCGGCGGCGCATATTTTGAAGCGCAGGTCAAAGATATCTACGACCCGGTCTGGATGCAGCAATTCCTGACGGATGCCTTTGAGGCAGGTCTTTCAGTTGCGCAGCTTGATCAGGCGATCCTGTTTTTCGAAAGCGATCTTGGTCAGACGATCGTGTTGCTGGAAAACTCGGCCCGGCAGGCGATGTCGGACCAGGCCATCGAGGACATGGCCCGTGAATCCTATGAGTCCGTTGAACGCGACTCGACTCGGTTCGAGTTGGTCGATGAGTACATCCAGGCCAATGACCTTGTCGAAAAGAACGTTCAGGGGGCGCTGAGTTCAGATTACAGCTTCTTTCAGGGTCTTGATATCGACGCGCAAGGCGACGATCAGGAATTGCTGGCCGAACTTCTGTCACAGAAAGAGAGCCGCGCAGCTGAAACCGAGGCGTGGCTTTATTCTTTTCTTCTGATGGCCTATCGGCCTCTGGACGAGACCCAGATGCGCGAGAATATTGCGTTTTCCAGAACCGAAACCGGGCGCGCCCTGAATGAGGCGCTGTTCGACGGCTTTGACCGCATGTTCAACGATATATCTTTCCGGTTGGGACGGGCGGTCGCACAGACGCTCAGGGCGTCTGATCTCTGACGACGCTTTGGTGTTGACTTTTCCCGGCGATCCATGGATAAGCGCGCATCCCGGCCGGTATTCCGCGCCGGGTATCGTTATTATTTGACCCTTGGGATGTCCTGATGGTCATTCACACAGCCCGAAAAGGGCGCGCTGTTCGAGGTGGCTTTCAAGTGTCTTGGAGCCGGAAACTCCCGTAAGGGGACCACAGAACGCGGTTAGACAAAGGAAAGACGCATGTTTGCGGTCCTCAAGACTGGCGGCAAGCAGTACAAGGTTCAGGCGGGTGATATCCTCCGCGTTGAAAAGCTGGCTGCCGACGCAGGTGAAAAAGTTCAATTCAACGATGTTCTGATGCTGGGTGGCGACGCTCCGGTCGTTGGCGCACCGTTCATCGAAGGCGCAGGCGTTCAGGCCGAAGTGATCGAACAGATCAAAGGTGACAAGGTCATCAAGTTCGTCAAGCGTCGTCGTAAGCACAGCTCGAAGCGTACCGTTGGCCACCGTCAGAAGCTGACACTGGTCAAGATCACCGACATCCTGTCGTCGGGCGCTGACAAGTCGGGCATCAAGGCTGCAACCGGTTCGGCTCCGGCTGGCGAAGCGGCACCTGCTGCAAAGCCTGCCAAGAAAGCCGAAGCCAAGGCAGAGGCACCTGCCGCTGCTGCTGCGGACGATCTGACCAAGCTGAACGGCGTCGGCCCTGCCGCCGCCAAGAAGCTTGCCGAAGCCGGAATCGAGAGCTTTGCCGCTCTGGCCGCCTTGTCGGACGAGCAGATTGCTGCTATCGAAACGGTCAAAGTGAAACCCGAATGGGTTGAGCAGGCCAAAGAGCTGGCCAAAGGCTAAGGAGAGAGAGAATGGCACATAAAAAAGCTGGCGGTTCCTCCCGTAACGGCCGCGACTCAGCGGGTCGTCGCCTTGGCGTGAAACTGTATGGTGGTCAGGCCGCCATCGCAGGCAACATCATCGTGCGTCAGCGCGGCACCAAGTTCTGGCCGGGCGAAGGCGTCGGCATGGGCAAGGATCACACCATCTTTGCAACCACAGATGGCGCCGTAAAGTTCCACAAGGGACTGAAAAACCGCACCTTCATTTCGGTCCTGCCAGTGGCGGAGGCCGCAGAGTAAGCCGAAACCCAGAAGGTTTAAGAAAAATTCATGGGGGACCGGCACAAAGTGCCGGTCCCTTTTTCGTTTTAACGCAGTCGTGATCAAACAAACCGATGACAGTCGCAACCACCAGTTTCCTGATCTTTGCCGCCAGCCAGGTCGGCACGCCGGGACCGGCCAACATGGTCCTGCTGGGTACTGGTGCGCGTTTTGGCTTTCGCGCCGCGTTGCCTTTTGTCGGGGGTGTTATCCTTGGGAAGCAGCTGATCATTTGGCCGGTCGGTTTTGGGTTGCTGCATCTCGCGGATCAGGCACCCGCGGTGTTTACGGTGCTTAAATACGCGTCAGCGGCCTATATTTTTTGGCTGGCGTGGAAGATTGCCAACACGCGGTTGTCGCGACAGCAGGCTGAGGGGAACGCCCCTGGCTTTCTGGCCGGGCTGATTGTTCATCCGCTCAACCCCAAGGCCTGGGCCATGATCATTGCCGGGTTCACCGGGTTCGTGGCTGCGGGCACCCCCAGTTTCGAAGCGACGGTTACGATTGCTCTGTGTTTGTTGTTTTGCCAGGTGATCCTTCATCCGATCTGGACTTTTGCGGGCGATAGAATTGCCCACGCGGTTGAAGGACGACCCGTTGAAAAATATCTGATGTGGACATTGGCAGGCCTTACGGTTGCGTCCGTACTTTTCGTGTTGTTCGGAGGAGGAACACACCCATGAAACTTGAAACAATAATAAATCAGCCGGTCATAGAAACCGAGCGGTTCGATCTGCGTCCTCTGCGTCGGTCGGATATGGGGCTGATCGAGCACTATGCCGGTGATGAGCGTGTGGCACGTATGACAACCAGTATCGCACATCCTTTGGCCCCCGGCTCGACCGAGGCCTTTGTGACGCGCTCGATGGCCGAGGACCGGGACGAGGACGTCTGGGTCATGGATGCCACCAAGGACGGCGGTCCGGAACTGATTGGTCTGATCACGCTGAAACGGCTGGATCGGAATCAGTCCGAAGTCGGCTATTGGGTTGCACCGATCTATTGGAATACCGGCATTGCCTCTATGGCTGTCGAAGCACTGGTAAATGCCAACCCGCTGAAAAACGCGACGATGTTTGCCAGTGTGTTTCAGGACAATCCGGCCTCGGCCCGGGTCCTGACTCATTGCGGGTTCCAGTATCTTGGCGATGCAGAAAGCTATTCGGTGGCGCGTGATGCGAATGTGCCCACCTGGACGTACAGCAAAAAACTCTGACTTGTGGCCGATGGGGCCTTTGCAGTAGGGGACAGACCATGAAATTTCTCGATCTTGCAAAGGTCTACATCCGGTCCGGGGCCGGCGGTAGCGGCTGCGTCAGCTTCCGACGCGAAAAGTACATCGAATACGGCGGCCCTGATGGCGGGGACGGCGGTAAGGGCGGTTCCGTCTGGGTCGAGGTCGTGGACGGGCTGAACACCCTGATCGACTTCCGCTATCAACAGCATTTCTTCGCCAAGAACGGCCAGCCGGGCAGGGGGCAGCAACGTACCGGCAAGGACGGTGATGACATTGTCCTGCGCGTGCCCGTCGGCACCGAGATTCTGGACGAAGACGAGGAAACCGTCATCTGCGATCTGACCGAAGTGGGCCAGCGTGTTCTGCTGGCCAAGGGCGGCAATGGCGGTTTCGGCAACCTGCACTTCAAATCGGCCACCAACCAGGCCCCCCGGCGTGCAAATCCGGGGCAGGCAGGCATTGACCGTACGATCTGGCTGCGTCTGAAACTGATTGCCGATGTAGGACTGCTGGGCATGCCGAATGCAGGCAAATCGACCTTTCTTGCAGCCACGTCAAACGCGCGGCCCAAGATCGCGGATTATCCGTTTACCACGCTGCACCCCAATCTGGGTGTCGTGGGGGTCGACAACGTGGAATTCGTGGTGGCCGACATCCCCGGCCTGATCGAAGGCGCCCATGAAGGGCGCGGGATCGGAGATCGCTTCCTTGGTCATGTCGAGCGCTGCGCCGTGCTGCTGCATCTTGTCGATGGTACCTCGGAAACGGTTGCCGATGACTACCGCACGATTATTCACGAGCTTGAGGCCTATGGCGGCGAACTGGCCCAGAAACCCCGGATCACCGTTCTGAACAAGGTTGATGCGTTGGATGATGAAGAACGTGATCTGGCCAAAGCCGAACTGGAAGAGGCCGTTGGCGGCCCCGTGATGACGATGTCCGGCGTTGCTCATCAAGGTGTAACCGAGGTTCTGCGCGCGTTGCGCGGCCAGATCGATGACAATCGTGTTCGTCAGAAACCCGCTGAGGAGGCGCAGCCTTGGCAACCCTGACTTCTGCGCGCCGATTGGTTGTCAAAATCGGGTCAGCTTTGCTGGTTGATCGCGAAACCGGCCAGTTGCGCAATAAATGGTTGTTTTCGTTGGCGCAGGATGTCGCGTGGCTCAAGGGGCAGGGGACAGATGTAATCCTTGTCTCGTCCGGATCTATTGCACTGGGACGCGGCGTTTTGGGGCTGTCCATGGCGACATTGCCATTGGAAAAGTCGCAAGCTGCCGCTGCCGTCGGGCAAATTCGTCTGGCGCGTGCATATGAAGAGGCATTGACGCCTCATGGGATTACCACGGCTCAGGTTTTGGTGACATTGGAAGACAGCGAGGATCGTCGCCGCTATCTGAATTCACGGGCGACCCTGGAAACTTTGCTGGGCTTGGGTGTCGTACCGATCGTCAACGAAAACGACACCGTGGCAACGGATGAGATCCGGTATGGCGACAACGATCGTCTGGCCGCGCAAATCGCGGTAACGGTCGGGGCGGATCAGTTGATCCTGCTGTCAGATGTCGATGGCTTCTATTCGGGCAACCCCAACGAGGACGCCTCGGCCACGCGTTTCGAAACGATCGACATGATCACGCCCGAGATCGAAGCCATGGCGGGCGATGCGGGCTCTGGCCTGTCAAAGGGCGGAATGAAGACAAAGCTGCTGGCCGCCAAGATGGCCACCGCGGGCGGTTGTGCGATGGCGATCACGGAAGGATCGGTTCTGAACCCTCTGAAAACGCTGGAAAATGGCGCGAATTCGACGTGGTTTACCGCAACGCTGGACCCGCATGCTGCGCGCAAACGCTGGATTTCAGCAATGAAACCGCGTGGCGAAATCACCATCGATGAAGGGGCTGCCAACGCGCTGGCAAATGGCAAAAGCCTGTTGCCCGCAGGTATTGTCGAAGTGACCGGCGATTTCGGGCGCGGCGACCCCGTCGCGATCCTTGACCCCAAAGCTCGCCGGCTGGCGCAGGGAATCAGCCGTTACACCGCGCAGGAGGCTGACGCGATCAAGGGGCGCAAGTCGTCCGAGATCGAGGCGACCCTTGGATATCCCGGCCGTGCGGCCTTGATCCACCGGGATGATCTGGCCCTGTAGATACTGAAAAAGACGACCTGAAAGGCACGCGACATGAAAGATTTCGACAGCATTCCGGCTCTGATGGCTGATCTTGGAAAACGTGCCAAAGCGGCATCGCGCGATCTGGCTTTTGCGAGCTCTGAACGCAAACATGCCGCCCTGATTGCGGCAGCCGACGCGGTTTGGGCCAATCGGGCGCAGATCATCGAAGCCAACCGGAAGGATCTGGAGTTCGGCCGCGAGAAGGGCCTTAGCCCGGCGATGATGGACCGCCTTATGCTGGATGAGGCGCGTGTTCAGGGCATGGTCGATGGTTTGCGGGCGGTGGCTGATCAGACCGATCCGGTGGGCGAAGTGCTGGCCGAATGGGACCGTCCGACTGGATTGAATATTCAGCGCGTACGCACCCCGCTGGGTGTGATCGGCGTGATCTATGAAAGCCGCCCGAATGTCACCGCTGACGCAGGCGCGCTGTGTCTGAAATCCGGAAATGCCGTTATCCTGCGCGGAGGGTCCGAGAGTTTTCATTCTTCGACCGCGATTCATGCCTGCCTGGTTGAAGGGCTGAAGGCCGCCAATCTGCCGGAAGATGCGATTCAACTGGTGCCGACACGTGACCGCGCGGCGGTTCAGGAATTGCTGACCCTGACCGACTATGTCGACGTCATCGTTCCGCGCGGCGGCAAGGGGTTGGTCGGGCTGGTCCAGCGTGAGGCCCGTGTGCCTGTCTTTGCGCATCTTGAAGGCATCGTGCACATCTATGTCGACAAGGGTGCTGATCCGCAGAAAACACTGGACGTGGTGCTGAACGCCAAGACGCGCCGTACCGGCATCTGCGGCGCTGCCGAATGTCTGCTGATTCATCAGGACATCGCCGAAACGCTGGGGCGAGACGTGATCGCCGCACTGCTGAAAGCAGGGGTCGAAGTTCACGCCGAAGGCACACTTGCGGTCGAGGGCACAGTTTCCGCGACGGCGGAGGATTGGGGAAAAGAGTTTCTGGACAGCGTGATCGCGGCCAAGCCCGTCGCTGATATCGACGCTGCCATTGCGCATATCCAGCGATACGGATCAAACCATACCGATTGTATCATGACCGAGGATGACACGGCCGTAGCCCGTTTCTTTGAGCGCCTCGATAGCGCGATCCTGATGCACAACGCTTCGACTCAGTTCGCCGATGGTGGCGAGTTCGGGATGGGCGCCGAGATCGGTATCGCCACGGGCAAAATGCATGCCCGCGGCCCGGTGGGGGCCGCCCAGTTGACCAGTTTCAAATATCTGGTGCGCGGAAACGGAACGATTCGGGATTAAAAACGCAGCGCTACGCGGGTTGCGGCGGTTTCCACCGCAACGCGCCGACCCATCGCATTTGCGGTTTCGGGCAGCAGAGCGAACTGGACCTGCGCGGGTGTAATCTTGTTGGGAAACCGGCCGGTTGCAACGTGTTTCCACAGTTCAGTGTCCACGTTCAGCTTGTCCGCTGTCCCGATGACCGACCATTTTCCATCCTGGGTCGTGATTTCGACTGTGCCGCCCAGTGGCATGGCGCTTTCGAAACACATGATTGCCAAAAAGGCCAGTTTGACCTGATTTCGGGGCACGGGTTCCTTCAGATTCCAGATAACCCTCACCCGTCCGGTGCGTTCGATGTCCTTGAGCAGCTCGGCCACTTCGGCACGGCCCAGCGGCTGTTCTCCTGCTGATCCGAAGGCAACCCGGAAAAACCGGATACGCGCGCCCGCACTGCCGACACTGCCCGAGATCAACTCCATCTCGGGGCCCTGGACAGCGCCAACCATGTCCAACAGTTCCAGCCCGTTGGTGATCGCCCCGATCGGGCTGATCAGATCGTGGCAGATCCGTGAGCCGATCAATTCAGCCAGGTTGACGTTCGTGTTGCCCATGCGTACCTCCTGCGGTATCTGCCGCAGGAACCGGAAGCCCCAAATGACAGACATGAATGCTATTCTTGCACCGGGCATGTTTGTTCGCCACCCGGATTTCCCCGAATGGGGCGTCGGACAGGTTCAGTCCAACATCGCAGGCAAGATCACCGTGAACTTTCGCGAGCAGGGGAAAGTGGTAATCGACGGAACGCGCATCGCCCTGATGCCGGTCTTTGATCCGTGAAACTGGTTTAAGAAGAGTTAACAGAAAAGGCCAGATGCCCACTTGTTGCCTTCCCCTGAGGAACTGGGGTATCAGCCGCGTTGATAAAACAGGATCGATAAGTCTGACATGCCGGACGCTGGCCCCTCGTTCACGATCAAATTGGCAGAAACCCAGGACGAACTGCGCGCCGCGCAGCGGTTGCGCTATGACGTGTTTGTGCGTGAACTCGGCGGCGGGGGTGAGCTGATCGATCATGTGACCGGGCTGGAACGGGACCGGTTTGATCCCTATTTCGATCACATGCTGGCCATCGATGATGCGACCGGAGAAGTTGTCGGCGTTTACAGGCTGTTACCGGGGGATCGCGCCGCTGACTTGGGGCAGTTTTATTCCGAGGACGAATACGATCTGAGCGTTCTCAAGCAAAGTGGCCGCAAGTTGCTGGAACTGGGCCGGTCCTGCCTGCACAGGGACTACCGGGGCGGTACGGCCATGTATCATCTCTGGAATGGTCTCTCTCGGTATGTGGCCGAACGTCAGATCGAAGTTCTGTTCGGCGTCGCCAGTTTTCATGGCACGGATGTGCAGGAACTGGCCCAGCCATTGTCCATGCTGCATCACAATCATCTGGCACCGCCAGACCTGCGGGTGAGGGCTCAGCCGAGCGTGTTTCAGACCATGGATCTTGTCGCACCGGACGGGCTGGATCGCCGCCGCGCCATGGTGCAGGTTCCGGCCCTGATCAAAGCCTATCTGAGGCTTGGCGGTTTTGTGGGTGAAGGGGCGTTCATCGATCATACCTTCAATACCACCGATGTGTGCCTGATCCTGGATACGACCCGTATGAACGAGCGGCAGAAGCGCATCTATGGCGGGGCTTGATCCGGTGAATGATCCGCTTTGGAACAGTGAGGATGCGCCGGATCCGATCGAACTGGGTTTTGTCGGCTGGATTCTTGTGATCCTGAGGGGCTTGCCCCTGGCCATCCTTGTGTTCGGTGGGCTGCTTGTTCTGTTGGCCATTCGACTGATCGAGCTGCCGCTTTGTGGCGTTCGACGCCCTGTCACACCGTTCATCAGCCAGTTCGTGTGCCGAAACGCGTTCCGAATCCTAGGAATCGGATTCCGCTGCTCGGGTGCGTTGATGAAGGAACACGGCGCAGTTGTTGCCAACCACACATCCTGGCTGGATATCTTTGCCCTGAACGCCCGCAAAAGGGTCTACTTCGTGTCCAAGGCAGAAGTCGCAAACTGGCCGGGTATCGGATGGTTGGCACGGGCCACCGGAACCGTATTCATCGAGCGGGATCGCAAAAAGGCGCGCGAGCAGACGGCGATCTTCGAAGAACGTCTGAAGGCCGGACATAAACTGTTGTTTTTCCCCGAGGGCACCTCGACCGACGGATTGCGCGTTTTGCCATTCAAAACAACGCTCTTTGCCGCTTTCTTCGCGGATGAATTGCGGGGTTTCATGTATGTGCAACCGGTCTCGGTGATTTTCCACGCGCCGAAAGGTCAGCCTGACCGGTTCTATGGCTGGTGGGGCGATATGGATTTCGCGCCCCATCTGCTCAAGACATTGGGCGCGCGCAGGCAGGGGTCCGTTGAACTGATCTATCACTCTCCCGCCCGGGTCAGGGATTTCGCCAACCGCAAGGAACTGGCGGCCCATTGCGAGGCGGCAGTGCGCCACGCGCATGCATTGGCGCGGCTTGAAAAATAAGGCTTTGACCCTTGCACTGCCTTTAAACCTGCCGTATACGCGCGCCATTCAAACCCGCAGGCGGGGTTTGGGCCTTGTAGGGGAGACATCCCTATCTGGCCCGCCGGTTGGAGCATTCGCTTCTTTCACCCCCGCCGAGGCGTAAACCGGAAAAGGAAAACATAGCATGGCTCTTCCCGAGTTCACCATGCGTCAGCTGCTGGAAGCTGGCGTGCACTTCGGTCACCAGACACAGCGTTGGAATCCCCGCATGGGCCCGTTCATCTACGGCTCGCGCAATGGCATCCACATCATGGACCTGACCCAGACCGTTCCGATGCTGGATCAGGCTCTGCAGGCTGTTCGTGACACCGTCGCAAAAGGTGGCCGCGTTTTGTTCGTTGGTACCAAGCGTCAGGCTGCTGGCCCGATCGCTGAAGCCGCTGAAAAGTCGGCTCAGTACTACATGAACCACCGCTGGCTGGGCGGCACGTTGACCAACTGGAAAACCGTTTCCCAGTCGATCAACCGTCTGAACCAGATCGACGAAGCCATGGAATCGGGCGCCGAAGGCCTGACCAAGAAAGAGCGTCTGGGCATGGAGCGTGACCAGGCTAAGCTGCAGGCGTCGCTGGGCGGTATCCGCGAGATGGGCGGCGTTCCTGATCTGCTGTTCGTCATCGACGTTAAAAAAGAAGCACTGGCGATCGCCGAAGCCAACAAGCTGGGTATCCCGGTAGTGGCTGTTGTCGACACCAACTGCTCGCCCGACGGCGTTGACTACATCATCCCCGGCAACGACGACGCAGCCCGTGCCATCGCTCTGTACTGCGACCTGGCCGCGCGTGCCGCTCTGGACGGTATGACCGCTCAGATGGGTGCAGCAGGCGTTGACCTGGGCGCGTTCGAAGAAGCTCCGGTTGAGGAAGTGGTTGCTGAAGAAGCACCCGCAGAAGAAGCCGCACCGGAAGCCAAAGCCGAAGCGTAAGCTGCCCGTCACGTAAATGACATATGGGGCAGGGTAGACCTGCCCCAATTCCGTTTGAATTGAGGAGAGCCTAAAGATGGCAATCACAGCAGCAATGGTTAAAGAACTGCGCGACTCGACCGGCGCAGGCATGATGGACGCGAAAAAAGCGCTGACTGAAACCGGCGGCAACATGGATGAAGCCGTTGACTGGCTGCGCACCAAAGGTCTGGCCAAGGCGGCCAAGAAATCGGGCCGTACCGCAGCAGAAGGTCTGGTTGCAGTCCACGTCGATGGCGGCAACGGTGTAGCTGTTGAAGTGAACTCGGAAACCGATTTCGTCGCGAAAAACGCCGAGTTCCAGGAAATGGTCGGCAAGATTGCTTACGCGGCTGAAGGCGTAGACAACGTAGAAGAGCTGCTGGCAGCTGATCTGGGCGGCAAATCCGTCGCCGACACCCTGACCGACAAGATCGCCACCATCGGTGAAAACATGTCGGTGCGTCGCATGGCGAAACTGTCGGGCGACACCGTCGTGTCCTACGTCCACAATGCGGCCACCAACGGCATGGGCAAAATCGGCGTTCTGGTTGCTTTGACCGGTGGCGACGAGGCAATCGGCAAGCAGGTTGCAATGCACATCGCGGCCGTGAACCCGGCGGCCCTGTCCGAAGCAGACATGGACCCGGCAGTTGTCGAGAAAGAAAAGCAGGTCCAGATGGACATCGCCCGCGAATCCGGCAAGCCGGAGCAGGTGATCGAAAAGATGATCGAAGGCCGTATGAAGAAATTCGTCGCGGAATCGACTCTGCTGAACCAGCAATTTGTCGTGAACCCTGACCTGACCGTCGAAGCAGCGGCCAAGGAAGCAGGCGCGACCATCACCGGCTTCATCCGTCTGGAAGTTGGCGAAGGCATCGTGGTTGAAAAAGAAGATTTCGCCGCCGAAGTCGCCAAAGCCGCGCAAGGCTAAAAGGGCACAGGGAAAGAACCGGCAACGGCCTTTCCCAACAAATCTATAGGGTTACGCACTGCGTAACCCTTTTTTTCTGCCATCGGCGGATTTCAAAATTCTGAAATGTAGAGAAGAATTGGAGGGCCCCGCATGATGGGGATGGTCGAGGCCCCCCAAAATTCCGACACCGGCACGCGGACGAATAGGCGCCCCCTTGTCAGATTGATCGGAGAGCTTTGTTATTGCAAAGATCCAATCCAATGTTCCCTGGCTAAAGCCACCACTCACGGAACACTCTCACTTTGCAACTTTTAGGATTGGTTTGAAAAGTAGTGATTTCCTTACCTAGGGTAAACTGACGCGGGATAGCGTCAAAATATTGCGGTTATGCTTCCATAATGAACATCTGGTTGTGCAGTGACGCCTTGAGAACCGCTTGCGCCGTCGTTTCGACCGAAAGAGCTTCGCGCGCGAGTCGCAGGTGCTTTTCTACCGTTGCCGATGTCAGTCCCATCAACAGCGCGATATCCTGAGTGGTTTTCCCGTCACCAACCCATTGCAGAGCTTCGCGTTGACGTTTGGTCAGTGCCCGGTTCGGCGGATGGAACGGCAATGTCAGGATTTTCAGGTGGACGACATTGTTCATGAGCAAAATGTCGTCGCCGTGCTCTTCCCAGACCGCATCCACATCTTCCTGGCTGAGCCCATTGGCGGCCGACAGAGAAATCGCCCCTTTCGAGCGCATGGAAACCGAGTTGAAGCTGACGGTATAGCCGGAAACCACGCCCATGGATTTGTTGAACTCGAAAACTTCGCGCTCCTTGGCGGTCATCGTTCCGCCCGAGTTCATCTCCTGCAACATTTTCCAGCTGGCGGCGCCTTCGTTGTCCAATGCCCACTTCAACATCGGAGCGTGAAAATACAGACCATCCTTGAGGAATCCGTCCACATAAGCCCGTTTGTGGTTCGTCAGGATTACGAAATCTTCCGGATCACCCAGAGACGTCTCTGTCCGGTATTGCGTGTACCCATAGATCAGGCGGGTAAATCCGAACTCGGCCATTTTGCGGCAATGAGCATCCCAAAGGTCTTCCAGGGTTTTGGTGTAGCTGACAAACCGAAGATATTCCTTGAGCTTCATGTCGTGTTGCCCGCTTTCAGATGAGCCGCGAGCGCGTCCAGCGCGAGGATATAGCTTTGGGCACCGAAGCCACAGATCTGACCCAATGCGACAGGGGCTACGTAGGACCTGTGCCGGAAGGCTTCTCGGGCATGAATGTTGGAGAGATGCACTTCGACAACCGGCAACTCTACAGATGCAATGGCATCCATGAGGGCAATCGACGTATGCGTGAATGCCCCTGCGTTCAGTACCAGCCCGCTTTGCACACCACGGGCCGCATGAATGGCGTCAAGCAGCACACCTTCGTGATTGGATTGCAGATGCGTTACATCAAGCCCTATGGACGCCCCATGCTGAACGCAGCGGTCCTCGATCATGTGCAATGTTGTGTCGCCGTAAACCTCGGGCTGCCGTGTACCAAGCAGATTGAGGTTAGGGCCATTCAATACCAAGACGTTATGCATGTTTTCACGATCCCCATACTATGGTTCATAGACGCGAAAAGGCCGGGTTGTCTACCTGACATTAACGGATTGAATACAGACAGGTGCCAGGAAAACAGAACTTGTGATGGAAGAGAAAACCATCTTCAGTCATTCGGCATGACGATACCGCACGTCCGTTTGGAATTGGGCCGTATATTTACGTCCGTTTTTCGTTTTTGGGAAAACAGAATTTCAGGCGCATTGCCGTCAAGTTCACGATCTGAAAACAGGAACTGTCCGGGGGTCTCGCTCGGCCCCTTGCGACGCTGAGTAATACTTGCAAACCGTCTCTGATGCGATTGTAGATTGTCGTGTGAAGTTTTGGTGCAACCCGGGTTCGTGTCAACGCAGCGGGCGGCTGATTGCCGCAAAGACGATAAGGCTTTGAACCGGGTCGGAATGCAAACGAAATCAGATTTGGCAGAGGAACACGACAATGACCCCGGATACCCTTTTCTCGCTGCCCGGCAAAACCGCATTGGTAACAGGCGGCGCCACGGGTATCGGTCGAATGGCCGCTGAAGCGCTGGTCAGGGCCGGTGCGCGTGTTTTGATTGCCTCCCGAAACGGGGACGCGTGTGTCGCGGCCGCCGCCGAGTTGAATGCGCTGGAGGCACCGGGAAGTGCCGAGGGGTTTGCCGGAGACATCGGCAGCGAGGCAAGTATCGCCAAACTGGTTTCAGACATTCAGGACCGAACGGAAAGGCTTGATATTCTTATGAATAACTCTGGCGTGACCTGGGGTGCACCCTTGGGGCAGTTTCCGTATGACGCGTGGGACAAGGTGATGTCGGTCAACGTGGCCGGGGTTTTCGAGCTTACCCAGAGGTTGCTGCCGATGTTGATGCAATCCGGAACCGCAGACGATCCGGCCAGGGTCGTGAATGTCGGGTCCGTGATGGGAGAGGTTCCCATGGGGGATGGCGCCTACAGCTATTCAGCCTCGAAGGCTGCGGTTCTGCATCTGACGAAAATCATGGCCAAGGAACTGTCGCCTTACCACGTGACGGTCAACGCGCTGGCTCCGGGGCCGTTCGTATCGCGGATGACGGCCTTTGCTACGGCGGATGAGGACAAGCGTGAAAAGGTCGGCAAGTCAGTGCCGCTTGGGCGCGTCGGCTGTGATGAAGATATAGCGGGATGTGTTCTGTTTCTGTGCGGACGCGGCGGCAGTTACGTAACCGGTTCGATTATCCCGGTTTCCGGTGGGATCAACGTAGTTACGTCGGGCAACATCTTTGCCGAAGCCTTCTAAGCCACGCTGCGGTCAGAGCTGAACCCGGTCACAACGTGTTGGATTTGTGCCGTTTCTTGTGTTTCGACAGCTCAATTTCCAGGTTCGGCAAGCTGTTCTTGCCAAAGAACATTTCAGACCCGAAAAACAGGCTGGGAACGCCGAAAACGCCGCGGCGCACGAATGATTTGGTCTGATCCTTCAGGTCCTGTTTGATTTCAGGGCTTGTCATTGCCTCGCGCAGCTTGCGAACCGGCAGTTCGTTTTCTTGCAGAATATCGACGAGAACAGCCAACTCGTCAGCTTTTTGTCCATGCACCCAAATCGCATCAAAAACGGCGCTTATATATCTATTTTCCCATGATTTTCCTCTGGCAAAGTGGGCGCCCCGCATCGCAAATTTCGTATTGATCGGAAAATGCGGGCTCATGTGAAAGCTCAGCCCGCGACGTCGCGCGAACCGATGCAAGTCATGGGTAAGATAGGCGGTTTTCTGACGGTTCTCGGAAAACGCCTGAAACGGGCTCTGGTTGTGCGTTGCCTTGAAAACAACAGGCAGAAGGACAGGGGAATACGTGATCCTGGCATTATTCCGCGCGGCCAGTTCTGGCAGCATCTTGTGGGCCAGAAAGGCATTCGGGCTGCAAAAATCGTAAACGAAATCTATGTTTTGCGTCATGATGTTCCTCCAGGCCGGTCCGACATGACCCCATCCAACAATTTACAAGCGAATCTGTATCGGTTTCATTGTATCACCTGGATGAAAGGCGTGCCTCTTGGCTCTGCTTGTATAACCATTCATTTCAGCCCGGGTTTTGCTGTTGTTTCAGGCCCCACGCACGCACGATATTAGTCAACTTCTGGTGGAACTCAAAAAAAATGCTTCGAAAACAAGCCATGTTCGATGAAACGCGTCTGAACCGGATTCGTATCTGGATGGACCGCTATGTTGATCAGCGTAAATACGCGGGCTCGTCCTTTTTGCTGAAGCACAAAGGGGATGAGGTCTTTTTCCACTCCAGCGGTCTTCGAAATCTGGAAGAGGCTCTGCCGTTCCAACGCGACACGCTGGTGCGCATCTACTCGATGACCAAACCCGTCACCTCTGTTGCCTTGATGATTTTGGCGGAACGTGGACTGTTTCACCTCGATGCGCCTCTGTCCGATTTCCTGCCCGAATTCAATCAGATGCAGGCTCTGGCGCCCGGCGCGGAAAGGCTGGATCAAACCGAAGACGCAGCCCCCCCAACTCTACATCAGTTACTCACCCACACCAGTGGTCTCAGCTATCCGTTCAACCCCGGGATACTGCCGGAGGCGATGGATGAAAAGGGTCTTATCTTCAAACCGGATCAAGGGCCTCTGAAAGATCGCGTACTTGACCTGGCAGAGTTACCTTTGGCATTCCAGCCCGGAACACGGTGGGAATACTCTGTCGGAACCGACGTGCTTGGGCGCGTTGTCGAAGTCGTCTCGGGACAGACCCTGGAACAATTCTTCCGGCAGGAAATCTTGGCGCCCCTCGAGATGGGCGAAACCGGGTTTTCGGTACCAGCCGGGGCAGGGGACCGGTTCGCATCCCTTTACACGCCGCTGGCCGGCGACGCGATGGCGTTGAACTCGCTTGACCAAGGAAGTGATCCACTACGATTGATCGATTCTTACAAGAGCTCGCCATTCGAGAACGCGACGACCTTTTCAGGAGGCGGCGGGCTGGTGTCCACAATCGACGACTATGCCAAATTCGTCGAGATGCTACGTAATCGAGGGGCCGGAAATGGCCATCAATTGCTTGGTCCAAAAACAGTGGACTTCATGATGCACAACCACTTGCCGGGTGATATCGCCTCGATGGGTCCAAAGAGCTTTGCAGAACAGCCGATGGAAGGCATGGGGTTTGGCCTTGCCGGATCGATTGTTCTGAATCCGGGTCGGGTGCGTGTGCCCGGTTCCGTTGGTGATTTCAGTTGGGGTGGCATGGCCTCGACCTATTTCTGGATCGACTGGCAGAACGACCTGACGGCTGTGTTCTTCACGCAACTGTCGCCGTCCAGTTCTTATCCATCCCGGGCTGAACTCAAGGCATTGGTGCACGCCGCCATGATTGAATGATCTTGCTCAGGCTGATACCCGGGTTTCAAATAATCAGCCTGAGAGCAAACAATGACCGAAGCGGAACGCATCTTACTGGATCTTCTGGATATCGAACGGCTTGAGGTCGATCTTTTCCGCGGCACAGGATCAGGTGGAGAAACACCAACCCGGATTTTCGGCGGTCAGGTCATTGCGCAGGCCTTGGCCGCGGCGTACAGAACCGTGGAAGACCGGTTGTGCCATTCCCTGCACGCCTATTTCATCCGACCCGGAGACCCAGATAAACCCGTTATTTATCAAGTTGATAGGGCGCGTGACGGGGGGTCGTTCACTACCCGCCGCGTCGTTGCCATTCAGAATGGCAAACAGATCCTGAACATGTCGGCATCCTTTCACGTTCAGGATGAAGGTTGGGATCATCAGCATCCGATGCCAACCGTGAATCCTCCGCAGACATACCCATCCCGCTCCGAGCTCCGACAAGCATATGTAGATCGCGTGCCCGAAGGTTTTCGCGGTGAACTTCTGCGTGAACGCCCGATCGAAGTCCGCGAGGTGGATCATCTGGATCCGTTCAACCCCGAAGTGTCAGACGACCGCAACCAGACATGGTTTCGCATGGCGGCCGCCGCGTCTGCGGATGCGAAAACTCAACATCTTCTGTTGGCCTATGCGTCGGATATGAACCTCATGTCGTCGGGCTTGCGACCTCACGGGCTGAGCTGGTTTTCGGGAGAGTTCAACGGCGCCAGCCTGGACCATGCTCTGTGGTTTCATGCACCCGTTAAATTTCAGAACTGGCATCTGTATGTGATGGATTCTCCGTGGACGGGGCAGGGACGCAGCTTCAATCGTGGATCGATCTATTCAGAAGACGGAACCCTTGTCGCGTCGGTGGCTCAGGAAGGTCTTATGCGGAAGGCGCAGGGAAAACGTTAAATATATGGCGTAAAGCGTTGATTCAACTTGCGCATTCCGCCCAGCCAGCGATCATAATCGGCCGCTTTGAGTTGCAGATAATCCAGAACCTGCGGATGTGGAAGAACCAGAAACCGTTCTTCCCGGATGGCTTGTACGCAGGCTTCAGCGACGTCTTCGGGCTCCAGCATTCCGTCGATCGATGCCACTGAAACCTCGTGTCCTTCAGTCATCTGCGACCGAACCGCCTGAGGACAAAGAACCGAGACCCGCAGACCTTTGGTGCCATATGTCAGCGACAGCCATTCGGCAAATCCGACCGCCGCGTGTTTCGTGACGCCGTATGGCGCCGCACCGGGTTGGTTCAGCAAACCCGCCGCAGAGGCCGTCGTCAAAATATAACCGCCGCCGCGACCGATCATGCGAGGCACCAGATGTCGCGCTGTCCACACGTGTGACATCACGTTGATTTTCCAAATTTTTTCCCATTGATCGTCCGGAACATCCAGACCGCCAAGCGTCAGGATGCCGGCATTTGCGCAGAACAGATCAATTGGGCCGACAGTGTTTTCGGTGTAATCAATCAACGCCTTGATCTGATCCTCATCCGAGACGTCACATGTGAAGGCAACGCCGCCAGTTTGGGTTGCGACTTCACGGGCTCCGGCTGCGTCAATATCCGAACAGATGACGCGCGCACCTTCCTGAGCAAAGCGTTCCGCCAAACCCCGGCCAATGCCATCTGCGGCGCCGGTCACGATGACAGTTCTATCTCTGAGCTCCATAGCGCATCCCAAAACAAATCTTGTGTGTCTTGGTCAACGTGTTCACTTTGCGGCCAAGTTACAAGCGGACAATATTCACCATAATACCAATTATGCGATCATTAGGTGAGCATGGGTGAATTCACATCCGAAGTGCGACCCCTGTTTAAGTTCACATGGTTTGCACGTTACAAGCCCACACCAAATAGCTACCCCAACGCGTATCCTGCGCCGCGGACGGTTCGCACTGGATCGGTTCCGCCATATTGCGTCAGAGCTTTGCGCAGACGCCCGATATGCACATCGACCGTTCGGGTATCGACATAGATGTCGCGGCCCCAAACCCGGTCCAGCAATTGCTCGCGGCTCCAGACCCTGCCCGGCTTTTCCATGAACGTGCTGAGAAGCCGGAACTCGGTCGGCCCGAGCTTGAGTGGTTTGTTGTCCCGGCTGACTTTGTGCGTCTCGGAATCAAGAATAATGTCATCGAATTCCAGGCGCAAACCAACTGTCGAAGGACGGACGCGGCGCAATTGCGTGCGCACGCGCGCCATCAGCTCGACCACGGAGTATGGCTTGACCACGTAGTCATCCGCCCCGGTTTCAAGACCGCGAACCTTGTCCACTTCCTCGGACCGGGCCGACAGCATGATTATCGGGATTGAACGCGTGTCCGGGCGGCTTTTCAGACGACGACAGACCTCGATACCGCTCAGATTGGGCATCATCCAGTCCAGGACGATGATGTCCGGACTGTCTTCATCCACCAACAATATGGCTTCTTCACCGTTGGCAGCCTTTGAAACCCGAAATCCTTCTGCTTCAAGATTGTAGGCCAGAACTTCGCGCTGAGCCATTTCATCCTCTACAACCAGAACGGTAGGCTGATCTGCGGACATCTCGCTCGCCTCCTACACGGTTTGCGACGTGTTGTCGGCCTTGGGCCGAGCCTCGGTCGGGCGGTCGCCGGTGACCAGGTACACAACCTGTTCGGCGATCGAGGTTACGTGATCGCCCATACGTTCGATATTCTTGGCGATGAAATGCAGGTGCATGCAGGCCGAAATATTGCGCGGGTCTTCGGCCATGAAGGTCAGAAATTCCCGGAACAGGCCGTTATACATCTGGTCAACTTCTTCATCGCGGTTGATGACGTCTGTGGCCAGTTCCGCATCGCGCTGAATATAGGCATCCAGCGCATCACGCAGCATCCGTTCGACCTCGCGTGCCATCCGGCGCAAGGCCGCAGCGCTTCCGGAGATCTCGCTGGCATTGACCAGAACCGTGGTTCGTTTGGCGATATTCTTGGCATAGTCGCCAATGCGCTCAAGGTTGCCGGATACCTTCAGAACCGACAGGATCAGCCGCAAGTCACCGGCCGTGGGTGCACGCAACGCAATCAACCTGGCGGTTTCTTCATTGATCAGTTCTTCAAGCGCGTCGATGGCTTTGTCGCCTTTTCGCACCTCTTGCGCCAACTCTTCATCGCGGGTTTCCAGCGAGCGGGCCGCGCCTATGATGGCGGCCTCGACCAGCCCGCCCATCTTCATGATATGCGCTTGGATCGCCTCGAGGTCGCGGTCAAAAGCAGTTGCAATATGTTGTTCGCTCATTGTCAGATACCTGTGCTTAGCCGATGCGGCCGGTAATGTAGCTTTCCGTGCGCGGATCTATCGGATTGGTAAAAATCTGCCCGGTTTCACCGAATTCAACCAGATTGCCCAAGTGGAAAAAGGCCGTTTTCTGACTGACCCGCGCCGCCTGCTGCATCGAGTGGGTGACGATCACAACGGAAAACCGCGACCTCAGTTCATCGATCAACTCTTCGACCTGTGCTGTCGCAATCGGGTCAAGGGCCGAGCACGGCTCGTCCATCAACAGAACTTCGGGTTCGGTGGCGACGGCCCGGGCGATGCACAAACGCTGCTGCTGGCCGCCGGACAGGCCGGTGCCAGGTGCATCCAGACGATCCTTGACCTCATCCCAGATTGCACCTCGGCGCAAGGATTTTTCTACTATTTCATCCAGTTCCGCCTTGTTGCGGGCCATGCCGTGAATGCGCGGGCCATAGACCACGTTGTCATAGATCGACTTCGGGAACGGGTTGGGTTTTTGGAACACCATTCCGACCTTGGCGCGCAACTGGACCGGATCGACACGCTTGTCATAGATATCTTCACCATCCAGCAGGATGTCGCCTTCGACGCGGCAGATATCGATGGTGTCGTTCATCCGGTTCAGGCAGCGCAGGAAGGTGGACTTGCCACAACCAGATGGCCCGATAAAGGCCGTGACGGTCTTGTCTTCGATCTCAACGCTCACGTCCTTGATGGCATGGGTCTCACCGTAGAAAACCTGTACGTTCTTGGCGTTGATCTTGATGTCTTTGGAGTCCACGGTTCTCTCCACTCGTGTCATGTCGTTCATTCCAGCCCCCATTTACCAGCGGCGTTCAAAGCGGCGGCGCAAGATGATTGCGATGATATTCATGGTCAGCAGGAACATCAAAAGTATGATGATCCCACCCCAGGCCTTCTCGTAAAAGCCCGCGTCAGCGCGTGCGGCCCATGTATAGATCTGGGCGGGCATGGCCGAGTTCGGCTCGGTAAAGCCTGCAAGAAAGCCGTCAGGATAACCGCGCGCGACAAATCCAACCATGCCGATCAGCAGGAGGGGTGCGGTTTCTCCCAAGGCTTGCGCCAGACCGATGATGGTACCTGTCAGAATGCCCGGCGCAGCCAGTGGCAGCACGTGGTGAAACACCGCCTGCATTTTCGACGCCCCTACCCCCAACGCCGCATCGCGGATCGACGGAGGCACGGCCTTCAAAGACGCACGGGTCGAGATGATGATCGTCGGAAGCGTCATCAGGGTCAGAACCAGACCGCCGACCAGCGGAGCCGATTGCGGCAGGTGCATGAACTGAATGAAAACGGCCAGGCCCAGAATGCCGAAGACGATGGACGGAACCGCGGCCAGGTTCGAAATGTTCACCTCGATCAGGTCAGTCAGCTTGTTCTGCGGCGCAAATTCTTCGAGATAGATCGAAGCTGCAACGCCAATCGGAAGAGACAGACACAGAACGACCAGCATCATGAAGAATGAACCCACAACCGAGACACCGATACCTGCGCCGCCGGGGTTGTCCACGCCTGCGTCCGCGCCGGTGATGAAGGGCCAGTTGAATGCCTGCCTGATGATGCCTGCCTGTTCCAGCGCATCGACCAGATCCAGATCGCTTTTTTGCAGAAACCGGCTGTCCTGTATCGTGTCGCGGGATACGCGGCCTTTGAAATACCCGTCCACCCGGCTGGATGCCGCCAGATCGAAACTGACCGCCTCACCCAGCTTGTCTGGATTTTCGGTGTAAAAGGTCCGGATCGTCCCGCCGACTTTTCCCAAAAGACGCTCGATCGCTGCCTCATCAAAATCAACGCTGATTCCGCGTTCGGCAAGTTCACTGTTCAACTGGGCGACGAACAGGTTGGAATAGACTTTTGTCTTGAACAGGGCCCCTTCGGCCTCGTCCTGCTGCGGTTCGGTCAGTGTGAAATCAATGCTGACGACCGTGCGTTGGAAGGCCGGGATACCCTGCGACAGGATCGAAGCAAACAGAACAACCAGAAAGAACAGACCGGTTGCGATTGCGGCGATGCCATAAGCACGGAACCGTTTCTCGGCCTTGGCGCGTTTCTTCGTGCGTTCATCCGAAGCCGTAAGCGAGATCGTATGGCGACCGGATTGGGGGCTTTGCATACTGGTGTCGGTCATTCGTACTGCTCCCGGTACTTGCGCACGATATAAAGGGCACACACGTTGAGCCCCAAGGTGAGAATGAAAAGGGTCATGCCAAGTGCGAAGGCGACCAGCGCCTCGGGTGAGGCAAAGTCGGCGTCCCCCGTCAACTGGCTGACGATCTTGGCTGTCACGGTTGTCATGGCTTCGAACGGGTTCAGGCTGAGGCGGGCCGCGGCCCCTGCCCCGAGAACCACGATCATGGTCTCGCCGATGGCGCGTGATGCCGCCAGAAGGATCGCGCCGACGATACCGGGCAACGCGGCGGGCAGAACGACCTGACGGATGGTTTCCGATTGCGTGGCGCCAAGGCCATAAGAACCGTCGCGCATGGCCTGCGGCACTGCGTTGATAATGTCGTCAGACAGCGATGAGACAAACGGGATCAACATGATCCCCATCACCAGACCCGCAGTCATGACGGCAGTGCCGGCTTTCATCCAGCCCAGGCCACTTTCACCAAATACGTCCAACAGCAGCGGGCCAACGGTCAACAAGGCGAAGAGACCGTAAACGATGGTCGGAATCCCGGCCAGCACCTCAAGCAGCGGCTTGGCGACAGAGCGCAAGCGGGAAGAAGCGTATTCGCTGAGATAGATCGCGGCGAACAATCCGATCGGCACTGCAACCAGCAGCGCCACGACAGAGATGTAGAGCGTCCCCCACAGCAGCGGCAAGATACCGAGTTCGGACAACCCGCCGCGGCCCGAAAAGCTGGGTGCCCAGGTCATGCCGAAAAAGAAATCTGACGCCGGGTACAGTTTGAAGAATTCCCAGGTGTTGAACACAAGAGACAGGACAATGCCCACCGTTGTGAGGATTGCAACCGACGCGGCCGCCAGAAGCAGGACACGAACCCCCTGTTCCACAACGTTGCGCGCTCGGTATTCGGCGTTGGTTTGCAACCAGCCCGCTACGGCACCGATCAAGGCAACCGCGACAACGGCAACGGACATGATTGCGTACCCGGTCGAGCTCATGGCGCGGTAGCTCTGCGCAGCGCGCAGTACCGGTTGGGTGATGTCCGAAGTCACAACCTGCCCCGCGTCCTTCAAAAGCTGGGTGATCTCGGCGACATTTGCATCGGCATCACTGGCGGCGTTCTGGGTCAGAGTGCCTTGCGCAACCGCGTTGTCCAGCCCGGCGGCGGTGCGGCGTACTTCGGCCATCACCAGGCTGCGGGAGGAACCTTCCTTTATCACGGAGTCCGGTATCATGTCCGACACCTGCGCATTGAGGAAGAAAGGCTGCGCCAACAGCCATACAATCAAGAGACCGAAGGCCGGCACAAGTGTCTTCAGTGCAACGTTTGCACCGTAAAAAGATGGCAGGGAATGCAGGTTCCGACTGTCACCCCCTGCGTTTTGCAGTGCGCGTGTGCGTCCCAACAGATAGCCGACAGCCGCGATCGCCGAAACGATCAGAAAGAGCCAAAGTATCGGCATGACACCCCCATTGCCTTCGATTGCGAGTAGTAAAAAGACAGTGAAGGGGCGACTGATCCGTCGCCCCCATTTGCGTTACACTGACGTCTGGCTCAGCTGCCCGAACCCATGGTGACTTCGTTGGCGATTGCGTCCTGAGTTTTTGCCAGTTCAGGATCGGCGACCAGGCCATAGTTGGCAAGCGGGCCCGACGGACCGGCGATTTCGTCATGGGTGAAGAACTGCGCGTATTCCTTCAAACCGGGGATTACGCCGATATGAGCTTTCTTCACGTAGAAGAACAGCGGGCGGGAAACCGGATATTCGCCCGTCGAGATGGTTTCGGTCGACGGTGCGACACCCGACATGGTGGCAACCTTCAACTTGTCGGTGTTGTTCTCGTAGAACGCCAGACCAAACACGCCGATACCGTTGGGGTTGGTGTCGATACGCGCCAGGGTTTCGGTATAGTCACCGTCGATATCAACCGATTTGCCATCGGTGCGAACCGCCAGACAGGCATCTTCAGCGTCGTCTTCGCTCATGCCGCCCGCGATCATGGCTTCCATGGCGCCGGTTTCTTCACAACCGATCAGCAGAACTTTTTCTTCGAACACTTCGCGGGTGCCGTGCTTGGTGCCTGGGATGAAGCTTGCGATTTCAACATCGGGCAGTTCTGGGTTGAACTCGGCCCAGGTGTTGTACGGGTTGTCAACGATCTCACCGTCTTTCAGAACTTTTGCACCCAGAGCATTGAAAATGTCGGACGGTTCGAACGCGGTGAAGGCAGGCCCGGTCTGCTGGCTAGCGAATACGATGCCGTCATAACCGATGCGGACTTCCATGATGTCGGTCACACCGTTTTCGGCGCAGGCTTTGATCTCTTTTTCACGGATCGCGCGCGACGCGTTTGCAACGTCGATGGTGTTTTCGCCAACGCCTTCGCAGAAACGCTTCAGACCAGCCGACGAACCGCCGGATTCAACAACCGGAGTTGGAAAGTCTGTGTTTTCACCGAACAGTTCGGCTACGATCGAGGCATAAGGCAGAACGGTCGACGAACCGGCGATCTGAACGTTGTCACGCGCCGCAGCAGTGGTCGCCGAGACGGCAGCGATAGCCAGCGCAGATGCCGACAGTTTTACAAAGGACATTTCAGTCTCCCTGAAAAGGTATGCTTGATCACCACCATGATGATCCTGCGGGGACCCCTATGGCGCGTGCGTAAGCCTTTTGTGACACATGCGTAACGGTTTTATGACAGCAGGCGTTTTTTTGCGTTTTATTCAAAGAAACGCCAATGCCCCAAAGGGTCAGAATAAAAGCAGACTTGCATTCCAAGTTGTTTCAACGAGGTAAAACAACCGTAAAAACAGAGCCTTTTCCCAATTCGCTTTCGACGCGAAGTCTTCCACGATGGCGATTGACGATGTGCTTCACGATCGCAAGACCAAGCCCCGTTCCGCCCAGTTGCCGCGACCTGTGGCTGTCGGCGCGATAGAATCGCTCAGTCAGGCGCGGCAGGTGAACGGCATCTATGCCGGGCCCCTTGTCTATGAACTGGATTCGGACAGCCGGGCCGCGCATCGCCGGATCCCTGTCCACAGGCAAGACACGTACGGTGACGCTGCCGCCACTGGCGCCATATTTGATCCCGTTCTCGATGAGATTGGTGAAAACCTGTCGCAATTGATCACCGTCGCCGGTGACTGAAAGCGGACCGTTTTTCACGTCCAGCGACAGAACCACGCCAGCGTCTTCCGCAAGGGGCCGCAAAGAGTTTATCGTGGATTGAAGAAGACCGGTAAGCTCCAGCTGTTGCCTGGGTCGAACACGTTCTTCGCTTTCGACCCGGTTCAACGACAACAGATCCCCGACCAGACGGTTCATCCTGTTGGCTTCATCGGCCATGATCTTGAGGAACCGATCCCGTGCCGCGGGGTCTTCGCGTGCCGGACCACGCAAGGTTTCAATGAAACCCATCAAGGCGGTCAACGGCGTGCGCAATTCATGGCTGACATTGGCTACGAAATCCCGTCGCATCTGGCTGGCGTGTTCCAGATGGGTGGTATCCTGAAACGTGACCATGACGGCCCCTTCGGAAGCGACACCGTTCATGTATCTGCATTCGACTGTGTATGTTGTGTCCTGCGCGCCGTCATTGGACAGATGACGTGCTTTCTTTGCGCTTTTGCTTGTCAGGCTTTGCTCGATCGCGTCCAGAACCTGCGGCTGCCGCAATATGGTCGCAAAATGACGTCCAACAATGTTCTGGCCCAGAAGTGACGTTGCATCCGTGTTCACGGCAATGATCCGTTCAGTCTGATCCACCATCAGCGCCGGCAACGGGATCGCAAGAACAATGTCCTCAAGAACGTCTTCGGTCATGGTTCAAAACCCACTCATTCCGCCGCGTCAAAGCGCAGGTTTCAGGGTTTCACGGAATTTGCGCATGTTTTCCTGATAGTGCAGCGCACTGAACGTGATCCTTTGGGCCGCGGCCTCATCCAGTTGGCGCACGACCTTGCCCGGCGATCCCATGACAAGCGAATTGTCGGGAATTTCCTTGCCCTCGGTGATCAGGGCCCCTGCTCCGATCAGACAGTTCCGGCCGATCTTCGCCCCGTTCAGAACGATTGCGCCCATTCCGACCAACGTGTTTTCGCCTATGGTGCAGCCATGCAGCATCACCTTGTGCCCGATGGTGCAATTTCGACCAATCGTCAGGGGAAAGCCGGCGTCGATATGCATCACGCAGTTTTCCTGAACGTTGCTGCCTTCGCCGACCCGGATTTCTTCGTGATCCGCGCGAATCGTGCAGCCGAACCAAACCGAGGCCCCCTTCTCGAGCACAACCTTGCCAATCAGATTGGCATCGGGCGCGACCCAGGTGTCCTCGTGAATGTGCGGAGCGTGCTCGCCCAAAGCGTAAATGGTCATGACAGTCCCTCGAATTCTCTCTGCAACTTGCGGACGTGCTGTTGCAACCTGGGTTGCTGAATGCGGCGCATCCGCTCAGCGCTGACGATTGTTTTCAGCTTTTCTTCGGTTGCCTCTAGGTCATCGTTGATCAGGACGTAATCGTAATAGCCCCAGTGGCTGATTTCATCCCAGCTTTTGAGCATACGGCGGCCGATGACGTCATCACTGTCTTGCCCGCGCGTTTCCAGCCGGCGGCGCAGCTCGGGGATGGACGGCGGCAGAATGAAGATCGACAACGCGTGCTTGCCCAGATCCGAATTTCGGATCTGCACTTCACCCTGCCAGTCGACGTCGAACAATACGTCCTTGCCGGCATTGATCGAATTTTTGACCGGCTCGGCAGGCGAGCCATAGAAGTTTCCGAATACATGGGCATGTTCCAGCATCTGCCCATCAGCGACTTGCTGTTTGAATTCGTCCTCGGACAGGAAGAAATACTCGCGCCCATGCTCTTCGCCAGGGCGCGGAGCCCGGGTCGTCGCCGAGATCGAGAATTCCAGATCCGTATCCCAGGCCATCAGCCGTCTGGCCAGGGTCGATTTGCCCGCTCCGGACGGAGAAGACAGGATGATTAGTAGGCCTCGGCGGTCCGCCATGTCAGTCGTTCCCATTCTTATTCCACGTTCTGCACTTGCTCGCGCATCTGATCGATCACCGCTTTCAGTTCCAGCCCGACCGATGTCAGGTCCGAGCTTTGCGCCTTGGAACACAGCGTGTTGGCTTCGCGATTGAACTCCTGCATCAGGAAATCCAGCTTGCGGCCCACGGCCCCTTCCTGTGCCAACAACTCACGCGCGGCCCCTACATGCGCGGTCAGGCGGTCGATTTCTTCGGTGATATCCGCCTTGACCGCGATCATCGCCAGCTCTTGCGCGACACGATCAGGATCCGCTCCTTGCGTGTTCTCCAGCACCCGCGCGAGATTCTCACGCAGCCCCTCGGTCATCTCGTCCTTACGTTGCTCGGCAATGGCCGCGGCTTGCGTCGTCAGTTCCGCGACCCGATCCAGTTGCGTGTTCAAGACCACCGACAAAGCTGCCCCTTCGGTTTTGCGCATATCTATGAACGCGGCCAGAAGATCTTTGAATTCGGACGTCAGATGAGCAACAAGCGGTGCCGGATCGTCGACCTCGGTTCCTGCATCCATCATCCCCTTGAGCGCCAAAAGATCTGACGCACACGACGGTGCAAGCGTGATGCCGCGCGCAGCTGCCAGCGCTTCCGTTCGTTCAAGAGCGGTCAAGGCCGCAGCCATCGCGGCTTCGTTCAAGGCCAGTTCCGGGGCAGAATCCTCGCGGTTCAACCGCATCGACAGGGTCACGTTTCCCCGGCTCAGGGATTTGGACAGCGACGCCCGCAACGCGACTTCGAGACCGGTCAACCAGTCGGGCACGCGCAGTCGCATGTCCAGCCCCTTGCCGTTTACGCTACGAAGTTCCCACGACCAGCTGTGCGGTCCGAAAGTTCCCTTCCCCGAGGCAAATCCGGTCATGGATCTGATCATGATGGCCCTTTCCTGTTCCCTTGCTGTTTCGAGCATGTGCCGCACCTAATGCTATTGACTGGTGCAGAGCAAGAGTTTGCTGAAGACGCATTTGTTTGGCGCAAGTTAACCATTCGTTAAAGAATTGCTCCAAAATTGAATTAACCCGAGTCAAACTGCCCATAGCAATGGTTTGCGGGCCGTGGATGCTTCCAATGTGTTGCATTTTATGAAAAAGGCGGCCAATTGACGTTAGGGTGATGAAAATGAAAACCTTTTTCGGGATAGGTTCCGGGTCAGAATTTGGAAAGATCGTCGCAATGGATCGCTTTGACAGTGGGCGCAGCCTATCGCCGATCCGCCAGGCCGAGGCGTATTGGACCGCGTTGTTGAGCGGTGACAGCGTACCGATGCGGTCTCAAATCGACCCGCGCGGTCTTGAGAATGTTCTAGAATATACTTTCATCCTGGAACGCATCGCACCCGGCCTGGCCCGATTTCGTCTGGCAGGCAGCCATCTGAACGCACTAGCAGGGATGGAAGTGCGAGGGATGCCGTTGACCGCGTTCTTTCAACCGGATGCCCGTGCGCAGACCAAGGATGTTCTGGAGCAGGTATTTGCATCCCCCGCTGTTGCCGAATTGAGTCTGACCTCGGGCGGGGTGTTGGGACGTACCCGGATGCAGGCCCGGATGATCCTTTTGCCACTGAAAAGCGACCTTGGGGATGTCAGTCGTGTTTTGGGGGTCATGATCGCCGATGGCGCAATCGGCAAGACACCGCGCCGGTTTTCACTGGCCGATACGCGGATCAAACCGGTTTCTGAAATTCAGGTGCCCGCGCCCACTCTGCGCCGTCCTGTGGAAGGTTTTGCCGAGGAACAACGCGAATTCAAACGCTCTGCCGGCCATCTTCATCTGGTGGTGTCTCGCGACGATTGAAACACGTAAGATAGCCGTGAACAAAAAACAGCGGACCGATAGCCCGCTGTTGTCAGTGTTACAATTGCGCTTAGCTTACCGCGCGTTTCGAGCCGTTGCGGCGCAGGTTGGTCAGCTCTTCCGCCACCAGGAACGCAAGTTCCAGCGATTGCGACGCGTTCAAGCGCGGATCGCAGGCGGTGTGGTAGCGATCCGACAGATCCTCTTCGGTCACGGCGCGTACACCACCGGTACATTCGGTCACATCCAGGCCGGTCATTTCGAAATGCACGCCGCCGGGGATGGTGCCCTCGGCCTGATGCACACCGAAGAAGTCACGCACCTCGCGCAGAACTGAATCAAACGGGCGGGTTTTGTAACCCGTGGCCGATTTGATCGTGTTGCCGTGCATAGGGTCGCAGACCCAGGTCACCTTGGCGCCCTCTTCCTTGACCGCCTTGATCAGACGCGGCAGGTGCTCGCCCGCCTTGCCCGCGCCAAAGCGCGCGATCAGGGTCAGACGCCCCTCTTCGTTGTCGGGGTTCAGCTTGGACATCAGAACCTTCAGGTCTTCGGCCGTGGTGGTCGGGCCGCATTTCAGACCGATCGGGTTCAGAACCCCGCGGCAGAACTCGACATGCGCGCCGTCGGGCTGACGGGTTCGGTCGCCGATCCAGATCATGTGACCAGAGCCGGCCAGCCAGTTGCCCGAGGTCGAATCCAGACGCGTCAGTGCCTCTTCATATTCCAGCAACAGCCCTTCGTGGCTGGTGTAGAATTCAACGGTCGAGAATTCATGGGTTGTTTCCGCAGTGATGCCAGCGGCTTCCATGAAGTCGATGGTGTCCTGAATACGGTCCGCTACCTCGGAGTATTTCTGAACGTCCTGTTCATCCGCAAAACCCAGAGTCCAGGCATGCACGCGGCTCATATCCGCGAATCCACCGGTTGAGAAAGCGCGCAGCAAGTTAAGTGTCGCCGCCGCTTGCGTATAGGCCTGCAACATCTTGTTGGGATTCGGAATCCTGGCTTCGGGTGTGAAGGCCAATTCGTTGATGATGTCGCCGCGGTAGCTGGGCAGCTCCACACCATCCACAACTTCGGTCGGGGCACTGCGTGGCTTGGCAAATTGCCCGGCCATACGACCGACTTTGACCACCGGCACCTTGGCGCCATAAGTCAGAACCATCGCCATTTGCAGCATCACCTTGAACGTGTCACGGATCGCATCAGCGCTGAATTGTTCAAAGCTTTCAGCGCAATCCCCGCCTTGCAGAAGGAAGGCCTCGCCGCGACCGGCGGCACCCAGATGCTGTTTGAGACGCCGCGCCTCGCCGGCAAAGACCAGCGGGGGATACTTTGAAAGCTGAGCCTCGACCTTGGCCAGCGCGGCCGCGTCGGTATAATCTGGCATCTGAACCCGGGGCTTGTTGCGCCAGTTCGATTTTTGCCATTCGGTCATAGCTTTGGTCTCCGCTGAAGTTTTCAGGTGGTCTCTATACAAAATGCAATGAAGAGTGACCATATCCCATTTGCGCCTCTTGACGACGTAAACAAGCTTTGATCATGGTGGCTGTCAGATCTGCTGCTGGATAATAAACTGACCAGCAGCGAAGCAAGGACATCTCGCCATGCAAGAGCAACGCCAAGTTGTCACGGTGGAAGACACTGCGGCCCCACCCCGGAATTTCGTTTTTGTCCTTTTGGACAAATTCTCGCTGCTGTCCTTTGCTTCGGCGCTTGACAGTCTGCGCATCGCCAACCGCATGGCGAACAGACAGCTTTATACCTGGAAGCTGATGGGAGAAGGCGGGGAAACGGTAACCTGCTCGGCCGGGACCGAGTTCAAGCTGGACAGTGATCTGGTAGAGCTACAGCGCGACGACGTCGTTTTGATCTGCGGTGGTGTGGACGTTCAGGCGGCCACTACCAAGCGCGTGCTGAACTGGCTGCGGCGCGAAGCCCGAAGGGGCTTGCGGATCGGGGGCCTCTGCACGGCGGCCTATACTCTGGCAAAGGCCGGGTTGCTGGACAACAAGAAGGCGACGATCCACTGGGAGAACTCTGACAGTTTCATCGAGGAATTCGATGAGGTCGAACTGACCAAAGCCGTCTTTCAGATCGATGGCAGCCGCATGACGACCGCGGGCGGCACCTCGTCGATCGACCTGATGCTCAAGCTGATTGCGGATGACTATGGCGAGGATCTGGCCAACGCGGTGGCGGATCAGATGATCTATTCCTCGATCCGAACCGACCAGGACACACAGCGCCTGTCAACTCCGACCCGAATCGGTGTGCGGCATCCGAAGTTGAGCCAGGTTATCCTGATGATGGAAAAGAACATCGAAGAGCCGATCTCGCCCTCGATTCTGGCCAAGGACGTGGGTATGTCGACCCGCCAGTTGGAGCGTCTTTTCCGCCGGTACCTAAGCCGTTCCCCCAAGCGCTATTACATGGAGCTGCGCCTGCACAAGGCCCGGAACCTGCTGATGCAGACCGATATGAGCGTCATCAACGTGGCGCTGGCCTGTGGGTTCGCCTCGCCCAGCCATTTCTCGAAATGCTATCGGGCGCATTACAACACCACGCCCTATCGCGAGCGTGGTGCGCAGAGCGGACGGCTGTCGGTCTGAGCGCCTAGAACTTCTCCAGAATGGGCGTGGCATTTGTGTTGAGGGAAAAACTGAGAACGACAAGCCCGTCCTCACGTTCATGCAAGACAGTGTAGACAAAAACATAGCTGTTCTTGTCATTCCAATACACCCGCATTTCCTGCGCGAAACCGTTCTGAAGTTCGACCCGCTTGGCCACGTCGGTATGGCTCAGGTAATACGGAACAAGGTCGCGCAGTTGGCCCTGAAGAATCTCCATCTGCTGCGGCGTGTATTCGTCAGCACCCCCCAACCGATTGATGACGTTCGAGAACTCGCGGTTCTTCATTTTGGTGTCGACGAAGGTTTCATAATCGGCATAGGTCGGAAAAACCTCGTCCGCCGCAGCTGGAAACGTCGAAAAACACAAGATTATTGATGCGAGAATGCGGAACATTTCAATCCCCTTTGAAGTGTATTCCGACACTCCTAGGACGAACGGGCGAGCCTGTAAACCGCGCCCTGCCCGACCGAGATAAACCAGATCGCCCCATCCGGGGCCTGCACGATGTCACGGACCCGTTCGGTCTCGGGGCCCTTGATCTGCTCGACCTCGCGCAGCGGGTCTCCGTATAGCCGCGCGATATAGTCGAATTTCAGCGAGCCCACAAAAATGTCGCCCCGCCATTCAGGAAACATGTCGCCGGAATAGACCATCAACCCCGACGGCGCGATCGACGGGTCCCAATACAGGCGCGGCTGTTCCATGCCGGGCTTGCTGGTGCCTTCGCCGATCTTCTCTCCGGAATAATGCGTGCCGTACGAGATGACCGGCCAGCCGTAATTGGCGCCGGGTTTGACAAGGTTCACCTCGTCGCCGCCGCGCGCACCGTGTTCCGACACCCACAATCGGCCGCGCCTATCCAGATCGGCCCCCTGTGGGTTGCGATGCCCATAGGACCAGATTTCAGGTCGGATCTCTGCCTGTCCGATGAAAGGATTGTCTGACGGCACCGAGCCGTCGCGGTTGATACGGATCACGGACCCTATGACGTTCGAGCGATCCTGCGCCTGCGGCCCATCCCCTCGATCTCCAATGGTTATAAAAAGCGTGCCGTCATTGGCTTCTACTACGCGAGAGCCGAAATGCCGCCCGCCTGATCCGCCGGGAGAAGCCTCGAAAATGACCCGCAGATTCGTCAGGCGCGTGCCGTTCTCGGACAGGCGTGCGACTGCGACAGCCGTGCCTGCGCCACCCTTTTGCGGTTTTGAAAAGGTCAGAAAAACCTCGCGGCTTTTATTGAAATCGCGCGGGATCGTGACGTCCAGCAATCCGCCCTGCCCCGAAGCTGCAACCTTGGGAGCCCCGGATACGGCATTCGCCTCTCCGTCCTGAACATACAGCAGGTTTCCGTCCCGTTCGGTGACAAGAAAACTGCCGTCTGGCAGGATGCCGACGGCCCAGGGGATATCCAGCCCGCCTGCCATTTCGGTGATTTCAGTATTCCCGACCGAGGTCGACAACACCTGTGCCAAGGCACTTTCGGTGCAAAAAGTGACGAACAGAATCGCGGCAGCTCTGAGCATGTTGATCCTTCTCCGGACAATCCAAGGCAAACCCTAACAAAACAGATAGATTTCCGATCGATAAAAACACGATTGCGTTAGGACTTTTCTTTTCCGGGCAGCTTGCCTAGGTTCGTGGCCAGAACGAACACGTTCACAATAGGGAGTAACCATATGAAAAAGCTGCTTACAGCAACTGCAGCATCCGCTTTGCTGGCCGGACCTGCGTTGGCCGAAGACATCACGCTTGGTGTTTTGTTCGGATTCACCGGCCCCATTGAATCGCTGGCACCTGCAATGGGTTCGGGCGCTGAACTGGCGATGGCGGAAGTCACCGAATCCGGAAAACTGCTGGATGGATCCAAAGTGACCGCATCGCGCGCTGACACCGGCTGCATTGATAACGGTCTGGCCACTTCGAACGGCGAACGCATGATTGCGGACGGTGTTGCCGGCATCATCGGCGGCGATTGCTCGGGCGTGACCGGTGCGATCCTTCAGAATGTCGCGATTCCGAATGGCATGGTCATGATCTCGCCCTCGGCGACCTCGCCGGGCTTGTCGACCATGGAAGACAACGGCCTGTTCTTCCGCACCGCGCCGTCAGATGCGCGCGAAGGCCAGGTGATGGCAGATATCCTGAAAGATCGCGGCATCAACTCGATCGCTCTGACCTATACCAACAACGACTACGGCAAGGGTCTGGCGGACGCGATCCAAACCTCTTTCGAGGCAGCAGGTGGTGAAGTGACCATCGTTGCAGCGCACGAGGACGGCAAAGCCGACTACTCGGCCGAAGTTGGTGCTCTGGCCTCGGCCGGTGGCGACATTCTGGTTGTTGCGGGCTATCTGGATCAGGGCGGCCTGGGCATCATCCAGTCGGCGCTGGACAGCGGTGCGTTTGACACCTTTGGCCTGCCGGGCGGCATGATCGGTGACTCGCTGCCGGCCAATGTCGGCCCCGACCTGAACGGCTCGTTCGGTCAGATCGCCGGTTCGGGTGGTGAAGGCGCCGAGAAGTATTTCGCCATGGCCGAAGCCGCAGGCTTCGACGGTTCGTCGCCCTATTCGCCCGAATCCTATGACGCTGCGGCTTTGTTCATGCTGGCCATGCAGGCTGCCGGATCGACCAATCCGGCCGACTATGGCGGCAAGATCATGGACGTTGCCAACGCTCCGGGTGAAAAGATCTATCCCGGCGAACTGGCCAAGGGTCTGGAATTGCTGGCAAACGGCCAGGACATCGACTATGTCGGTGCGTCCGGTGTCGAACTGATTGGCCCCGGCGAAAGCGCTGGTTCCTATCGTGAGATCGAAGTGACCGACGGTGAAAACAAGACCGTCAACTTCCGTTGATTGATCTTCAACGGCTATGAATGAAAGCAGCCCGGGCCTTGTGTCCGGGCTGTTTCAATGAAAAAAGACCGCACCCGATCAACGGGGTCGAGACAACAGCGCCGGACAGGCGGCAAGGGGAAAAGATGATCGTCGTCGAGGACGTGCACAAGCATTTCGGCGGATTTCATGCGGTGGATGGGGCATCGCTGGAAATCCAGAAAGGGTCGATCACCGGCCTGATCGGGCCCAACGGGGCAGGAAAAACCACTCTGTTCAATGTGATCGCGGGTGTTTTGCCGCCGACCAGCGGCAAGGTGGTGATGGACGGCGAGGATATCACCGGCCTGCCCCCTCATGAGCTGTTCCACAAGGGGCTGTTGCGCACGTTTCAGATTGCACATGAATTCCCGTCGATGTCCTGCCGTGAAAACCTGATGATGGTGCCTGGCGCGCAATCAGGCGAGTCGCTGTGGAACACGTGGTTCGGCCGCAAACGCATCGCTGACGAAGAACGCGCACTGAAGGCCAAGGCCGATGAGGTGCTGGAGTTTCTGACGATTGAGCATCTGGCCGATCACAAGGCGGGTCAGGTCTCGGGTGGTCAGAAAAAGTTGCTGGAGCTTGGCCGCACCATGATGGTCGACGCCAAGATCGTGTTTCTGGACGAGGTCGGCGCAGGTGTGAACCGCACCCTTCTGATGACCATTGCCGACACGATCCTGCGTCTGAACAAGGAGCGTGGATACACCTTCGTCGTCATCGAGCACGACATGGATTTCATCGGCAAGATCTGTGATCCGGTCATCTGCATGGCCGAAGGCAAGGTACTGGCCGAGGGTACCTTGGACGAGATCAAGGCGAACGAGCACGTGATCGAAGCCTATCTGGGCACCGGCCTGAAGAACAAAGACAAACTGGAGGCAGGCGCGTGAGCGACAACCCCTATCAGGATGACAAGGGCAACAAGGACGCCTCGATCACCAATCCGCACGGTGTCGGCACCATGACCCCGGCCCATCGCAAAAGTGGTGCGACCCATAAGGTCGAAGGTGGCCCGTTTCTGATCGGCGACACCATGACGGGTGGTTACGGCAAAGGGCCGGACATTCTGCATGATTGCACCATCGCCGTGGACAAGGGTGAAATCGCAGTCATCGTCGGCCCCAACGGTGCGGGCAAGTCGACGGCGATGAAAGCTGTGTTCGGGATGCTGGATGTCCGTTCAGGGTCCGTGCGTCTGGATGGCGAGGATATCACCAATCTCAGCCCGCAAGACCGGGTCATGCGTGGCATGGGTTTCGTGCCGCAGACACAGAACATCTTTACCTCGATGACGGTGGAAGAGAACCTTGAAATGGGTGCCTTCATCCGCCGCGACGACATCAGTCAGACGATGGAGCAGGTCTATGACCTCTTCCCGATCCTCCGCGACAAGCGCAACCAGGCCGCCGGAGAACTGTCGGGCGGACAACGTCAACAGGTCGCAGTTGGCCGCGCGCTGATGACCCAGCCCAAGGTGCTGATGCTCGACGAACCCACGGCAGGCGTTTCGCCGATCGTGATGGATGAACTGTTCGACCGGATCATCGAGGTGTCCCGCACCGGCCTGCCGATCCTGATGGTGGAACAGAACGCCCGCCAGGCCTTGGAGATTGCCGACAAGGGATACGTTCTGGTTCAGGGGCGCAATGCCTATACCGGCACGGGCAAGGAACTGCTGGCCGATCCGGAGGTTCGGAAGAGTTTCTTGGGGGGGTGAGGATGAAACACTTTGCTAAATTCGTCGCGGTTTCCACTTTCTTTCTTATGCCCGGAAACGGGTTCGCAGAAATTCTGCATTTGAAGGCGAACGGTGCTGAGATGCACTGCACCGCAAAACACGATTGCAACCCGCCTCTTGATTGCGGTGGAGATGATTTCAAGGACTGCAAACCGCGCAAGGGGTATTGCAAGGATTCCCTGAGCTTCGCTTTTCAGCCTCTTAAGGCGGAAGATACTAACGATCAAAAACAGTATGGCATGTTCGCTCTTGCTGGCCATGAAAAGTTCGTTTTATCAGGCGCAAAGATTGCTCTGGAAAACCAACAGAATGAAGTTTTGGTACTGTTGAAAGGTCAGCCGCCTTTGGATGATTTTGAGAATTGGGACGTCATGTTGTCAGATAGCGGACGAATTAGTGTTCACGTGAAACTCACGAGCGGCGTACCGTCCGTAGCTTCTTTTCGTGGCGCTTGTCAGGTGGCCAACTAATGGCCTCCTCACTATTCCCGTTGTTGTTTGAGCCAACGGGCTGAGACTGGGCACGTATTCTCCCCACGCTCAAATTATTCCGCCATCCCAAGATTTCCATGCGTCGGCTGCAATCCGGTCACATTGTGCGTTTAGCGCCGGGCGCTGTGAAGGAAACGGTTTCCCGGCCAAACAAATCAAGTTCCGTGAAATCAAGCGAACCTTCTGAATGAAAAACTCTGTTCAGGACCCAAAAATGAAAAAATGGATGTGTGTGGCCGTCGCCACATTGTTCGCAACCGCCGCAATTGCCGAAGAACGCCACTTTGTCTGCATCTCGGATCGTGACGGCAGCGAAGTGCGCCTCAACCGGGCACCGGAAGGAGACAAAGGCTACATCGAAACTGCAAGTGTTTCCGGCGACGCGATGGTGTTCAAAGGCGTTGGCAACATGACGTTTGTCCATATTGAAGGCGAAGATGTCATGACCTTTGTCGTGCATTATGACGACATGTCCTTTGACCTCTCGGTCAAGGGTCCCCACGCGGGAACCGATCACGGCACCTGCACCGAGACGGACGCCTGATCCCGCTTCTTTCCATCTCAGTCACCCACCGGAATTGGCCGGTGCGTGACTGAGCCAGGCCAAAATTGAATAGTCTTGCCTGCTTCCGGTTTTCTCGTGGAATTTTTTTCGCAACCAGCAGAAAAATATGACGCAAAACAGCGCAGGATACATTGTGCCTGCGCGGACCGTCATGCCATAAGACCGCACCCGGACAGTGAGAAGAAATAATGGATCTACTCAACGCGCTTGTTGCGCTTGCGAATTTTGTGTTGGTGCCTGCGGTCGCTTATGGCAGCCAACTGGCGTTGGGCGCGCTTGGCGTGACCCTGATCTACGGCATTCTGCGATTTTCGAACTTTGCCCATGGCGACACAATGGCCTTTGGCGCGATGATCGCCGTGCTGGTCACATGGGGGTTGCAGGCCGCCGGGATCAGCTTTGGACCGTTGCCAACCGCCCTGCTCGCCCTGCCCTTTGCCATCCTGGGCTGTATCGTGCTGGTGCTGATCACCGACAGGCTGGTCTACAAATTCTACCGTGAACAGAAGGCGAAGCCCGTTATTCTGGTGATCGTCTCCATGGGCGTGATGTTCATCATGAACGGCCTTGTCCGGTTCATCATCGGGCCAGACGACCAAAGGTTTTCGGACGGTGCCCGGTTCATTGTGTCGGCGCGCGATTTCAAGGCGATGACCGGTCTGCGCGAGGGGCTGGCCATCAAGACGTCGCAAGGTATCACGGTGATCGTCGCCGTTGTTGCCGTGGCGCTGCTGTTCTGGTTTCTCAACAAAACGCGCACCGGCAAGTCGATGCGGGCCTATTCGGACAACGAGGATCTGGCGCTGTTGTCAGGCATCAACCCGGAACGTGTGGTGATGATCACATGGATCATCGTTGCGGCGCTGGCCACAACTGCCGGCGTTCTTTACGGGCTGGACAAAAGCTTCAAACCCTTCGTCTATTTCCAGCTTCTGCTTCCAATCTTTGCCTCGGCCATCGTGGGTGGTTTGGGGAACCCACTGGGCGCCATCGCAGGCGGGTTTATAATCGCGTTTTCCGAGGTGACGATAACATACGCCTGGAAGAAGGTGCTGACCTATCTTGCGCCGGAAAACCTTGAGCCGTCAGGATTGGTGCAACTTCTCTCGACCGATTACAAATTCGCCGTCAGCTTTGTCATCCTGCTGATCGTGCTTCTGTTCAAGCCCACGGGCCTTTTCAAGGGGAAAGCAGTATGACCGACGCTGTCAAAAATTCGCTGCTCTTCGCAATTGTCGGCGGCCTGATCCTGTTGACCGGTTTCACGCAAAGCTGGAATACCGCGATCCTGATCCTGAATATGGGGCTGATTTCCGCCATCATGGCAATCGGTGTAAACCTGCAATGGGGTTTTGCCGGTCTGTTCAATGTGGGCGTCATGGGCTTTGTCGCCCTGGGCGGTCTGGCCGTCGTGCTGGTTTCAACACCGCCTACGCCCGGTGCGTGGGCTGCGGGCGGCTATGGTATCGTTCTGGCCTTGCTGCTGGGCGCCGCGACAGTGGTGGCGGCTGTTCTGGTTGCAACGAGAATACCGAAAGGTCGAGTGCAAACCCTCACCATCATCGCAGTTCTGGTCGTCGGCTTTTTCGTCTATCGCGCGGTTTTCGACCCCAGCATTTCAGCGGTCGAGGCAATCGACCCGGCGATTTCCGGCAATATCGGAGGTCTTAACCTACCCGTTCTGCTGGCCTGGCCGGCGGGCGGTTTGCTGGCGGCGGGCGCTGCGTGGCTGATCGGTAAAACGGCGCTGGGCCTTCGTTCGGATTATCTGGCGATTGCCACATTGGGTATCGCCGAAATCATCATTGCAGTCATGAAAAACGAAGACTGGCTGGCCCGGGGCGTCAAGAACGTCTACGGCATCCCACGCCCGTCCCCTGTTGTGGGCTACGAAGTGGATTTGCAGAACGACCCGGCCTTTCTTGCGCGGGCTGAATGGTTGGGATTGGATCCCGTCACCGCGTCCACCCTTTCGGTCAAACTCGGTTATTCGCTGCTGTTCATGATCGTGCTTCTGGTGCTGCTCTGGATGGCTCAGATGGCGCTGAAAAGCCCGTGGGGCCGGATGATGCGCGCAATCCGTGACAATGAAGTCGCGGCCGAGGCCATGGGCAAGGATGTCACCCGTCGTCATCTGCAAATCTTCGTACTTGGTTCGGCCGTTTGCGGTATCGCTGGTGCAATGATGACAACGCTGGACGGCCAGCTGACGCCAAGCGCCTACCAACCGCTGCGCTTTACCTTTCTGGTCTGGGTGATGGTGATCGTGGGTGGTTCGGGCAACAACTTCGGGGCCGTTCTGGGTGCATTCCTGATCTGGTTCCTGTGGGTTCAGGTTGAACCGATCGGGTTGTGGCTGATGAATGTCGTTACCGCGGGCATGCCGGACGGAAGCGCACTGAAAGCCCACCTGTTGGACAGTGCTGCACATATGCGTCTGTTTACGATGGGTCTGATCTTGTTGATTGTTCTCAGATTCAGCCCAAGAGGGCTGATCCCCGAGAAATAGATCGCTTCCCCCTTCAATAAGCGAAACCGTGCCTTTACTTCGGCACGGTTTCTTGATTCTTAACGATTTTCTGAATAAACGGACCCACCGCAGTGTTTTCTTTTTGCGGTATGTTGCCGGCACTCACACCCGTCTACACCGATCTGTAACGATCACTCACACGTTTTGAAAAGAGTCAAAAATGAAAGCACCACGGTTCAAGACACTGCTTCTGTTTCCGGTTGTTGCCATCGTAACATCCGCCTGTATTCCGTCTCCGGAAGACCTTGAGACGACCCCCGTCAAGGTCCAGACGCCCAAGGGTGTCGTAACCTGTCAGCTGTATCGTCACGATCGGGTGACCTGGGACCGGGCGATTGACCTGCCAGCTACGAAAATGTCCGTGTCAGAGGCTGACGCCTATTGCCGTCAGGAAGGCCAGCGCCGTCTGAAGTGAACATTACGGCGCCCGTGATGGGCGCCGTTCCGTCATCTGTTGCGGAACAAACCGCCAAGAATACCACGAACGATCCGGCGTCCGGTCGTTCCCTTCAATTCCTTGATCACCGCGTCGGTCATCGCCGATGCAAACGTGTCTTTCCGGCGCTGCACCCGGGACGAGGATCTGCCGACCCGGCTTCCCGAATATCTGCGAGCCGAAGAATACTCTCGCTCCATCGGTGATTGTGCCTCCAGCACTTCATCGGCCTCTGCCTGTTCAGCGGCCTTGGCGGCAGCCTCAGCCCGGGCCTGAAGGATTTCAAAGGCAGATTGTCGATCAATACCATTGTCATATTTCGACGCCATCGGAGAGGCATCGAGAATGGCCCGCCGCTGGGCATCGGAAATAGGCCCCAACTGGGACCCCGGCGGACGAATCAATGTGCGCTCGACGATTCCGGGAACGCCTTTTTTCTGAAGCATCGACGTGACAGCCTCACCGACGCCCACCTCGCGGATTGCGGCTTCGGTGTCGAAGGCGGGGTTTTCGCGATAGGTTTCCGCCGCCAGACGCAGGTTCTTTCGGTCACGCGCCGTGAACGCCCGCAAAGCGTGCTGAACGCGATTGCCCAACTGTCCCAGAATATCCTCGGGTATATCGGCGGGATTCTGGGTGATGAAATAGACCCCCACCCCTTTGGACCGGATCAGGCGGGCAACCTGTTCGACCTTGTCCACCAGCACTTTCGGAGCGCCGTCAAACAGCAGATGCGCCTCGTCGAAGAAGAACACCAGCTTGGGTTTTTCAGGATCACCGACTTCGGGAAGCTCTTCAAACAATTCGCTCAGCAGCCACAGCAGGAACGTCGCATATAGCCGTGGCGCGGCCATCAGTTTGTCCGAGGCAAGGATGTTCACCATCCCCTGCCCGTTTTCATCGGTGCGCATCAGATCGGACAGATCCAGCGCGGGTTCGCCAAACAGCTTTGTTCCACCCTGGTTTTCCAACACCAGCAAACGCCGCTGGATCGCACCGACCGAAGATGTCGATACATTGCCATATCGCAATGAAAGCTGGGCCCGGTTCTCGCCGATCCAGACCAGCAGCGCCTGAAGATCCTTGAGATCCAGAAGCGGCATTCCCTCTTCATCGGCCACGCGGAACGCGATGTTCAAAATACCTTCCTGCGCTTCGCTCAATTCCATCAACCGGGACAGCAGCAAAGGGCCCATTTCAGTGACCGTCGTCCGCACCGGATGGCCCTGTTCGCCAAAAAGATCCCAGAACGCAACCGGACAGGCAGAATAGGAAAAATCGTCGAACCCAATGCGTTTGGCACGATCCATAAATGCCTGATGCAGTTTGTGCGCGTCGCTTCCGGGCAAAGCCAGGCCCGACAGATCACCTTTGACATCGGACAAAAACACCGGAACCCCGGCTTGGGAAAAGCCTTCCGCGAGGATTTGCAAAGTTACGGTCTTACCGGTCCCGGTGGCGCCGGCAATCAGCCCGTGGCGGTTCGCATATTTCAGCGCCAGTTCCTGCGGTTGGCCATAGCCTTCGCCTCCGCCACCCAAAAATACATTCTTGCCCATTAACACTGCCTTATGTTTCACCGATCCGTGACCAGCATACAAAGTTAACCTTTGACTGCGATAGTCAATTTGCCCCGCGTTTGTTTCCCTCACGTGGGGCAGACTTCCTCCCTGTCGACTGGCCGTGCCTTCGGGCACGGCTTTTTTGCAGGTTCAAAAATGGTTTCAAAGCTCTGACCGCAGTATTAAAATTTGAGGATAGCTGTTGACCCGTCTGCGACCCTCTCGTAGGGTTTGCGCATAAATAAGTCGGCCAGTCCGACGGGGAGAACCTTTTGGAGAAGAGAGCTGGTTTATACAGCTCTCTTTTTCTGTCTCAGTGCAGGTCGTTTCTGGTGTTCTGGCAAGAATCCGTTCACGTTCAGACCTGCCGTTCTGTTAGTGCCTGACATCAATTCAGAAGAGTGTTAAACGAAGCAAAAAGCTCAAGCATCAAATCGAGGCACTCATGATCAAGCAACTTCTAACCGCAAATGCAATGGCCGTCGCCTTTCTAAGCAGCGCAGTCTACGCCCAGGAGGCCAACGACGAAAGCCAGCAGCAGGACGAGTCGGCCCAAACCGAAGCTGCACAGGAACTGGATCTGGGAGAAACCGGCCCACGTATAGGCGAACAATACGTCAAAGAAACAAGTGGTGCCTGGAGCATAACCTGTCTACGGACCGAAGAGGGCGATGATCCTTGCCTGCTGCGTCAAGTTCTTTCCGGTGCCGAAGGCCAGCCGATTGCGGAAATCTCGATAAACAAGCTTCCCGAAGGTACAGAGGCCGTTGCCGGAGCTAGGTTGACTGTGCCGCTGGAGACCATGCTGCAAGCGCAAATTGCTGTGTCCATAGACGGCGCACCGGGCAAAAGATACAACTATCATCACTGCAACCCGGTAGGCTGCGTCGCGCAATTGGGCTTTACGCAAGGCGATATAGACGCCATGAAAGCAGGCAGTAAGGCAACGATTTCGCTGGTGTCCATTCTGGCCCCCAGCCAACTGTTGCAAATCGAAATGTCGCTGGATGGATTCACCAGTGGTTACGACCAGTTGGAAGTCCTGCAAAACTGACACATCGCAGACAAAGGCCGCTCTGAATGCGGCGGCCTTGTTTTGAGCGTTGTTCTTTAAACTCGCTTCAGCGCCAAAACCGCGTTCAGCCCGCCAAAGGCAAAGGCATTGCTGAGCGCGACGTCGACTTTGGCTTCCCGAGCTTCGTTCGGCACAACATCAAGTGCGCATTCCGGATCCGGTTCCTCGTATCCTATGGTGGGTGCAATCACTCCGTCCCGCAGCGCCATGATACATGCCAACAGTTCCACCGCACCGGTTCCGCCAATCAAGTGACCATGCATGGATTTGGTCGACGATATCATCAGATCGTCGGCATGGGGTCCAAATACATCTGCCACTGCGGCACATTCGGTTTTGTCATTCGCTGCCGTTCCGGTGCCATGCGCGTTGATGTAGCCCACATCGCTGGCATTCAACCTGGCATCGGCCAAAGCACCTGACATGGCCCGCGAAGCCCCTTGTTTGCTGGGCATCACGATATCGGCCGCGTCTGACGACATAGCGAAACCGACGACTTCGCACATTATCTCGGCGCCCCGGGCACGGGCGTGTTCGTATTCTTCGAAAACAAAGATACCGGCCCCTTCCCCCTGTACCATTCCGTTGCGGTTGGCACTGAACGGTCGGCATGCGTCCTTCGACATCACGCGCAGCCCTTCCCAGGCTTTGACGCCACCGAAACACAACATGGATTCGGACCCGCCAGTGATCATGACCGGGGCCATACCGCTGCGGACCATCTGAAAGGCCTGAGCCATGGCATGGTTCGAAGACGCACAGGCGGTCGACACGGTGAAGCTGGGGCCCTTGAGGTTGTGTTCCATGGAAACATGGCTGGCCGCCGCGTTGTTCATGAGTTTTGGAACAACAAACGGGTGTACCCTGTTCTTGCCATCCTCATAGACCGATCGGTAATTGTCGTCCCAGGTCGACACGCCACCCCCGGCGGTCCCCAGGACAACACCTGACTTTGCAGCAAGCTCTCCGTGAAACTCGATGCCGGACTGGTCAATGGCCTCTTTGGCGGCGGTCAGAGTGAACTGGGTGAACCGGTCATACAGCGACATCTGTTGACGGTTGAACCGCCCTTCGGCCTCAAAGTCACGAACCTGCCCGCCGATCTTGATGGCCAACCGGTCAACGTCCCGGAACTTCAGTTCCGAGATCCCACAGCGACCTTCTCGCATGGCTTCCAGCGTGTCAGGAACCGAATGGCCCAGTGAATTGATCGTACCTGCGCCGGTAATGACAACACGTTTCATGAGCGTTTGTCAGACCTTTTCCGACACGAGCTTTTCGATCCCGGCAATGATCGCAGCAACATTCGAGATATCAAAATCGTTGGCCTCGGGTTCATTGGCGTTGAACGGAATTGAAATGTCGAACTCTTCCTCGATGGCGAATATGCTTTCGACCAGACCAAGGCTGTCGATTCCCAGATCTTCCAGCGTGCTTTCGGGCGTCACGTCCGATGGCTCCAGCACGGCCTGCTCTGCAATGATTGCGATGACGCGGTCGCTGATGCTCATGTCGATCCCCTGATTTTCAGTTTGACGATGATTTAATCGCTTGGGGTCTGTTTGAAAACAGCCTTTTTCAATGCCTCAACGTCGCGTGCCATGCGGGGCAGTCGCCGCTGCGCCTTGTAGACATCGGTATGGGTCTCCATTTTGATGCCCGGATACCCCATGATGACGCGCCCGGCGGGCACATTTGACAGAATCTTCGTGCCCCCGCCCGAAATGACGCCGTCCCCTATGAAAATATTGTCGACCACTCCGGTCTGACCACCCAGAACAACGTTGTTGCCGATCTCGACCGAGCCGGACACACCCGTCTGACCGCACAGCAGACAATCCTGCCCGACGCGGGTGTTGTGCCCGACATGGACCAGATTATCCAGCTTGGTGCCGTCACCGATCCGCGTGTTGCGGATGGTTCCATTGTCGACGGTGCAATTGGCGCCAACCTCGACATCGTCCCCGATCTCAACCGCGCCCAAAGAATGGATGCGAAGCCAGCTTTGGGCCTTGGCGCCGCCCTGGTCGCCCAACGTTTTTCGGGCGTTCTCGGCGCCAGAGACCTCGGGCGTTACGAAACTAAATCCGTCACCGCCAATCCTTGCGCCGGGCTGCGCGATGAACCGATCCCCGATTTGGGCCCGCGCGCCAATGCTGACCATCTCCCGCAGCAGGGCCTGTTCGCCCAGAACGGCGTCGATACCCACCACGCAGTGTGCTCCGATGACCGAGCCCGAACCAATTCGCGCCCGCGCACCAACAACGGTCAGCGGTCCTATGGCCACGTCAGATCCGATTTCAGCCGTTGGATCGATTACCGCGGAAGGGTGAATGCCCGGTTCAATCCCTTGCCCGCGATCCAGCATTGCGGTGATCCCCGCCATCGCCATGCGCGGACGTTTCACGAAAACGGCCGCCCGCAAGCCCATGGCCTGCCAATCCGCGCCTTCCCATAGAACGGCGGCGCGCGCGTCCCCTTTCGAAAGCGCTTCGGCGTATTTCGGAGACATGGCCATTGCCAGATCGGTTGGGCCGGCATCGCCCGGTTCGGCCGCCCGCACGATCGTCAGGCCGCCATCACCTTGGCACTCGGCACCCAAAGCGTCGGCGATTTGCTGAATGGTAAACTGCATCTCGGGCTTCCTTTTGGCAGGATTTGCCCTGTGCTTAACCCTGAACGTCCGGCAGGGCCACCCCTGCCTTTTGCAGGGCCTCCCAAATCTTGCGGTCCCGGCCATAGACATCACGGCGATACTGCACGTCGCCCTTTGGTCCGACATAGGCTGTTCGATAAATCAGGTGGACCGGAACTTTTTGCTCCAAATCGACCTTGGTTTCCTTTCCCGTGCTCAGAACACGATGAAAGAAGGCCTTGGGATCCTCTTCCTGTTTGGCCAGCAATGCATAGGCAAACTCGAAAGGCTGCGCCAGCCGGATGCAGCCGTGCGAGAACGCCCGCACCTCACGCGCGAACAGGCTTTTCTGAGGCGTATCATGCAGATAGATATTGTACTTGTTGGGGAACATGAACTTGACCAGCCCCAAAGCATTGCTTTTGCTGGGCGGCTGGCGCATCGCAAATGGAAAGCTCCGGGCGGTGAACTGATTGAAATCAACCGCCCCGCGATTGACCTGCCGCCCCCTGCTGTCCGTGATCTGGATATGACCGACCGCGTTGGGGTTCGCTTTCAGCTTCGGCAGGTATTCCTTGGTGATGATCGAGCGTGGAACATACCAGCTGGGGTTTATCACCATATGCTCCATCACATCCGAGAACTCCGGGCTGCGGCGATCATGCGTGTTCTTGCCGATCACCGCACGGGTTTCAAAAGTGACTTGACCGTCATCCACGATCTTTGCCGAAAAATCTGTCTGGTTGACAAGAATATGACGTGCGCCGCGATCCTGAGGCAGCCAGCGTTCCCGTTCCAGAGCGACATATACAGCCTTGAGCCGGTCCACGGCCGGGCGATTCAACTCGGCAATCGTGCCCTTGCCTGCAACGCCATCAGGTTCCAATCCATGCGCGATTTGAAAGGCCCTGACCCCTTCCAGCAGCGCGGCGTCGAAGGAGGGGCTGGCCGATGGCTTCATGTAGCCCATCAACACAAGCCGATTGCGAAGCTTCACGACATTGGGCCCGGTATCACCGTATTCCAGCTTGGTTTCCGGGACAGTTGCCCCCCAACCGCCTTGATCTATCGAGGCCTGAAGCGCCAGCTTCTGTTTCATCAAAGCCCGGTACTGACGGCTTTGAGGAGCCAACTGCGCAAAATACCCGGCGCCATGTATGTTCAGGCCGTTCAGATGCTCGGCCGCGCTGCGACGATCCACCGACCGAACAAGTCCGTCGTCGATGCTTCCCGGTCGCAGAACACCCGAGTACAATGCGTCGGCAAATTCCACGAAAACCCGGGTCAGCTCCGCTTCGACGGCGCCAAGGTCACGTGTCGAGCGTGCATCCTGCATTTTCTGCATCAAGGATGAAACTGTCACATCGGCCTGCGGCAGACCGTGCAGATGCGCATGTGACAGTGCCTGGATCAATGCCGCCCGGCGTTGCATATGCTCATCGGATTCACCCACCCAAATCGGCGAAAACCCGTTTGTCCGGTAAAACTCTGCGATCTGGGAGTCCCGTGGAGTATGTTCTGCGACGGCCATCTGAAACGCCGTGTTGTGCGTGGGTTCAGAGGTGGTATTCGCCACACTGGCCGTGGCCGCAAAACAGGCGGCAAGCAGGATACTGGTACTGGCTCGGAAAACAGAAAGCATTGGATGGCCTTGGAATCAATGACTTGGTTGGTGATACATGCGCCGAACAACTATGAATTCGACTGCGCAGACTTGTCTATTCACAAATTCCTTACCAAATTGCTTCTGTTGTCGTCTGATGCGCGTTTGCATCGACCCGGTGGCACACAGCCGACACCTGCCAATATTCTGCGCCCGCCTGTGACATTTGCGCAAAAAACTGCCGAAAATTCCCCCTTGAAAAGATGACTGTGAATCACTTCTTGGCCGCCGAATCCGATTGTGTCATAAATTCCGCATCTGGGATGGGAAAAAATTAAGACAGCGCGCGTAACATCGTGCGCAGGCAGGAACAGTACGGGACGAACCAAAATGACCAAGAGCAGTTCCTCGGGCTTGACCCGGCGTGCCCTTTTGGGGGCGTTTGCAGCAACCGCAGTCGCAGCCGCACCCACCTACTCCAATGCAGCAGGCTTTTTGCGCGGCGGCGGCGATATCCGTCGCATTCGCATGTATTCCGGTCGCACAGGCGAACGGTTGGATATGATTTATTGGGTCGATGGTAAGTATATCAAGGACGCTGTCAAAGAAGTGAACCATTTCATGCGGGATTGGCGCACGGATCAGGTAAAATCCATCGATTTACGCACGATTGATATCATGGCGGCATCACACAACCTTCTGGATGTCAATGAACCTTATATGTTGCTGTCGGGCTATCGCTCTCCACAGACCAACGCCATGCTCCGCGCCCGCTCTCGTGGCGTCGCCCGGAAATCGCTTCATATGCAGGGACAAGCCGCAGACTTGCGCCTGGCGTCCCGCTCTGTCTCGCAGATGGCCAAAGCAGCTATGTCATGCCGGGCCGGTGGTGTCGGCCAATACTACGGGTCCAATTTCGTGCATATGGACTGCGGCGTCGTGCGCACCTGGCGCGGCTAAGACAGCGCCTTCGCAATCTCGGCCAGTCTGACAGGGGCTTGCCGGGAAGGCCGGCTACATCCCTGCGTCTCCACCTCCGCCGCCGACATCCCCACCACCGGTATCATTGCAGGAAGCCGTTTCCGTGGTGGCGCTGGTCTCACGGGACTTTTCATCCCCGGTATCAGAGGCAGCATTGGGGTTGGAAGCATTGTCGCCTTCTGAATCCTCGTCGCTGTCGGGTTCTTCGTTGTCGGTCAGCTTGCCAAGGATGAACGCCAGAATTACGGCGACCACGCTCCAACCCAAAAGGTTTAAGAGTGAAAGGCCCATAATTGTGCCGCCCAACACCAACAGGGCCACAATCACGACGGCTATCAACATTTTTTTTGAAGAGATGACTTTCACGTTCTTTCCTCCGTTAAAGCTGACGCAAGCCAGCCTTGTTCGGAAAGTGTACATCAAGAAACCACTGACAGAGAGGTCAAGCCTCGAAAGCGATCGTCAACTGCGATCAGCATGGCGGCGCTGGCAATTTTGAAAAGGCCGCCTGCGCAGCGATAAGCCTGAAAGGCGCTGACATGATCAATGCGAGAGGTCGTGTCTCGAGATGCAGTCGCCGAACTCAATCAATCTGACATCTCCCAGACGCAAATTCATGGAACAATCGCGGCAACCCTGTCTCGATCTTGTTCGGGGCTTTCGAAAAGGATTGCAGCCCGGAACACCACACGCACCCCTGAACACGATCCTCCAAACACTGACCTAGGGCCTCAAGGGTGCTGCCTGAATCAAAAAGGATGCTTTATTGACCCGAGATTCTGTTCTTCCAAAGCGCAAGGCGCTGCTGATCGCGTTTTTCATACTCGGCAAGGCGGCATGTTCTCGGAGCAGAGCAGGCCCGTCTTCCTTCACAGCGAAACGAGCCTGAAAGAATTCCTGTCCGGTGATCTGAGCAACGTCCTTAGGGAACCTTCGTTTGAACCTGAAGCCTTCCTTGAGTTTGTCGAGATATTTGATCTTCATCACGATAGCCATGTGGCACTTAAACTCCTGCAAATGTGGTACAGAAGCGGCTGTTTTTCCCAACAAACCTTAGAAATATGGCGATGGTGGCGCACCTGAGAGGATTCGAACCTCTGGCCTCTGCCTTCGGAGGGCAGCGCTCTATCCAGCTGAGCTACAGGTGCCTTGGCCGTTAGCTAACCTTGTTCCAATCCGGGTGCAACTGAAAATCGTGATTGTTGCACCCTCTTTGAAACCAAAATCAGGCGAAAAGATCATGCGCCAATTCAAGCGCTTCGATCAGCGTGTCGACCTCATCCGTCGTGTTATACAGACCGAAGCTGGCACGACAGGTCGCCGTGACACCCAGATGATCCATAAGCGGGCCTGCGCAGTGATGCCCGGCGCGGACGGCAACGCCTTTTTTGTCCAGAATGGTGGATACATCATGCGCATGGCCGGCCCCGTCCAGCGTAAAGCTGAAGATGGCTGCCTTGTCTGGCCGCGTGCCCTGAACCTGAAGCCAGTTGAGACCGTTCAGGCGCTGCATCGCATAGTCCCGCAAGCCGGATTCATGGGCGGCAATGTTTTCCATTCCCAAATCCATCATGTATTCCAGCGCAACGCCCAGGCCGATGGTTTGGACAATGCCGGGTGTTCCGGCCTCGAACTTCATAGGCGGATCGTTGTAGATCACCTGATCCTTGCTGACCTCTTTGATCATGTCACCGCCACCGATAAAGGGGCGCATCTCGGCCATGCGTTCGGACTTGATGTAGATCGCACCCGACCCCGACGGGCCATACAGCTTGTGGCCGGTGATGGCGTAAAAGTCGCAACCGATGTCTTGAACGTTCACCGGCATATGCACCGCGCCCTGACTGCCATCAACCAGCACCGGAACGCCCCTGGCATGTGCACCTTCGGTGATGGCTTTGACATCCACGACAGTACCCAGAACATTGGAACATTGCGTCACGGCCACAAGTTTGGTTTTTGGGCCGATCGCATCGATCACCGCCTGGGGATCCAGCCCTCCGTCAGCGTCCACATCCACCCACTTCAGAACGACGCCCTGCCGTTCCCGCAGGAAATGCCAGGGCACGATGTTGGCGTGATGCTCCATGACGCTCAGGACGATCTCATCCCCGGCTTCGAGGCGCGGCATGGCCCAGCCATAGGCAACAAGATTTATTCCTTCGGTCGTTCCGGAATTCAGAACGATCTCATCCTCGTTCGATGCCCCCAGGAAACGGGCGATGATGCCGCGAACGGCTTCGTATTTCTCGGTCGACAGATTGGACAGATAGTGCAATCCACGGTGAACATTCGAATACTCTTCGGAATAGGCACGGGTCACCGCATCGATGACGACCTGAGGCTTCTGAGCCGACGCACCGTTGTCCAGATAGGTCAGCGGCTTGCCATTCACCTGACGTGACAGGATCGGAAAGTCAGAGCGAATTTTCTGCACATCATACATGATACGGTTTTCCTAGACAGGCGCGGCCGGTGTTAAATACAGGACGAAGGGAACCGCAATCAGGGCTGACAACAGAATTACGGCGAAGGATTTCCAAAGGGATCCGAATTGATGCGCTTCGTTCAGGAAATGAAGCGTGATGTAAAGGCTCAGGATCGCCGTCGCGAACAGCATCATCATCATCAGAAACGGCATCGTCAGGCTTAGAACAAGGGTCATGACCAGGGCAACGATTTGCAGGAACTGCAACCACACTGTCAGGACCATCAGATCGTCAAAGCTTGCTTTGCCGCCTATCGCTTTTCCGACGACGAAGAACGCGAGGATGCTCAGCAGCATTGCTCCGGCGGACCGCAGCAAAACAACGGGGATACTTTCGGGTGGCGGTGCGATTTGACCCTGCGGCACGGGGACCGACAAATCGATGCCCAACTGCACGAGACAGTTCAGAACCACTGCCAGCGCAAAGGCCAACCACAAACCTTCCCGCCCCGGCTTCAGGGACAACAGCTGGCGGGCGGCTTGGTCGGGGCTTCTGATCGTCAGAACCGCCAGAGCGCCAAGGGAATTGATCGTCATGCAGCGGACCTTTGTACTTGTCTCAGACCGGATAACCAGAACCAGACAAAAACAGCAACCCAGGCGACACCCACAATTGTCAAAGCGGGCCCGGGCCCGATGAACCCGGCAACCAGACCATTCAACAAGACCAGGGGGGCGGATGCCAACAACGCCCAGAACAGGGCCAGTCGTGCGCCATAGGCTGTGCCCTGCCCGCCCGCCATCCGCGCCGCCCAATAGGAAACCAGCGCCAGCGTATAGAAAAACAACGGCAATATGAACACCGACCCCAGCAAGGCACCGCCCAGAAGCATGTTCAGCTCGACACCTTCAATATGCGCTTTGCGGGCAAGGCTGGGCATTTGCGCAACAAAGGCCACCACGCAAAAGGCCATGACAAACACCAGCGCCCTGTCTTCCCGCTGACCCATTTCTAGAAGCCGGTGCACCACGCGCCCCGGCCCCCGGTATGTGGCCAGTATGTCAGACGAGACAGCCATCAGCCACGACGCGCCAGCCACCCTTCCAGACGGCTTACGATCTCGTCCGTCAAGGCGCTGTCTTCGATCTCATCCACTGCTTCGGCAAGAAAGGCCAAAGTCAGCATGTTGGTCGCATCCTTGACCGGCACGCCACGGGACCGCAGATAGAACAGCGCGGTTTCGTCGATCGCACCCGAGGTCGAACCATGCGAACACGCCACGTCATCGGCATAGATCTCAAGCTCGGGCTTGGCGAGGAACTGGCTGTCACCGTCCAGAAGCAGCGATTGGCTGATCTGGTAACCGTCTGTCTTCTGGGCGCCTTCCTTGACCAGGATCTTGCCCTGGAACACGCCGGTCGCCCCGTTGCGCAGCACTTTCTTGAACACCTGCCGGCTTTCGCAGTTTACCGCGTCATGGGTGATGAAGACCGTGTCGTCATGATGGAAGTCGCCATCGCCAACACAGGCCCCGGCCACATGGGCGACCGCGTCATCGCCGGTCAGCTCGACGACCTGCTCATTGCGGGTCAGCACGCCGTTCACGGTCAAAGTGAAGGACTTGTAGACCGATTCCGTGCCCAGACGGGTGAACATATGCGTCGCGGCCCGGCGTTCATGGTCCCTGCCCTGCGCGCGCACATGGTGCAGCGTGCCCTTGTCGGCAATGTCGATCTCCATGCATTTGTTGAAGCGTGACGCAGCCGGGCCGGTTTCCAGAATGGTGGCCTCGGCCCCGCTTTCCACACGAACGACATGATGCAGGATCGCATCCGAGACCGGCGACGCATGACGATAGATCAGGTTGATCGGTTTGGACGGTTTGCCAGTAACGTGAATCGCCACACCATCCGACGCAAAGGCCGTGTTCAACGCCGCCAACGGGCGCTGGACCGGGGACTGACCGCGCGCTTCAAGTACGCCATACAGGTCTTTCGCCCAATGAATGTCCTTGCAGCAGATATCCTCGAGCCGGTCGATGGTCACGCCTTCCAGCGACAGGTCGTCCGACTCTTCGGCACTGAATTCACCGTCCACGAAGACGATGTTCAGCCGGTCGAGCTCGCTGAACATCAACGGCTCATCATCGGCAAACACCGCCGCCGGAGGCGCGTCTGGCGAGACAAGCGTATCCGGTTGAGTGTATTTCCAATATTCGTCACGCCGTCCGGGCAGACCGGTTTCCAGAACACGCGCCAGCGCGTCTTCGCGCGCGGCGCGGGTGCAGCCCGCATCGGGCATGATCAAGGCAGACAGCCGGGCCTCGGTTGCGGATTGTTTGACTTCGGGCAAGGCCATCAGTTCACCTCGGCAAGAATATCGGCATAACCGTTGTTTTCAACCTCAAGCGCCAGTTCGGGGCCACCGGTCTTGACAATACGGCCATCAGCCATGATGTGCACGACGTCGGGTTTGATGTGATCCAGCAGGCGCTGGTAATGGGTGATGACCAGGAACCCACGATCTTCATCGCGCAGGGCATTCACACCTTCGGCGACCAGCTTCATCGCGTCCACATCCAGACCCGAGTCGGTTTCGTCCATGATGCACATCTTGGGTTCCAGCATAGCCATTTGCAGGATTTCATTGCGCTTTTTCTCGCCACCCGAGAAGCCCACATTGACCGGACGCTTGAGCATATCCGCGTCGATCTTCAACGTCTTGGCTTTGGCACGCACTTCCTTGAGGAAATCCGCCGCGGACAACTCGTCCTCACCACGCGCCTTGCGCTGAGCATTTACGGCGGTGCGCAGGAAAGTCATGTTGCCCACGCCCGGAATTTCCACGGGGTACTGGAACGCCAGAAATACGCCAGCAGCGGCGCGCTCTTCCGGTTCCATCTCCAGCAGGTCCTCGCCATCCAGCGTGGCAGAACCCTCGGTCACTTCGTACCCGTCGCGGCCCGACAGCACATAGCTGAGTGTTGACTTGCCTGACCCGTTCGGCCCCATGATCGCGTGTACCTTGCCGGCCTCAACCGTCAGGTCCACACCCTTGAGGATCTGCTTGTCTTCTTCTTCAAGCTTCACGTGCAGATTCTTGATTTCCAGCATTTTTTATCCTTTTGCGTATCGCAAGGGGCACCGTGGCCCCGAAACCTTCCTATCCCAGAAACTTGCGGATCAGCCGCGCGACGATCCAACCCAGGATCGCCCCTCCGCCAACCGCCCAAACCGGGTTGATGAATTCCATGTGGTTGATGTTGACGTAAGCCATACCCAGCAGACCGCCCAGAACCGGCAACGCGTACCCCAGCCAGGTCAGCACGTCCTCTTTCCGGATGCCGTTTCGTGACGCCCGCGTCATCAGCCAACCGACCCTTCCAGCGAGATTGCCACCAATTGCTGCGCTTCCATGGCGAACTCCATCGGCAGTGCTTGCAGAACGTCCTTGCAGAACCCGTTGACCACCAAGGCCACGGCCTCTTCTTCGTCCATGCCGCGCTGACGGCAGTAGAACAGCTGATCGTCATCCACCTTGGATGTCGTCGCCTCATGCTCAACCCGGGACGAGTTGTTCTTGACCTCGATATACGGAACCGTATGTGCCCCGCATTTGTCGCCGATCAGCAAACTGTCGCATTGGGTATAGTTGCGGCTGTCCTTGGCCTTCGGATGCATCGAAACCAGACCGCGATAGGTGTTCTGTGCTTTGCCTGCGCTGATGCCCTTGGACACGATGCGCGACTTGGTGTTCTTGCCCAGATGGACCATCTTGGTGCCGGTATCGGCCTGCTGATAGTTGTTGGCAATCGCGATCGAATAGAACTCACCCTGGCTTTCGTTGCCGCGCAGAATGCAGGACGGGTATTTCCACGTCACGGCCGAGCCGGTTTCGACCTGCGTCCACATCACCTTGGACCTGTCGCCCCGGCAGTCGGCACGTTTGGTCACGAAGTTGTAGATGCCGCCCTTGCCGTTCTCATCCCCGGGGAACCAGTTCTGGACGGTCGAGTATTTCACCTCGGCGTCTTCCTCGACGATGATCTCGACCACGGCTGCGTGCAACTGCGCGGTGTCGCGCTGGGGCGCGGTGCAGCCTTCCAGATAGGACACGTACGAGCCTTTGTCCGCGATGATCAATGTTCGTTCGAACTGGCCGGTGTTTTCGGCGTTGATGCGAAAATAGGTGCTCAGCTCCATCGGGCAGCGGACACCGGGCGGAATGTAGACGAATGACCCATCCGAAAACACGGCCGAATTCAGTGTCGCATAAAAGTTGTCCGACACCGGAACCACAGTGCCCAGGTACTTTTTGACCAGTTCAGGATGTTCCTTGATCGCTTCTGAAATCGAACAGAAGATCACGCCGGCTTTCTTCAGTTCGGCCTGAAAAGTCGTGCCAACCGAAACCGAGTCAAAAACCGCGTCGACAGCAACCTTGCGGCCCTCGGCCGGTGCGTCTTCAGCACCTTCGACGCCAGCCAAAATCATCTGTTCTTTCAGTGGGATACCCAGCTTTTCGTATGTGGCCAACAGCTTGGGATCGACCTCATCCAAGGACTTTGGCTTTTCTTCCATCGATTTCGGACGGGCATAGTAATACTGGTTCTGAAAATCGATCTCGGGATAGGTGACCATGGCCCATTTCGGTTCTTCCATCTTGGTCCAGCGCTCAAACGCGGCCAGACGCCACTCGGTCATCCATTCCGGTTCTTCATTCTTTTCCGAGATCAGTCGGACGATGTCAGGGTTCACACCTTTCGGCGCGTACTCCATCTCAATGTCAGTTTCCCAGCCGTATTTGTAGGTTCCGGCCTCGCGCACCGCATCCACGGTTTCCTGATCGACACCTTCTTTAACCTGGGTCTGGTCCAAAGCGGCCATGACTTGCCCTCCGTCAGATCACGCGGCCCGCGCGCGATGCTTTTTCTCTTTCTCAAGCCACGTCTCGGCGAAACGCAGCACATCTTCTTCCGTTGTCCGAGGTCCCAGCGACACGCGGATTGCGCTGCTGGCAGTTTCCTCGTCAAATCCCATTGCGGTAAGCACCGCGCTGGCACGAACCTTGCCGCTGGAACAGGCAGAGCCCGCACTGACGGCAAAACCCGACAGGTCCATCTGCATGACCTGGGTTTCCCCCTTCCAACCGGGCACAGCAAAACACAGGGTGTTTGGCAGGCGTTGCCGCCCTTTCCCGACAAAAATAGGTGATTTTACAGCAGCCTCAAGAGCGTTTTCTAGAATATTTCTAAATTCTTCGATCTGCTCCCAAACGCCATTGGCCAGATCCCGTGCAGCAGCTTCAGCTGCGGCGCCGAACCCCGCGATACCAATGACATTTTCGGTTCCTGACCTGCGGCCCATTTCCTGACCGCCCCCTTTGATCTGCGCCGCCAGATCGGTTCCGCGATGCATCACAACGGCACCGACACCCTTTGGGCCGCCCAGTTTATGGGCGGAAATCAAGGCCATCTGCGCATTCATCCAGTTGAACGCGACAGGCAACTTGCCAAAAGCCTGTGTGGCGTCTGTCACGGCCAGACCGGGCGGCAATGTTTGAACAATCCCCGTCTCAGAGTTTGCCAGTTGCAACGTCGACGTTTCAGGTGCGGTCACCTGCACGTCTCCGGCCTCGGAAACCGAAAGATCCTCTTTGATCCAGGCTCTTACCGCGTCATGCTCAATCGCCGCGCCGTGCAATTTGCGCCCCGACAATGCCAGCGCCGCGCCTTCGGTTGAACCAGAGGTAAAGACGATATCCGCTCCATCCGCCCCAAAGGCCGATGCAACCTGAGCCCGAGCACGCTCGATCAGAGCTTTGGCGGCCCGACCTTCCGCATGAACCGACGAGGGGTTGCCGCAGACATCCATCGCCGCAATCATCGCGTCCCTTGCTTCGGGGCGCAGCGGCGTTGTTGCATTGTGATCCAGATAAAAACGTTTCATGGATACATCTTTTTGCCGACAGACTTCATTCCTTACCTCGCCCGCTCAGATCATTCATCTACGACAGAGAACAGGCTCGGCACGGCCGGGCATGGGGCGAGGTCGTTCTTGATCACATCCGACAACCGGGTTTGATGCAGGAACACATAGACATGCGCGCTGAGACTTTCCCAAAGCCGATTGGTCAACGATTGTGCGCGGCTGCCGGACGAAGCCCCGGACGCACCTGCCCCTTTTTGCAGCGCATCAACGGTTTCGTCCACGGCCGCCAGAATCTCGACAACGCGAATTTCGGATGCCGGGCGCGCCAGTCGATACCCGCCGCCGGGCCCACGCACGGAGGACACCAAGTTCGCCCGGCGCAGTTTGACGAAGAGCTGCTCGAGATATGGCAATGAGATGTCCTGCCGCTCGGAGATTTCCCCGAGCGTTACCAGTCGTTCCGTCGGCTGAAGCGCAATATCCGCCAGAGCGACCATTGCGTAACGCCCTTTGGTCGACAGCTTCATTCCATGTCCCCTTTCAGCAGGATTTGCGCGAAATCATTGACGCCGACGTTGCCAGTGCGTATCTCCGACTGACAGCGCAGAAAAGCGCCATGCAATGCAATTAGAACCGTTCTAAGGTGCCCGACGATTATCGTCAAGTATATCCGGGCATCTGTACGAAAAAGACAGGACCAAAGCACACATGCCCGAGGTGATTTTTCCCGGACCCGAAGGCCGCCTGGAAGGCCGCTACCACCCGCAAAAGGAAAAAGACGCACCGATCGCCATCGTGCTTCACCCGCACCCTCAGTTCGGCGGGACCATGAACAACAAGGTGGTCTACAACCTGCACTATGCCTTCTACAACATGGGCTTCACCGTGTTGCGCTTCAATTTTCGCGGCGTCGGTCGCAGCCAGGGCGAATACGATCAGGGCGTGGGCGAGCTGAGCGATGCGGCGTCGGCGCTGGACTACCTGCAATCGATGAACAACAATTCGAAACACTGCTGGGTCGCAGGTTTCTCGTTCGGTGCGTGGATCGGTATGCAACTGCTGATGCGCCGCCCTGAAATCACGGGATTCATCAGTGTATCGCCCCCTGCAAACATGTACGACTTTTCGTTCCTTGCCCCCTGCCCGTCTTCCGGCCTGATCATCAACGGCACGGCTGACAGGGTGGCGCCTCCGGCTGACACGACCTCGCTGGTGAACAAGCTGCACGAGCAAAAGGGAATCACCATCACGCACACCGAAGTGGAAGGTGCGGACCACTTCTTTCAGGATCGTCACATGGACACGCTGATCACCAATGTCAGCGACTATGTGAAACGCCGCCTGACCGAGAACACCCGCTGATGTCCGACACCATCACATCTCTTGCCGCCAAACTGGCCGAAGATACGATGAAGGTTATGGATGAGACAGGCGAAGACAGGTTCTTCGTCGAAGTTGGAGAAGTGCTCGGGGCTGCGTCTCAGTCTCTGGAAGAGGCGTTTCTGACGGAAATTCGTGTTCGGCTGGCGGAGCGGAAAGCCAGGCAGTTCGTGATCAAACGCTTGTCTGCGCATCGTGCGAAGCAGAAAGCGATCGAAAAACAATGACCGACCGTTTGTCGGCGCAAATCGCATTTCTGAAACGGGCCGACGAACTGAAAATGGTCGAGCGGGCAAATGTTCTGCTTGACCAGTCCAGACCCGAGAATTCCGCGGAGCACAGCTGGCATCTGGCCTTGTGGGCCCTGGTCATGGCCCCGTTGGCAGGGTCGGATGTCTCGATTGATCGGGTCATCCGCATGCTGTTGCTGCATGACCTGGTTGAGATCATCGTCGGCGACCACCCCATTCATCTTGAAACCGATTGGAACTCGGTTGCCGAGGCTGAGCAAGCCGCAGCCAAAGATCTGTTTGGGCTGTTGCCAGGGGATCAGGCTGATGCCCTCCACGCTTTGTGGCGTGAATTCGAGGAGGATCAGACCGCCGACGCCCGGTTTGCAAAAGTTCTGGATCGGTGTCAGCCGCTGTTTCAGGTTCTGTGTGCCCCGAACCCCGATCCGGACCACGTGGACATAGCGCGCTCAAATCTCGAAGGCGGTCGCGCCGCCTATCTGGCAGAGGTTTTTCCACTGGCCTACGAGCACGCCGCAAACCTGCTGGCTGGTGCAGATACGAAGGCCAACGCGTTTACGACACGGCTGGCGTTTCTGACCGAAGCCGATCAGTTGAAATCCGTTCTCCGCGCCTCGCGGTTGATGGCGGGAGATCGTTTCGAAAACTCGGCAGAACACTCGTGGCACATCATGCTCTACGCCTGGGTTCTGGCTGAAAATGCGCCCCCAGAGATCAGTGTTGATCGGGTCCTTCAAATGCTGCTGCTGCACGATATCGTCGAAATCGACGCGGGCGACAATCCGATCCACGGGCAGGTCGACCACGCAGCGCAAGCAGCCAAGGAACAAGCGGCGGCCAAGCGTTTGTTCGGGCTGCTGCCCGACACGCAATGCAGCACCTTCACGACACTGTGGCACGAGTTTGAAGCGGCAGACAGCCCGGACGCCAGGTTCGCCAAAGCCGTTGATCGTTTTCAGACACCTGTCGCCAATCTGGAAACCGGTGGCGGGTCGTGGGTCGATTACAAGGTTACATATGCCCAGCTTGAGGCACGCGTTCAGCCTGCGATTGCAGCAGGTTCTCCTCGGCTGTGGGATTGGCTGCAGCCGCAACTGGCAGCACATTTCCAAAGCGTCGAGGCTGTACATCACTAGACGGAAAAGAAAAAAGGAGCCCGACGGCTCCTTTTTCCCTGCTAAGCTCTACGTGGCGCTTAAAAAACACTACTACCATCAAACTGTTCAACCATGTTGGCTGCTTCAACTTCGACGGACCCCCCGTCAGCAAGCCACCCAATCGCCACTATCAGACCCGCAGCAAATATCACGGATTTCGAAAATGTCGTCATAACTCAATACTCAATAACAAATCCTAAAATACGCTGAGAACATTACACTAATTCGATTCTCTGAATAGTCAGGTATACCTGACCTCAGGTGGTTTTCTTCCATCTTCAGACCCAAAATTGCCTTGTCCACTCCTTCGGTTTCATGCTCAACGCGGGGTATCTTTCCTGTTTCGAGGATCAAAATGCCCCAAGCCTATCTGTATCTGATGCTGGCTGTTGTTGCGGAAACCATTGGCACCACGGCCTTGCAGGCCAGTCAACAATTCACGCGGTTCTGGCCGTCCGTCCTTGTGGTCATGGGGTACGGAGTCGCATTTTACCTCATGGCGCTGACGCTGAAATACATGCCTGTCGGCATTGTCTATGCAATCTGGTCAGGTCTGGGCATCTTTCTGATCGCCGTGATCGGATTCATCGTGTTCGGCCAAAAGCTGGATTGGCCTGCGATCCTGGGGTTGACGTTGATCTTGTCCGGAATCCTGATCATTCACCTCTTTTCCAAGACTGCCGGCCACTGATCCACGGTTAGGGCTGGTATATTTTGTCGCGCCGCGCTATGCGCGCGGCAACTTCCCGTTCAAAGGCTGACCTCTCATGGACCTGCGCAATATCGCAATCATCGCTCACGTGGACCACGGCAAGACGACCCTGGTGGATGAGCTGCTCAAACAATCCGGCGCGTTCCGGGAAAACCAGGCCGTGGCGGAACGCGCCATGGACAGCAACGACCTGGAACGCGAACGTGGTATCACCATTCTGGCCAAGGCAACTTCGGTCGAATGGAAAGACACGCGCATCAACATCGTCGACACGCCGGGCCACGCCGATTTCGGTGGTGAGGTCGAGCGTATCCTCAGCATGGTCGATGGCGTTGTCCTGCTGGTTGACGCCGCCGAAGGCCCGATGCCGCAGACCAAATTCGTGACGTCGAAAGCCCTGGCGCTGGGCCTGCGCCCGATCGTGGTTCTGAACAAGGTCGACAAACCGGACGCGGAACCTGACCGCGCACTGGATGAATGCTTTGATCTGTTTGCCAACCTCGGTGCCGATGATGATCAATTGGATTTCCCGGCCATGTATGCCTCGGGCCGCTCCGGCTGGGCGGATATGGAGCTGGACGGCCCCCGCAAGGACCTGAGCGCCCTGTTTGATCTGATCGTCGATCACGTTCCTGCCCCGAAACAGATCGCGCATAAGGGTGAGCCGTTCCGGATGCTGGCCACCACTTTGGGCAGCGATCCTTTCATCGGCCGCATTCTGACCGGTCGTGTGGAAAGCGGCACATTGAAGGCTGGCGACAGCCTGAAAGCCCTGAGCCGCGATGGATCGTTGATCGAAAACTTTCGCGCCTCAAAAATATTGGCATTCCGTGGGCTGGCACAGCAACCTATCGATGTGGCCGAAGCCGGTGACATCGTCACCATCGCCGGCATGAGCAAAGCCACCGTGGCGGATTCTCTGGTTGCTCCGCAGGTCGAAGAAGCCCTGCCTGCACAGCCCATCGACCCGCCGACGATCACCGTAACTTTTGGCATCAATGATTCTCCGCTGGCCGGTCGTGACGGCAAGAAGGTTCAGTCGCGCGTCATCCGTGATCGCCTGATGAAAGAAGCCGAATCAAATGTCGCGATCCGCGTCACCGACACACCCGGCGGCGAGGCTTTCGAGGTCGCCGGCCGCGGCGAATTGCAGATGGGTGTTCTGATCGAGAACATGCGTCGCGAAGGGTTCGAGCTCAGCATTTCGCGCCCCCAGGTTCTGTTCCGCGAAGAAAACGGACAGCGTCTGGAACCCATCGAAGAAGTCACCATCGACGTGGATGATGAATACTCGGGCTCGGTGATCGAAAAGATCACAGGGGCGCGCAAAGGTGAGTTGGTCGAGATGCGCCCCGCTGGGGCCGGCAAGACCCGCATCATCGCGCATGTACCGTCCCGTGGTCTGATCGGCTATCACGGCGAATTCCTGACTGACACCCGCGGCACAGGCGTTCTGAACCGCGTGTTCCATGGCTGGGCGCCGCACAAAGGCCCGATCCCGGGCCGCCGGGCCGGCGTTCTGATCTCGATGGAGAACGGTCAGGCCGTCGCTTACGCCCTGTGGAACCTGGAGGAGCGGGGCCGGATGTTTGTCGGCCCTCAAACGGATGTCTATCAAGGCATGGTGATTGGCGAGCATTCTCGTGACAATGATCTGGAAGTGAACCCGCTGAAGGGCAAGAAACTGACAAACGTACGCGCCAGTGGCTCGGACGATGCGGTTCGCCTGACACCGCATGTTCAATTCTCGCTGGAAGAGGCAATTGCCTATATTGACGACGATGAACTGGTCGAAGTCACACCGAATGCGGTGCGCTTGCGCAAGCGTTATCTTGATCCGCACGAGCGCAAGCGGATGGCCAAGTCGGCCTGATTTTCCGGGCAGACCACCGTCGCGATCAGAAACAATTGCCCAAGTGTGGCAATTTTGCGTCCAAACGGACAAAAGATGAAAAATGGACAACCGGGCACTGCGCCCGGTTTTCTTTTGATAACAGGCGGCTTTCTGCTTCCGGTTGCATTAATTCTTCACCACTCCCCCGGCCCACATATTGTGATTGAGACCCGTTTAAGGTGAAAATATGCCAGTTGTGTGACGTCGTTCATAAACACCCTCGCTTCGGTGGTTCATATGAACACGTAGTAAAGTATCGAGTTTCGAGGAGTTCCAAATGGGTATCCGGTCCCGCAATATCCCGCTGTTTTTTGTTGCTACGACGTTTTTGTTTTCGCCTGCGGGCGAAGCTTTCGCAGCCGGGACATGTACCGTTCAAACAGCCAGACAATCCGCAGCTTCCGCACAGGTGTTATGTGAGTGCGACGCGGTGACATCGGGTATGATCCGGTACATTCAACGCCGGCACGATTTCGATCAAATTCTGGCGCGAGTCGGAGCTGAATGCACACCACTTGCAGATTTGCTTTCTGATTTTCCCACGGCATCGATCGGCGCAAGTGATCAACGGTCCGGAGATGGTCCGTCTGATGAGACTGTCGACAGCAGCCCGGCTTTCGGTGGCGGCGGTGGTTCAGGTGGTGGAACTGGCACCACAGGCGCTGGAGGCGGTGGCACTGGCGGTGAAGGTGGCGGCACTGGCGGCGAAGGCGAAGGTGGCGGCGAAGGCGAAGGCGGCGGCGAAGGCGAAGGCGGCGGAGAAGGTGAAGGCGGCGGCGAAGGCGAAGGCGGCGGCGAAGGCGAAGGCGGCGGCGAAGGTGAAGGCGGCGGCGAAGGTGAAGGCGGCGGCGAAGGTGAAGGCGGCGGCGAAGGTGAAGGCGGCGGCGAAGGTGAAGGTGAAGGTGAAGGTGAAGGTGAAGGTGAAGGTGAAGGTGAAGGCGAAACCTTCTGATTTGGAAGCAAAAATACCGGTGCAAGATTCGATTGCACCGGTTTTCACTTTCTCAAAAAAGTTTTCAGTTTTCCTCAGCTATGCCCGTAAACACCCACCCAACGTCCGGGCCGGTTCGGGTCTTGCATGCGAAGAAACAGGTACCGCGTCGCTGTCCAGGGTTTGATACGGTTTGTGAGGTTGTCCAAAACCAAATCACCGTTTGAAGAGCGGTACACCAGCACCGCATGAGGCACTCGGCGCGTGTCCAGAACAGTAGCGATCAAGAGTTTGCTTGGATCGACGCCGGCATGGATCAAATCCCTTTTCTTCAACAGCACGAAGTCTTCGCAATCGCCGCCCCTGGCCGTCGGAAGCGCCCAACGCTCGGTCGTTTTATACTGAGATTGATCGGTGACTTCACGCGTCGATCTGTTCACACGCCGGTTTATCTGTTCGACAACCTTCAGTTCTTGCTGGCTGGACATGGACACGGATCGCTTTCCTGCACAGGCCCAATTGTATTGAGCGCACAAGTTGGCGGCTCCGGACGGAGGCGGTGAAGACGCAACACTTGGGATAAACCCGTTCCCAGACGCATGCGCAGCAGGGGTCATGGTAATGGCACAGATGCTCAAAACACTGATGCCAGCGACCCGCGCTGAAACTGGCAGAAGTTTGGCGCCAAGCTGCCTGGCCAGAATTATAAAGTGCTTCATGCCTGTACCCCAATCCGATGTTTTTCGCACGATTGCACGTCAAACAGGGTCGCATTCCGATTCGTGAAACTATCCGCGAACAAACCCACCTAGGCAATCACCTAAAAAGATGAAGGGGAAAAAGGGCGGAAATTCGTCCGTCAATCTGACCTTTTTGCGCAAGAATTTGGGTGGCGCAGCCACAATTCAGGCGCAAACCGCGCATATCCGCAACAGCGCGGCCTGATAAGCAATTGAAATTATAAAATAATAAACTCAGCCCATATTTGCGGGCTGAGTTTCCCTGACCGATCGTGGCATAAGCCAATGATTGCCTATTCGCTGCCCGTTTACCGGGTAAACCGCGCTACAAGCCGTGAAACCTGACGTTCACTCCGTGATTTCAACCACGACCAACTCACGTTCACTGGCGTCGCGCGCATGACTCAATGCTTGCTGATAATCATCCGAGTTGTAGCATTCGACGGCTGCTTCGAGCGACGGGAAACGGGCAACCACGTTGCGTGGCCGTTCCTTGCCTTCCAACTGAACGTAACGCGCCGCACGGGCGATGAAAGTACCCCCGTGCTTGGCAATGGCTGGCCCGGCCAGTTCCGCATATTTTCCATACGCCTCGGCATCGGTCACCGTCACATGCGCAATCCAGAGTGCAGCCATCTTATCCTCCCAAAACCTGTTCTGCGGCCTTGATCGCCGAATCCGCGTTCGACGCATCCCGACCACCGCCCTGGGCCATGTCCGGGCGGCCGCCGCCGCCCTTGCCGCCCAATTCCACCACGGCGGCCTTGACCAGGTCGACCGCCGAAACGGTTCCTGTCAGGTCTTCGGTGACGCCAGCCGCAACCGCGGCCTTGCCTCCGGTATCCGCGATGAGCAGTACCGCCCCCGACCCAAGACGCGCCTTGTGTTCGTCGATCAATGCCGGAAGATCCTTGCCGGACACGCCGCTGAGGGCCTGCGCTATGAACTTCACGCCGTTCACATCACGCGCTTCGGCACCGCCGCCCTGCCCGCTCCCGCCGGCCATCGCCAGATCTCGACGCAGTTGAGCCACTTCGTTCTGCAATGACTTGCGTTCCTCCAGCAGGCTTTTCACGCGTGCCACCACATCATCCGGCTGCGCCTTCAGTTCCGACGCCACCTGCGCAAGACGGTGATCCTGTGCCGAAAGGTAACGGAACGCTTCATCCCCGGTCAGTGCCTCGATGCGGCGCACGCCGGCACTGCTTGCGCTGTCGCCCAGGATGACAAAGGTGCCGATGTCACCCGTCTGACGCACATGAGTACCGCCGCACAGTTCGATCGACCAGGTTTCGCCATCATGGCCCTTGCCCGTCGGTGCCTTGCCCATCGAGACAACACGCACCTCGTCACCGTATTTCTCGCCGAACAGTGCCTGCGCGCCCAGTTTGCGCGCGTCATCTGGTGTCATGACCCGTGTCTCGACGGCCGAGTTCTGGCGGATGAAGTCGTTCACCTCACGTTCGATCTTCTGGATTTCCTCCAGGCTCAGCGCTTTGGAATGGCTGAAGTCGAACCGCAGACGATCCGCCGCATTCAGCGAACCGCGCTGCGCCACATGGTCGCCCAGCGTTTCCCGCAGCGCTTCATGCAGCAGGTGCGTGGCCGAGTGGTTGGCCCGGATTGCAGTGCGGCGTGCGTGATCGACTTCCAGCTCGACAGCATCGCCTTTTGACACGGCACCGCTGACAACCGTCACCTTATGTGCATAGACCTTCCCATCGGCGAATTTTCTGGTGTCCTCCACCCGGCTGAGGTGATCGCGATCTTCAAGGCGCCGCATCTCGCCAGTATCGCCCACCTGGCCACCAGCTTCGCCGTAGAACGGCGTCTGGTTCACCACGACCCAGCCGGTGCTGCCCGCGTCGATCTTGTCAACCAAGGCACCGTCGACAACCAGTGCCGCAACCTGAGCTTCGGCTTTCTCGGTGTCATAACCAAGGAAGTCGGTCGCCCCGGCGCTGTCCAGAACATCGAACCAAACCGCCTGATCCGCGGCTTCACCTGACCCGGCCCAGGCAGCCCGCGCCTTGGCCTTTTGTTCGGCCATCGCCGTTTCAAAGCCTTCGGTGTCTACTGTCCGGCCTTTTTCACGCAGCGCATCCTGCGTCAGGTCCAGTGGGAAACCGTAAGTGTCATACAGTTTGAAAGCCGCTTCACCGGACAAAGGCGCACCCTCGGAAAGGCCGGACACCTCATCGTCCAGCAGCCTCAACCCCCGGTCCAGCGTCTGCTTGAAGCGGGTTTCTTCAAGCAACAAGGTCTCTTCGATCAATGGCTGTGCCTGGGTCAACTCGGCATAGTGACCGCCCATCTGTTGTACCAATGACGGGACAAGCCGGTGCATGACCGGATCCTTGGCACCCAACAGATGCGCATGACGCATGGCACGACGCATGATGCGGCGCAGAACATAACCGCGGCCATCATTGCTGGGCATCACGCCATCCGCAATCAGGAACGAAGTCGAACGCAGGTGGTCCGCGATCACACGGTGGTGTACGTTCTGATCCCCGTAAGGATCCACGCCAGTCGCATCGGCCGAGGCCTCGATCAGTGCCTTGAACAGATCGGTGTCATAGTTGTCATGGCTGCCCTGCAACAATGCGCCGATCCGCTCGAGCCCCATGCCCGTATCGATCGACTGCATGTCGAGTTCCACCATCGAGCCGTCTTCGAACTGCTCGTTTTGCATGAAGACGACGTTCCAGATTTCAATGAACCGATCGCCGTCCTCTTCGGCAGAGCCCGGAGGACCACCCCAGATGTGGTCGCCATGATCATAAAAGATTTCGGTACACGGGCCGCAGGGGCCGGTCGGACCCATCTGCCAGAAATTGTCGCTGGTGGCGATGCGGATGATCCGGTCTTCGGGAACACCGACCTTTTTCCAGATTTCAAACGCCTCGTCATCGGTATGATAGACCGTTGTCAGCAGGCGGTTCTTGTCGATCCCGAATTCCCTGGTGATCAATTCCCACGCGAACGGGATCGCTTCGCGTTTGAAGTAATCACCGAACGAGAAGTTCCCCAACATCTCGAAGAATGTATGGTGGCGCGCGGTGTAACCCACATTGTCGAGATCGTTGTGCTTGCCGCCGGCACGTACACATTTCTGCGCCGTGGTGGCGCGCTTGTAGTCACGTGTTTCCAGGCCGGTGAACAGGTTCTTGAACTGCACCATGCCCGAATTGACGAACATCAGCGTCGGGTCGTTGCGCGGCACCAGCGGGCTGGACGCCACGACCTCATGCCCCTGTTTTTCAAAGTAGTTCAGAAAGGTCGATCGGATGTCGTTCAGGGTTGGCATAGGGCTCTCTCGGCGCACAAAAAAATTGGTCCCCGCAGGTTTATCCCCCTGTCAAACGAGTGTCCACAGCAGAGGCGTATCCGAACGAAACAAGGCGGCCCGGGGGACCGCCTTGTTCATGGTGTTTTCAACACAACACGTCGGACCGGAAACGTAACGCCCCCCGTCAGCGACCGTCAGGCTTCAAGGATGTCATCATCTTCGGCTGCGCCCGGAGGCATGTCGAAATCCAATCCGTGAGCCGCCCGAATCTTGTCTTCGATCTCAAAGGCAATGCGGCTGTTGTCGCGCAGATACTGTTTGGCGTTCTCACGCCCCTGCCCGATCCGTTCGTCGCCGTAACTGAACCATGACCCTGACTTTTCGACCACACCGGCTTTGACACCCAGATCCAGCAGTTCGCCCATCTTGCTGATGCCCTCGCCGTACATGATGTCGAATTCCACCTGCTTGAAAGGCGGCGCAACCTTGTTCTTGACGACCTTGACGCGCGTCTGGTTGCCGACAACTTCGTCCCGGTCCTTGATCGCGCCGATGCGGCGAATATCCAGACGGACCGAGCTGTAGAATTTCAGAGCATTCCCGCCGGTGGTGGTTTCGGGGCTGCCGAACATCACGCCGATTTTCATCCTGATCTGGTTGATGAAGATCACCATACAGTTCGAGCGGCTGATCGAGCCGGTCAGTTTCCGCATCGCCTGGCTCATCAGACGGGCCTGAACGCCAACATTGCTGTCACCCATATCGCCTTCCAGTTCGGATTTCGGCGTAAGCGCCGCAACCGAATCGACCACAACCATGTTGACCGCGCCCGAACGCACCAGCGTATCGGTGATCTCAAGCGCCTGCTCTCCGGTATCGGGCTGCGAGATCAGAAGCTCATCCAGATCAACGCCCAGCTTTCGGGCATATTGCGGGTCCAGCGCGTGCTCGGCGTCGACAAAGGCGCAGACGCCGCCGCGTTTCTGCTGTTCTGCAATGCAATGCAACGTCAGCGTCGTCTTCCCCGAGCTTTCGGGGCCGTAAATCTCAACGATCCGCCCCATCGGCAGACCACCAATTCCCAACGCTATGTCCAGCCCGAGCGAGCCTGTCGAACTTGCGTCGATGTCCTGTTTGGCGCCTTCGCCCAGCTTCATGATGGAGCCCTTACCGAACTGCCGTTCGATCTGGGCCAGCGCGCTGTCGAGCGCCTTTTGCTTGTCTGCGTTTTTCTTGTCGCTCATTGTCAGAAGATCCGCCATTGTCCTGTCGCCTTCCCTTTTGTCACACCCTTGATCGGGCGGCAATCGCTGCTTTGTTCGCCTCTTGTTCCTTATGGGACCAAAAAGAGAACATTTCAATAAAAACTTACAGGGTTTACTCTTCTTCAATTGTATTAAGGAGTCGTTTACGACAATCTGCGCGCATAGCCGGGTGACAATTGGAGCAATTAAATGCTTGTTTTCTTTGAGGAACGCCTTGCCTTCCTTGCCGTTCCGAAAACCGGCAGCACGGCTTATCACACAGCGTTGCGGGATCGCGCTGATATCGTCGTCACTCATCCGCCCGAGCTCAAACATGCTCCGGTGCGCAGGTATGATCGGTTTTTCCAGAACATTTTTCGCAAGATGTACGATACCGAGATGGAGATCCTGGCAGTTGTTCGCGAACCCGTTGACTGGCTGGGCAGCTGGTATCGATTTCGCAGCCGCGCCGACCTGATCGGTCACGTCCATTCGACCCGAGACATGAGTTTCGACACGTTTGTGCAGGCCTACATGACAAACCCGCGCCCGGATTTTGCCGATGTTGGCAGCCAAAGCCAGTTTTTCCGTACCCGCAGCAATGGTCGCGGTGCCACTCATATCTTCAAATACGAAAACCAGGACAAAATTCTCGACTTCCTGCAAGCGCGACTGAACATGCAGATCGACCTGCAGCAAGAGAATGTATCACCATCGGGTGATCTGACGCTGACGCCCGAGACACGGCAGAAATTTCATAAAAGACACGCAGAGGAATTCGCGCTCCACGATGCAGCATTGTAGGATGTTCAGTTCAATTGTTGGAAAACCGCCTCGGTCAACTGGTTGAGAGAAAACGGCTTGGGCAGGAAGGTCGAATTGGCGATCTCGGGTTCTGAATCGCCAAAGGCACCTTCCGTATAACCCGATACGAAGACCACGCGGGCCTCCGGGCGTGTTTCCCGAGCTTTGCGCACCCAGGTCGGCCCATCCATGCCGGGCATGACCACATCCGTCACAAATACGTCGACGTTCAAAGACGGATCCTCCAGAAGCCGCAGTGCTTCCTCGGCCGAATCCGCCTCCAGCACGGTATAGCCCTTGAGCCGCAGAGCCCTGGTTGCGAAGGCGCGGACCGGCGCTTCGTCTTCAACCAAAAGCACGACGCCCTCTCCTTGCCGGGCACTTTGGGATTCGGGTTGCGCCGGAGAATGCTGTTCCGCCTCTGCCACTGTGGCGCAAACCGGTAGAAAAACGGTGAATTCAGTGCCTCGGCCCACCGTGCTGTCGACAAAGATGAAACCGCCCGTCTGCTTGACGATGCCATAGGCCGTTGAAAGCCCAAGCCCTGTACCCTCGCCCGTACGCTTTGTCGTATAGAACGGCTCGAAGACCTTTTGCAGTTTGTCGGCAGGTATTCCCACGCCGCTGTCCATTACCCTGACCGTAACATATTCGCCTGGCTGGACGGTCGCCCTGTCCCTGCTGAGCGGTTGCGACAGGTTCAACACTTCGGTCTCGATACGTATTTCGCCCCCGTCCGGCATGGCATCGCGCGCGTTGACGACCAAGTTCATCAACACCTGTTCCAACTGCCGTTTGTCCGCCCGAACCGGCTTTAATACCGGATCATGGCTGAGGGTCAGCAGAACTTTCTCGCCCACCAATCGGTTCAGCAAGTGAATGAGGTCCGAGATCGTGTCACGCAAATCCAGAACTTCGGGCCTGAGAGTCTGTTTGCGCGAGAATGCCAGAAGCTGGCTGACCAGCGCAGCGGCCCGGTTGGCGTTCTGATTGATCTGCACCAGATCCCCGTAGTCCGGGTCATTCTGATCGTGGCGCAACAACAGCAGATCGCAGTGCCCGGAAATGGCCGTCAGCAGGTTGTTGAAATCATGCGCGACCCCGCCGGCCAATTGACCCACAGCCTGCATTTTCTGCCCTTGGACAAATTGAGCTTCCAGAGTTTTCAACTCGGTCGCATCATTCAGGACCGCGATAAGACAGATCTTGCCATCGACAACGACACGGCTCAGCGTGACCTGTACGAAGACCTCCTTGTCTTTTCGGGTCAACTGAAGAAACTCGGATCGTTGCGCGTCTTCTTGCGCGGCTGTCCGCGCCAGCCAATCCAGAATGGGGTGCCCCATACCCCGCATGATGTCGGCTATGTTGGTGCCTTCCAGGTTTTCATTTCCCAGCAACTTGTTCGCCAACCTGTTGGCATTCAGAATGGCCCCCGCCGGAGACAGGGTGAGAACCGGAACCGGAAGATCTGCAAAAGACGTGCTGGCCCCGGGCGCCTGAGTTTCAATGAGCGGCACCAACCCAAGGCTTCGTTCCTTGCTGGATCGGGAAAGCTCCGTCACAGCCACCGGAATCATTCCGTCCTGTGACTTGATAATGTTTGAGGCTCCGACCTGGGGGTCAACATCACCGAAGATGTCGCGAACCCGTTCGGGATGCGGCCCAAGCAACTTTTTCGCCGCCGGATTCGGGCACACCACGTCATCCACGCATCCGATGGTCAGAACCGGCAGGTTGAGAGACTGCCAGCTTTCCTGTTCTGACTGTTGAAACCGCCAGCAAAAAATGTCGGGAGCCAATTGAAACACGGTGACACTGTTTGTGTTTCCCCTGATCACGCAGTCTTCGCGGGCCCGACCGAAGGAACGGGCCTGAGATTGCAACCTCAACAAAATCACCTGAGGGGTCGAGAACGTCGAACCGAGGCAGCTTTCAAGGCTGGCTCCTTTCGCCGCGCCGAACTGTTCCCGCGCTGATGCGTTGGACGCCAGAATGTCGCCATAAGCATTTGCGATCAGGAAGGGTGACTCTTCCTGTTCTGCAAAAGCGGCCATGACGGCGGTGGTTTGTTGCGCGTGTCTGGCGGCGACCTGGCCTTTGATCACGACGCACAATACCACAATCAAAAGCGAAATCCCCGCGACCATCATGCCCGTGGTCCAATCCGGTGGCAGCAACCCGACCAAGGGCGCAATGCCGATCAACAACGCCACCGCCACCAACGACCAAAGACGAGATGCCGGGGGCGTGTGGGCAAGAGATGGGTCGCTGAAAAATTCTGCTGTGTCAGACATATACGGCTCGGGCGCAAAGTTATCGGCTATAACGGCCAAAATTGGTTAATTCCCGCTTAACGGCGTTTGGAAAGCGGCAATCTACCCAAGGTTGTTATTTGCCAAAAGCTCAGCGCGTCAAGTGCGACGTAAAGAACCCGTCAGATTCGTGTGTAACGTGCCACGTTTTCCGGTAGGTTTCCCGCCACTGGGAAAAATGATCCAGAAAATCGTCTATGATCGCGCCGTTTTCAACGTTCAGAACCGAACAGGTTGCGTAAGCCAACAGGCCGCCCGGATGCACCAAAGGAGCAATGTCGGATAAAATACGGGCCTGAATGGTGGTGAGGTCCCGCAAGCGATCCTCGGTCAAGGCCCATTTCCCGGCTGGCGCCCTTCGCCACGATCCGCTGCCAGAGCACGGCGCATCAACGAAAACAACATCAAACGGATCAACACCTGAAAGGTCATCGGAGTTGAGGATGGTTATCTTTGCGCCTGCTCGTTCCGCCCGCGTCGGAATATCTTTCATGCGGCCGGAATTCACATCATGTGCGTACACTTCGACGCCCTCGTGCGCTGCAAGTGCCAGCGCCTTGCCGCCACCACCCGCGCAATAATCCAGAACGCGCATTCCCGGCCGCAGATCCAGCGCGGCCACAACCGCCTGGCTTGCAGCGTCCTGAAGCTCGACCAGGCCCCGGGCATAGGCCTGACTTTGGGCAATGCGCCGGGCCCCCTCTGTCACTTCAAGGGCGGTTTGGCATGCCTGAACCGGATGGGCGACAATACCCTCGGACTTCAAGGCGTCGATGGCCCCGCCCAGATCGGTCTTTCTTAAGTTGACCCGCAGATGAACGGGCGCCCGGTTCTGCAATGACATCGCGCAAGGAACCAAGGCGTCCTTCAGAGAGTCAACGAACCGAGGCCACAGCCACTCCGGAACGTCATATTTCTCGGCCTCGGACGCGAAATCCCGCGTCGTTTCCGTTTCCTGAACCGGCATCGGAGCGTGACGGTTGCCGGTGAACAACTCGGCCAGATCACCGCCTGACGCACGGGTCGCACCGATCATCAAACCGCGCCCGGTGTCGGACCCTCCCAACGCAGCGTACGAGCGCTTGCGTCGCAGCGCGTCGAATACGTGATCGCGAATGGCCGCCCGATCCTTGGACCCTGCGAAACGACTGCGCCGCGCCCAGCCGGTGAGTGCTTTTTCGACCGGCGCGCCAGCCAGAATATCATCCAGAATTTCGATCGAGGCCTGAACACGGGCGGCGGGTGTCATGGTGGAATACCTCGGCGGAAATGGGCCCGGCTGGCCGATCCAATTGGTAAAAAGGCACCCGCTCGCGGGTGCCTTGTGTCTTGCTGGATGGCTTACATGACCCGGTAGTTCGGGCTTTCGCGGGTGATCTGAACATCGTGCACGTGGCTTTCCTTCAGACCGGCGCCGGTAATTTTCACGAAATTGCAGTTCTTGCGCATCTCTTCGATGGTGGCGCAGCCGGTATACCCCATCGCCGCACGCAAGCCGCCAACCAACTGGTGGATCACGGCACTGGCCGAACCTTTGTAGGGCACCTGACCTTCGATGCCTTCGGGCACCAGCTTGTCATTGGCTGCATCTTTCTGGAAATAGCGGTCGGCCGATCCGCGCGCCATTGCGCCCAGGCTGCCCATCCCGCGATAAGATTTGAACGAACGACCCTGATACAGGATCACCTCGCCCGGGCTTTCGTCGGTGCCCGCAATCATCGACCCGACCATGGCACAGGATGCCCCGGCGGCAATCGCCTTTGCAAAGTCACCCGAGAACTTGATACCACCATCCGCGATGACCGGAACGTCGCCCGCTGCTGCCGCACAATCGCTGATCGCGGTCAACTGAGGAACACCAACCCCTGCCACCATCCGTGTGGTACAGATCGACCCCGGGCCAATACCCACCTTGATCGCGTCGGCTCCAGCATCGATCAGCGCCTTGGTCGCCTCGCCGGTTGCAACGTTCCCGGCAATGATCTGAACCTCGTTCGACAGGGTCTTGACCCGCCTCACAGCGTCCAGCACGCCCTGAGAATGACCATGCGCCGTATCGACGACGATGATGTCGACACCCGAATCCACCAATTGTTCGGACCGTTCGAACCCGGCATCCCCGACCGACGTCGCCGCAGCGACCCGCAGGCGACCCAGACGGTCCTTGCAGGCGGTTGGGTTCAAAACGGCCTGTTCCGTATCCTTCAGCGTCAGAAGACCGGTCAGCTTGCCTTCGCCATCGACAACCAGCAGCTTTTCGATACGGCGCGCCCGCATCAGGCTTTTGGCTTCTTCCAGATCGGCCGGTTCCTGTAGCATCGCCAGGTTTTCCGAAGTCATCATCGCGTGTACCGGCGTATCGTCCGAGTTCGCAAAGCGCATGTCGCGGTTGGTCAGGATACCCACCACGCGGCCCTGCTCGTCGACGACTGGAAAACCGGTGAAGTTGTAGCGCTGTACCAGCGCGTTGGCGTCGGCCAATGTCTGATCCACCCGCAACGTCACGGGGTTATAGACAATACCGGATTCGAATCGCTTGACCCGGCGGACTTCGCGGGCCTGTTCTTCCACCGAAAGGTTCTTGTGTACCACACCGATGCCGCCCGCCTGCGCCATGGCAATGGCCATTCGCGCCTCGGTCACGGTGTCCATGGCCGAACTCAGCAGCGGGATGTTCATGGTGATCTCGCGCGTCACACGCGTGGTCGTATCCGCCGTTGCCGGCAGCACGGAAGATGCGCCCGGAACCAGGAGAACGTCGTCAAAGGTAAGTGCCTCACGAATCTGCATCTGAATACCCCATGCAAAAGCCCGTTTGGCGGTGACCCTATTACACGGATTGAACCAAAGGAAAAGCCCTTGGGGGCAACTCTTTGGCTCTGGCTGTCGATGCAGTGGAAGAAAACGACGCTCGTTGTGCAGATCGTGCCGCTGATGGCCTTTCCCTTTTCGCTCAAACCCATATCTTGCCCGGCATACGCGCGAATATGAAAAGGTATGTCACTGATGACCACCGACCCTCTTGTCGTCTTTACGCCATCCGGCAAACGCGGGCACTTCCCCGTCGGCACCCCCATACTGACGGCGGCCCGTCAATTGGGGGTGGATCTGGATTCGGTCTGCGGGGGCCGCGGCATCTGTTCAAAGTGCCAGATCACACCCAGCTATGGCGAATTTCCCAAGCACGGCGTCACGGTGTCCGAGGGCGCGCTGAGCGAATGGAACGCCGTCGAACAGCGTTATGACGACAAGCGCGGGTTGAAACCGGGCCGCCGTCTGGGCTGCCAGGCCTCGGTTCAGGGCGACGTGGTGATCGACGTACCGCCGGAAAGCCAGGTACACCGGCAGGTCGTGCGCAAGGCGGCCGCCGCGCGTGCCATCACGATGGACCCGGCCACTCGCCTTTATTTCGTTGTGGTGGAAGAACCCGACATGCATTCGCCCACCGGCGATCTGGAACGGCTCGAGCGGGCGTTGCGCGAGCAGTGGGACATTGATGCCGTCACGGCGGACCTGACGCTGATGTCCAAACTTCAACCGGTTCTGCGCAAGGGCAAATGGGAAGTCACCGTGGCGGTCCACAAAGGTCACAAGGACAGCGTGGCGCGTATCGTCGAAATCTGGCCCGGCCTGCATGAAGGCGGGCTGTATGGTCTGGCCATCGACCTCGGATCGACCACCATCGCCGCGCATCTGACCGATCTGGAAACCGGCGAGGTCAAGGCATCCTCTGGCCTCATGAATCCCCAGATCCGGTTCGGTGAAGACCTGATGAGCCGTGTTTCGTATTCCATGATGAACCCCGGCGGCGATCAGGAGATGACCAGGGCCGTGCGCGAGGCGATCAATGACCTGGCCACGTCGATTGCCGAAGAGGCGGGCATCGATGCCTCTCTGATCGTGGAAACGGTATTCGTCTGCAACCCGGTCATGCATCACTTGCTGCTGGGGCTGGACCCGGTGGAACTGGGTCAGGCGCCGTTTGCACTGGCAACGTCGGAAAGCATCTCCCTGCCCGCGCGCGAGATGGATCTGACCACCATGAACCCACGCGCGCAGGTCTATATCCTGCCCTGTATCGCGGGCCATGTGGGCGCGGACTGCGCGGCGGTGGCCCTGTCCGAAGAACCCGGCAAGTCCGAAGATCTGGTTCTGATCGTCGACGTGGGCACCAACGCTGAAATCCTGCTGGGCAATACCAGCCGCGTGCTCGCCTGTTCCTCGCCCACCGGGCCTGCCTTCGAAGGCGCTCAGATCAGTTCTGGCCAGCGCGCCGCACCCGGCGCAATCGAAAGAATCGAGATCGACCCCGTCACCAAGGAACCCCGGTTCCGCGTCATCGGGTCCGATAAATGGTCCGACGAAGACGGCTTTGATCTGGATATCGCCACGACCGGGATCACCGGCATCTGCGGTTCGGGTATAATCGAGGCAGTGGCCGAGATGCGTATCGCTGGCCTGCTGGACGAAGGCGGCCTGATCGGATCGGCGGAACAGACCGGTACGGCCCGCTGCGTGCCTGAAGGTCGCACACACGCCTATCTGATCCACGACGCCAGCGCCGAAGGTGGCCCCCGCATCACCGTCACGCAGGGTGACATCCGCGCCATTCAGCTTGCGAAATCCGCATTGTACGCAGGCGCACGCCTGCTGATGGACGAAATGGGCGTCGAAAAGGTGGATCGCGTGGTTCTGGCCGGTGCGTTCGGCGCGCATATCTCGACCAAACACGCCATGGTGCTGGGGATGATACCCGATGCGCCGCTGGAGAAAGTCTCGAGCGCGGGCAACGCCGCAGGTACCGGCGCGCGTATCGCGCTGTGCAATATCGGATCGCGCGCCGAGATCGAACGCGTCGTGCGCGAGATCACCAAGATCGAAACCGCCATCGAGCCGAAGTTTCAGGATCATTTCGTGGCCGCCAATGCGATCCCGCACAAGACCGACCCGTTCCCGGAACTGGCCCAGGTTGTCACACTGCCCAACCCAAGCTTCAACACCGGCGGCGAGACCGAAGCAGGTGGCGGACGTCGTCGCAGGCGCCGCGGTTAAACCGACAGTTCAGTGACCCGTGGGAAACCTCGGGTCATTGTCCTCACCGATAACAGGCGTTGCGTCGGACCTCGTCCAGCGACGTGACGCCTAGTTGGGCCATGGCGATGCTCATTTCTTCGCTGAGTACCGACCATAGCTGTTCAAGGCCCGCTTCGCCTTCGGCCGCTATTGCAAACTGAAGGATACGGCCAAAGAAGGCAAAGTCCGCCCCGTTCGCAAGTGCCTTGAGGACGTCTTCACCCGACCGCAACCCGCTGTCGTAGAAAAGCGGAAAATCCGGGCCGACGGCCTTGCGTATCTCAGGCAGAACCGTGATTGGCGCGGGAGCACTTTCCAACTGGCGTGCACCATGGCTTGAGACCTGAATGGCGTCCACGCCCGCTGACTTGAGCCTTTGCGCGTCGTCTGCATCCAATACGCCTTTGACCACCAGATTCCCGGCCCACTGGTCGCGCAGGCGGGCCAATGTCTCCCACGTGGCCTTGGCGCGGCTTTCGGTTCGGTCGAAATCGTAGCCATCCATCAGGAAATTCGCCATTTCCGGCTTGCCTTTCAGCAGCACCGGCAAGGACCACCGCGGGTGCAAGGCAAAATCCATCACCTGCTTGGGACCCATTTTGAAGGGCATCTTGAACCCATGGCGCAACTCGCGCGGGCGTCGTCCAACCTCGGGCACATCCACGGTCAGCACCAGTGTTTCATACCCCGCAGCCTTGGCGCGATCGACAAGCTTGAACGTGCCGCTGCCATCGCCGCTGAAATACAGCTGAAACCAGGCATGGCCTTCAGCTTCGACGATCAGATCCTCCATCGCGGTCGAGGCGACAGTCGAAACCCCAAGCGGCACTTCATGGCGTGCTGCGATGCGGGCCAGCATCAAGTCGGCCCCCGGCGCGGACAAATTGCACATGCCCATCGGCGCGATACCAAACGGGCGTTCCGCGGGCCGGTCGAACAGGGAACTTGCCAGAGATCTTTCACTGACGTCGCGCAGGATACGCGGGCGCAAGGTCATTGCATCCAAAGCGGACCGATTGCGACCGGCACCCATCTCGGCCCCGGCTGCACCATCAATATAGTCGAACACCATCCACGGAAGACGCCGCCGCGCCAGGCGGCGGGCGTCCTCGGCACTGTGGATGGCGCTTGCGCCCATCAGGCCTGAACGGCCTTCATGAAACGGTCGCGGATGACGACCGGATCCATCGTGATCGGCGGCATCTTGGCGTTGCCGCTTTCACATTTGCTGACGACGATTGTCATCTGTTTGGCATCCAGCGCCTCTTGCAGCACGCGTCCGGTGTCTTCGGCGGCACATTCGATCACGCGCTCACACCCGGCTGCTTCGGCCATTTTGGCCAGAGAGGTCTTTTGCCCGGCATAGGTCGGCTGATCGCCGGTCGAACCGTACGAACCATTGTCAACAATCAGCAGGATATAATTGTCTGCCACGTTGTTGGCGATGGTCGGCAACGTCCCCAGATTGGTCAGGATCGAGCCATCCCCATCAATGACGATCACCGGTTTAGGCTGGGCCAGCGCGAGCCCCAGACCGATCGAGGACGCCAGGCCCATTGTCCCCAGCATGTAGAAATTGCTCGGCTGGTCGTCGATGGCGTGCAGTTCCTGGCTGGGAATGCCGATGTTGCAGACAACCAGTTGATCACGCAGGATCGGGGCGATTTCTTTTAGTATTTCAGAACGGATCATTGGTCGCCATAGCCTCCCCAGAAATTGGCGTCGGTCAGGATGGCGACCGGCTTGTTGCACATGAATGTGTATTTCAGGATCGCGTCGAGCTCCTCGACATCCGCCTGATGGTGGAAGTGGTAGGTGGGGATGTTCAGCTGGGCCAACAGCGCCTTGGTGTGAACCGCCATTTCAACCTGGCAGGCAATGGGCTCGCGCAGTTCGCCCCGGTACGAGATCAGCATCGGCAGCGGCATACGGTAATACTGAATCAGCGTCGCCAGCGTGTTGATCGTCACGCCAATGGCCGTGTTCTGCATGATGATCGCGGGACGCTTGCCGCCCATCCACGCCCCTGCACACAGGCCCATCCCTTCGTCTTCCTTGTTGGACGGAATGTGATAGATGCCATCACGCTCATCGATTTCCGCGATGACACCTGCCAATTGCTTGCACGGGACAGTGGTGACAAACGAGATATCGTTCGCCACCAGATCGTCGGTGATCTTCTTGTCTATGTTCATGATCCAGCTTTTGGTCCTGTTTGGGGCGCTAGACGCGCGATTGAGGAATTCAGGCCCTTCGGTGCACGTGCACGGCACAGGGGGCATGGCGGACGACGCGCGAAGCGGTCGATCCTAGGAAGTAGTCGCTCAGGTCCGGTTTGTGCGAGCCGATTACGATACAGTCGACATCTTTGCTGCTGGCATAATCGATGATGGACCGTGCGGTATGACCTTTGACGATTTCGGCCGTCACCCCTTCAAGCCCCTCGATTTTTTGCAGCAATTGCAAACGGGCCCTTTCGAAACCTTCGGCGACAACCGATTTGTCCAGATAGGCGCTGACCGATCCCTGAGGCATCTCGTAGACATGCAGCGCAATTATTTCCGCGCCCTTTCCTGACAAGGCCCGTGCGATTTCCAGCGTGTGTTGCGATATGCCGTGATCCAAAGCCAACGGGACCAGTATTTTCGTGTACATGAAGGTCTCCAGTTCTGTCAGTTCTATCCCCAGGGTTTCAGGATAATCTTGGGTGCGGCCACGGCGCCAGATCGGATATCGCAAAACGCCTGCGCACCGTCGGCCAGGGCGCGTTCTTCGATCCAGTCCAGAGCCCCCAGCCGCCCGTCAAAGATCGCCTGAGCCGTCTGGCGAAAGTCCTTGGCGGTGTAGGTGTAAGTCCCGATGAATGTGATTTCCTGCAAGGTCATCCGGCGAATATCCAGACCACCGGCATCCTCACCCAACCCCACATGCGCGATCACGCCCCCCGGCTCGGCCATGGCCGAGGCAACTGACCGCGTCGCAGCATAGCCCACGGCATCTATGACCAACGGGTAAGTCCCCTTGGCTGAACCCACCAGCGCAAAGCTCTCGATTTTCGCCAGGTAGGTCCGACGCAGCTCATTTGGTTCCGCGATTGTCACGTCATCGACGCCCATTGCCCGCAAGGCCAAGGCCGCCGCAAGGCCGATGGCCCCGCCGCCGATCACCAGTGCGCGACGGTCCATTGCCGGATGCAGCGCCTCGATCCCCAACCGGACCGTATGCCAGCTTACCGCCAGCGGTTCCGCTAGCGCGGCTTTGGCAAACGATATATCTTCCGGAACTTCGACAAGATTGCTGGCAGGCATGGTGACGTATTGCGCGAACGCCCCTTCGCGCGGCGGCATCGAGATGATCTGGCGATCCGGGCACAGGTTTTCCCGGCCGGCAAGGCAGGCCGCGCATTGACCGCAGCTGACCAGCGGGTTGATCGTCACACGATCACCGGCGCGTTTCCCGTCAACAATCACACCGGCCGCCTCGTGCCCAAGGATCAGCGGTGCCGGACGACGCGCATCGTGTCCCAGATAGGCGTGCATGTCCGATCCACAGATGCCGACCGCCTCGATCCGGATCAAATGTTCGGATGGACCGGCCTCGGCATCCGGCACCTCACCGAACACCATCTGTTCCACACCTTGGTAAACCAGCGCCTTCATTTGGCCGTGAACCCTCCATCAACCATAAGAACCTGCCCCGTGACATAGCCGGACGCGTTCGAGCACAAAAACAGGATCGGTCCATCGATGTCCTGCATCTGTCCATTGCGCCCAATGCAGGTTTGAGCGGCGTTCCTCTCTGCGCGCTCGGGGTCGTCGAACACGGCCTGCGTCAGTTCAGTGGGAAAGAACCCCGGACCGATCGCGTTGGCGGTAATGCCAAAGGGCGACCAGGCCTCGGCCATCGCGCGGGTCAGTTGCCCGATCCCGGCCTTGGTGGCCCCATAGGCAATGCCGCCCGGAAACGCGCGCGTTGTTTGCAGCGAGGCGAAATTGACGATACGCCCCCAGCCCTTCTTTTTCATTTCGGGCACCATGGCCTGACTGAGGAAAAACGGCGCGCTGAGGTTCAGTGCAAGCGTGGCATCCCATCCTTCAGGAGTAACATCGTCGGCAGCCTCGCGTGTGTTGACCCCAGCCGCATGTACAATGATGTCCGGCGCTCCAAACTTCGAATTGACCGTCTGAACCAGCTCGCCCATTCCGTCACGATCCGAAACATCGGCGACCACCGCTTCTGCGTTGTTGCCGATTTCGGCCTGCATCTGCGCCAACGCGTCGCTGCGCCGGGCCACGCCGACAACACGCGCGCCGGCTGCGGCAAGTGTCCGCGCCACCTGCCGTCCCAGCCCCGAACTGGCGCCGGTGATGCAGGCCACCCGGCCCGTCAGGTCAAACAATGCGCGCGGGTCATCCATCGGCGGTCAGGTCGAACGTTTCATCCGGGAAATACTTGGCCAGACGCACATCCGCTGCACGGGCGTGACCCTCCATTCCTTCCAGTCGGGAAATCCGGGCGGTTGCTTCGGCGATCGATTTGGAACCTTCACGCGTGGCCCGCTGCCAGGTGACGATCTTCATGTATTTGTGAACACTCAAACCGCCGGTATAGCTGGCCGCACCGGACGTTGGCAGAACATGGTTCGTCCCGGTCGCCTTGTCTCCGTAGGACACGGTGGTTTCCTCACCCAGGAACAGTGAGCCATAACACGTCAACCGATCCAGCCACCAATCCAGTTCCTCGGCCTGAACCGTCAGGTGCTCGGGCGCATATTCATCGGAACAGGCGGCCATCTCTTCGCGGTCGGAACAGACGATGACTTCGGCATAGTCGCGCCACGCGGCCGAGGCATTTTCGCGGTTCAGCTCTGGCAGATCGTCGATCAAAACCGGAACCAGCTCCATGACTTTCTGCGCAAGGTCGCGATCATCCGTTACCAGCCAGACGGGCGAATTGTACCCGTGCTCTGCCTGACTGACCAGATCGGTTGCCACCACATGGGCGTCCGCGGAACTGTCGGCAAGGATCAGGCTGTCGGTCGGACCCGCGATCATGTCGATGCCAACCTTGCCGTACAGGATGCGCTTGGCTTCGGCCACGAACTGGTTGCCCGGCCCCACAAGGATATTGGCGCGCGGCAAACCGAACAAACCATAGGTCATGGCAGCCACGCCCTGTACACCGCCCATGGCCAGAATGCTGTCGGCTCCGCAGATATGCGCGGCATAGACAATCGCGGGCGCAACACCTTCGCCCGGTCGCGGAGGAGAACAGGCGGTGATATGACGGCACCCGGCGACCTTGGCCGTTGTCACCGTCATGATCGCGCTGGCGATATGGCTGTAGCGCCCACCGGGAACATAGCATCCTGCCGCATCCACCGGGATCGCCTTTTGCCCCGCAACGAAACCGGGAACGATCTCCATCTGTACGTCCGACACGGTAGCCTTCTGCGTCTCGGCAAAGCGTCGGACGTTGTCATGGGCAAAGCGTATATCGGCCTTCAGTTTTTCCGGCACCAGCGCGATGGCAGCATCAATCTCGTCCTGCGTCATCAGGACGTTTCCTTCGAACTTGTCGAACTTGACTGCGTATTCCAGCGCCTTGGCATCGCCACCGGCCTCGATATCGGCAAGGATGGTCTTGACCGTATCATGCACCTCTGAGGCATGTGATTGAGCGGTTAAAGTCGCCTTTTTCAAATATTCACGAGGCATGTTCAGCAGGTCCTATTGGTAGATTTCAGGAAGCAGTGTGGTCGACACAGCAGGCACGTAGGCGATCAGGATCACCACGATCAGCATGGTCAGTACGAAAGGAATGGCCCGGGCGGCAATCTTCAGAATGGACTCACCGGTAATGCCAGATACGACGAACAGGTTCAGACCCAGCGGCGGCGTGATGAAGCCCACACCCAACGCGGTGATCATCATGATGCAGAACTGGATTTCGTTCATGCCGATATTGTCGGCCAGCGGTTTCAGGATTGGTGCCAGGATCACGATGTTCGGCGTTGTCTCCATGACGCAGCCCGCTGCGATCAGGATGCCGATCATCAGCAAGATCAACAGATACGGATCATCGGTAAGCGACGTGACCGAGGCCACGAAGCCCTGTGGCACGCCCATGATCGCCAGTGCTTCGGCCAAGGGTGCCGAGAAGGCGATGATCGGCAGGATGACTCCGTTCACCTTGGCCGAACTGACCAGCATCGATGGAAAGTCCGCCAGCGTCAGTGTGCGCAGGATGAAGCCCATTATGATGGTGACGACCACGGCGGTTGCGCCGGCTTCGGTCGGGGTCAGGCGACCTGAGAAGATGCCGTAGAAAATGATCCCCGGTACGATGAACGCGTACCAGCCCGATTTCAGCGCCTTGCCCAGATTGGCCAGCCATTCCCCCATGGTCATCATGCCGCCGCCCTCATAGGCGTAAAGACGGTTCATGATGATGTTGGTAATCAGGATCGACACCAGGATGGCCAGACCCGGGATCAAGGCTGCTAGAAACAGGGTCGAGGCGGAAATACCCAGCACGAGGCCGATGATGATATAGGCGATCGAAGGCGGGATCAGGATGCCGGTACAGGCACCAGCCGCAACCAGAGCACAGGCATAGGGACGCGGATACCCGCTTTCCACCAGCCGATTGATGGTCATGCGCCCCACCGCAGCCGCCCCGGCAGCATCCGACCCTGAAATCGCGGCAAACATACCGCAGACCAGAACCGTGGCCGACCCGAACCCGCCCTTGGCAAAGCAGGTCAGCGCCTCGGCTACATCCAGAAATTTGCGCGACAGACCGGTCCGCACCAGAACGTCCCCGGTCAGGATGAACAATGGCACAGCGGTCAGGGCAAATGCGTCGATACCTGTGAACAGGCTTTCTCCGACCAGGCTGAGAGGTAGATCACCGGACATGATCAGCATCACGATCGCCGCTGTTCCTATGGCGGCCCAAACGGGCACGGCCAAGGCGATCAGGCCTACGAACAGGATCACCGGCAGGTAAAAATCCCAGCCCAGTTCAACGGTTTGATTGAGGGAATTCCAAAGCATCCGTATTCTCCTCAGTCAAACAGCTTGTCGCCTTCGAAGACGGGGGTGCCGTCACGAAGTGATTTCAGGTCACGCAGGAAGGATTGGATCAGCCGCCATATCATCAGGGCAAATCCAGTGGGCACGGCCATAAGAAACCAGACTTTCGAGACCCGAAGCCCATCCGTGACCGAGCCAAACTTGGCCGAAACGTGAACCGCCTCATACGACCAGTAGAGCGCGATGATCGCCACGCCGAACATCACCAGATCGCCAAAAATATAAAGCACCGCTTTGGGTCGTGGCCCGATGTAGTGCATGATCACATCGATCCGTATATGCGCCCGCTCTTTCACCGCAGCGGCAGCACCGATCCAGGCAAGGTAGATGAAGGAATACCGGACAATTTCCTCGCCCCAGATCGACGAATAGGCAAAAATCTCGCGCCGCAGCACCTCGATGGCCATGGTAATCACCAGCATCACGTAGAACACCAGCAGCAACCAGCGCTCTGCATTCCGGTCTATGTTTTGAAGAATGGTCATCTGATCCTCCGGCGCAGATACAGCCTGACCCACGCCTAGCTTGGCGGGATGTTGTCGGGCTGACTGAATGTAAAGTTCGTGGACGCCTGTCAGGCGTCCACGGCTTGGGCCTTAGGCGTCGTGGACGTAATATTTGCCTTGAGTACCGGCGGCTTCGACCAGCTTTTCGAAGTTTTCCATCGATCCGGCCAGTTCCATCTTGAACGGATCCCAATCGGCGTTCTGATACCCGCCTGCATCCTGCCATTCCGCCAGTTGATCGTCACTGAGCGAATGGAACTGCACCCCGGCCTTGTTCAGCTCGGCCATGGCATAGGCGCGGGCCGACGGAACCTTGGACAGGTTCTGGTGGCTGGTCATTTCCGATCCCCACATGATGCCTTCCTGTACATCGGCAGGCATCGAGTTGAACCATTCCAGGTTACAGGAATAAACCTGGCTGTCCGGCACCGCCTGCGTGAAGGTCACATGGCTGAGGATATCCTTGAAACCGAAGACATAGAGCGCGCCAACCGAAGGATCGAGCGCATCCGCAACGCCCTGCTTGATGGCCGACGGGGTCTCGCCCCAGGCTACCGGCGTCGGGTTGGCGCCGACCATCCGGTAGTATTGTTGCAGCATCTTCGATCCCGGCACGCGGAACTTGATCCCGCTCATGTCACCGGGGGTGAGCACGGCATTGCCGCCCTGACGAACTGCAACCACGCGCGGGTCGATGTTTACATAGAACAGGGCCTTGAATCCTGCGGCCTCGACCTTGGGGTGAACCTCATTTTTCCACGTGTCCGAATGGACAAGGTTGGTGAAACGCTGGTTCGAGCCGCACAGGTACGGCATGTTGATCAGGTCGACTGTCGACGCGAACGGCGCGAAATTCGACAGCGAATGCTGCGCGGCCTGAATGGTGCCGCCCTGCACCTTCTGGACCAGTGCGCCACCCGCACCAAGCTGACCGCCGGGGGCCAGTTTGACATAGACCTTGCCGTTTGTGGCGTTCTGAATGTTTTCTTTCAGGTCCAACTGCATGATCGGATAGCTGCGCGACGCGCCAAGCACATAGGCCGTGGCCACGGTCATCACGTGATCTGCGGCCTTTTCACGCTCGCTCTCTTCCTTCGCGGTCTGCGCAGCGGCCTCGGAAGACCACAAAACACCCCCTGCCCCAGCCACCATTGCGGCCGTGAACGCGCCACTGGCGCTCAGTTTCAGAAAATTGCGGCGCTCGGCCGATGCCAGTTCGGTCTTGTCGGTTTTCATCAATTGCCCTCCCAAGCAAAAGTTCAGCTGCCGTCTTGTGCGTTCCGGTCAGCTTCCTTTTTCAGAATTGCGACAACGAACAGGATCGAAGCCGCGAACAGAACCAACATCTCTCCAACGTCGCCAAGAAACGCGCTGCTCGCAAAAGCACCCAAAGCGACATTTGCGAAATAGATCGCAAAAACGATGACTGATGCAGCGAGATACATTTCCGGGACTCCCTTCAGAATCGGCTCAAATACCTTTGTAAGCGCTTACATCATAAATGCAAGCGCTTACATAAACGCTTTCATCCTTGGAAGAATGCGACTAACTTAGGCGAACCGGAATTAAGAGTTCGAGAATGTCAAAACATCGGTCCGCACCGACGCTGGATGACGTTGCCAAGGCAGCAGGCGTTTCCACTGCCACCGTGTCACGGTGCTTGAACACCCCGCAACAGGTGGTCGAGGCAACGCGGAAACGTGTTCTGTCTGCCGTGGACTCCCTGGGATACACGCCGAACTTTGCAGCACGCGTGATGGCTGCACGGCGTTCTTTCACGATTGGCGCGATAATCCCGACGATGGAAAATGCAATCTTCGCAAGGGGGTTGCAGGCGTTTCAAGAGGAGATTCACAAACAGGGCTACACCTTGCTGGTCTCCAGTTCGGCCTATCAACCGGCCGCAGAAGAAGAACAGATCCGAACGCTGGTTGCGCGGGGCGCCGACGGGCTGTTGCTGATCGGGCATGACCGTGACGCGCAAATCTACGACTATCTCGAAAGGCGTAAAGTGCCGGCCCTGGTCGCGTGGTCCTTCCTGCCAAACGAACCAATACCGTCCGTCGGGTTTGACAACAGACGGGCGATGGAGGCTTTGACAAGCAAGATCATCGAATTAGGCCATACGCGGTTGGCAACGATTTCAGGCATCAGCAAGGGCAACGACCGTGCGCGCCTGCGGATCCAGGGGATAAAAGACGCGATGTCCCGACATGACCTTTCGCAAGACGATCTGGTCGTGATCGAAACCTCGTACGAGATTGAAAATGGCGCCGAGGCATTCAAGCATCTCATGTCGAATGACAACCCGCCGACCGCGGTTTTGTGCGGCAACGACGTTCTGGCCGTCGGTGCGGTGCGGCAAGCTCAGCAGATGGGACTTCGGGTACCCGAAGATGTATCGATCACCGGATTTGATGATATCGAGCTTGCGCGCATCGTCGCCCCTGCCCTGACAACTGTCCATGTTCCTCATCGTGACATGGGACGCAAGGCTGCTTTGGCGTTGATACAGATGATCGAATCCAACGCACCGGGCAAATCTGTCGAACTGCCGACCCGCATCGTAGGCAGAGAGTCTCTGCTTGGCCTCAACAGGTAGCGCCGGCTTTATCAACCCGTTGAGCAGATCCACGGAAACATGCGCCGGTTAGATCCGTAAAGGTGGCGGAAAGCCACGCGGCGTCATCTTTTTGATTGATTAACAGCACTTTACAGATCGTTGCTGGAGCGGGTAGCGGGAATCGAACCCGCGCGTTCAGCTTGGGAAGCTGACAGGCTACCATTACATCATACCCGCCCTGTAAGATGAAATAGCACCAGAACAACCAGACGTTCAACCCGGATCGCAACCAACTTTTTTCGGTTTCTTACTCGGTTCGGGCCCGCAGGCTGTCGATCAGGGACTGGTCGACATCCAAGGCGGCGCCTGCTGCCTCCAAAGTTCGGCGATCGAGATGCTGGGGGTTCAGATCCACCCCTTTTGAAAACGCGTCAACAATGGCCTTCATGGCTGTGATCCGCGCGTATTTCTTGTTGTTGGACGGGATCACATGCCAAGGCGCAACTTCCGTCGACGTCCGCGCCAGCATTTCATCCACGGCCACTTCAGCGACATCCCATTTTTTGCGGTTTCTGAAATCTTCGTAAGTCAACTTCCAGCGTTTCATCGGATTGGTCAGACGCTCGGTAAAACGGCGCATCTGCTCTTCCTGTGAAATGTGGAAGAACAGTTTTACGATTCGAGTCCCGTCATCGACCAGCATTCGTTCGAAATCATTGATTTCCTGATACGCGGCCCGCCAGCGCGTTTCCGGGGTCAGTTTTTCGATCCGCTCCACCAGAACCCGACCATACCAGCTGCGGTCGAAAGCGGAAATCGCTCCCGAAGGCGGCAGGCGTTCCCAGAACCGCAGCAGATAATGCCGGTTGAGATAGTAGTTCCGAGGCGCGCCGATGGGCCAGACCTTGAAGCTGCGCGGGTCCAGGGCCTGACTGATCCTGCGAATGGTTCCGCCTTTTCCGGCAGCGTCCCACCCTTCGAACACCAACACACCTTTGAGCCCATGAAACAGATAGGCTTGCTGAATTCTGGCCAATCTTGTCTGCAATTCGACCAACTGACCAAAGTAGGCTTTTTTGTCCAGTTTCCTGGTCAGATCCGCATCCGAGAGTTTTGGGGGGTGATGTTTACTCATGCTGCCACCTGATCGATGCATCCTGGATCAGGATATCCTGAAGCCTTCTGCAAATTCGACATTGATCAGGGTCAAATGAAAAGGCCGGGCGCTGAGCCCGGCCTTTGCTGTCCGTGTCCTTCAGATCAGGCGCGGCGGCGACGGCCACCACCGCGACGGCCACCGGCGGCGCCGGCGGCGCCCGCCTCGTCCGGTGCTTTGTTGAACCGGATCCACTCACCGCCATGCGGGTCGTTGTTGGTCAGCAGGTTGGCGGCGCGAATGGCCTCCATTTCCTTACCGGCGCGCGGCTTGGTCGAGCCAAGACCGAACAGCTGGCAGAAGGTTTCATCATCCATGTCCGCAGGCAGAATGACACCCTTGGCTTCAATCTCGGCCTTTTTCTCTGCGATCTTCTTGGGCCCTACAGGCAACGCAACAGGGTTCATGATTGCCGAGGTCATACCAGCACCCATCGCCATTGGAAGGAAAGCGTTGTTGATGCCGTGGCGATTTGGCAGGCCGAACGACACGTTGGACGCACCACAGGTGGTGTTTACGCCCAGCTCTTCGCGCAAGCGACGGACCAGCGCGAATACCTGCAGACCAGCAGTTGCCATCGCACCGATGGGCATGACCAGCGGGTCGACCACGATGTCATGCGCGGGAATGCCGAAATCAGCCGCGCGCTCGACAATCTTCTTGGCCACTTCGAAACGCACATCGGGATCTTCCGAAATACCCGTGTCGTCATTCGAGATCGCCACAACCGGCACGTTGTACTTCTTGACCAGCGGCAGAACCAGCTCCAGACGCTCTTCTTCGCCGGTGACCGAGTTCAGCAGAGGACGCCCTTCAGCCGCCTCAAGACCGGCCTCCAACGCACCCGGCACCGACGAGTCGATGCACAGCGGCACGTCAACCAGACCCTGAACCAGTTCGACAATCTGGCGCATCAGCGGCGGCTCGGTCTCGTTCGGGTTGGGATTCGAGTTGTAGACAACGCCCGCATTGATATCCAGAACGGTCGCGCCAGCTGCCACCTGAGCCAAGGCGTCCTTTTCAACGGTCGAAAAATCGCCCGCTTCCAGCTCGGCGGCCAGTTTCTTGCGGCCTGTCGGGTTGATCCGCTCACCGATCACGCAGAACGGTTCGTCAAAGCCCAGGACGGCTGTTTTTGTTTTTGATTCTACGACTGTTCGGGTCATGTCCGTTCCTTAGGAGTTTACAGGCTTTGCCGAAGCGCCGCCGTTATTGATCGCCCAGTTGGCGTTGGTCTTGATTCCGCCCAGCGGGAAGAAGTGCACATTGGTGATGTTGAAATCCGGGTTGGCCGCCTTGTGGTTTGCCAGTTCGGTCACGACATCGGTCGGCTCGTAGGGCAGCAACAGCTTGGAGACATCCATGGCGCGCTTTTGCAGAACCTTCAGCGACGGCCCAACGCCGCACGCGATGGCGAATTTGATCAGGGTTTGCAGCTTGGCCGGACCCGCGATTCCGATATGGATCGGCAGATCGATACCCGCTTCTTTCAGGCTGTCGGCCCAGGCGATGATCGGCTTGGCGTCAAAGGCGAACTGGGTTGCCAGCGCCATTTCGGCATCCGTGGTCTCGTTGAACTTCTGCTTCCAGCGCAACGCGTCATCGACATTCTTGGTCGAGCCGTCCGGGTCGATGTCCTTGTTGCCTTCGGGGTGGCCCGCCACGTGCAGGCGCTTGAAGCCCGCCTTGTCGAACAGACCGGTTTCCAGCAGCTGCATCGAGCTGTCGAAATCGCCGTGCGGGTTGGCGACACCGCCGGCCAGCAACAACGCCTGTTCAACGCCTGCTTCGCCCTGGTACATGGCGATCCAGTTTTCCAACGTCGCCGCATCCTTGATGATCCGAGCCGGGAAGTGCGGCATGACAGGGTAACCTTCCGCCGCAATCCGCTTGGCGGTCTTGACCATGTCTTCGATCGGCGTGCCCTCGATATGGGCGATGTAAACGCGCGTCCCCTCGGGCAACAGCGCGCGGAAGTCATCGACCTTTTCGGCGGTACGCGGCATGACCTCGATCGAATAGCCCTGCAAAAAGGCTTCGACGGTCGGATTTACTGGGCCGTTTTCGACCGCATCACGTTTCTTGAAGTTCAGCAAAGCCATTTCGGCCTCCCATAAAGTCTGGGGCTCATGCCCAACCGTCATTGGCGATCAGCGCTTTGACGCGGTCCTGATCGTATTCCGTTTCCAGACGCACAGCTTCGGCTTCGGCAATCTCGGCAGGATCGCCTTCGACCGCGAAAGGTTCGGCTTTGCGCCATTCGGCCAGATAGGCATCACTGTCCTTGGCGTTCACCTTCATCGCGGCACGGTCGATGGCTTGTTCAAACCGTTCCTCCAACTGCCGCTTTGCGCCACGACGGCCTTTGCCGACGATGACCTGAGCGGGAATGTCGCGCCAATACACGATGGTGACGTCAGGCATTGCTGTGATTCCTCCTAACCCGATGGGCCGGTTCTAAACTTCAATGTAGGCCTGGGTCGGTCGATTTTCGACACACGGCGCTTTTCCAGCGACGTTTTTGCCCACGGTGGTGTATCGGGCTTGTAACCAGTTTTCCGGCAAACGCGCATATCATAATTCTCATCGTCACTATGAAAGCGCTGCATGAAAAAGAAAAACCCCGGACGGGAAAAACCGCCCGAGGCAAGAAGTGATGGGTCAAATGGCCTTAGCCGACCAGACCGCCATCTTCGCGGGTAATGGCGACAATGGCCGAACGCGGCACCGAGTCACCGCCTTCAGGCCAGTGGCTGTTGCCTTTTTCGCCCGGGTGCTGAATGCCGACGAACATCGTACGACGGTCCGGCGACCAGCTGAGACCGGTGACCTCGCATCCATTCGGTCCAACCAGAAAGCGGCGGATTTCACCGGTGACAGGGTCACCTGCCAGCATCTGGTTGTTGCCCTGACCGGCAAAGTCACCTTCGTTGCCGTAATTGCCATCGGTCTGGATCCACAACAAGCCATTGCTGTCGAACTTCAAACCGTCGGGCGAGTTGAACATGTTGTCGGCGTTCACGTTCTCGGATCCGGCATAGGCGTCTTCGTGGACCGTGGGATTGCCTGCCAGCACGTACAGATCCCAGCCGAAGCCAGCCGCAGCATGATCGCCGCCATCCGGACGCCAGCGAAGGATCTGACCGTAATGGTTCTTGTCCCGCGGGTTCGGGCCGTTGGTCGAGGTATCGTCGCCCCCTGCATTCGGCTTGACGCCACGGTTCTTGTTGTTGGTCAGGCAACAGTAAACCTCGGGCGCGTTTGGATTGGCCGCGACCCACTCGGGACGATCCATGGTGGTTGCTCCAACCGCCGAACCAGCCTGACGGGTGTGGATGCAAACCTCGGCCTGCGATGCAAGCCCGGTGGTTTCAGGTGTCAGATCGAGCCACTCACCGGTTCCGTCGTCGTTGAACTTGGCAACCGAAAGTGTGCCTTTTTCCAACAGCGCGTTGGTATCCACACCAGCGGCATAAACCCCTTCCGAGACAAAGCGGTAAAGAAACTCGCCGCGTTCATCATCGCCCATGTAAACGACGACACGGCCGTCGTTGTTCACTATGACTTCGGCGTTTTCGTGCTTGAAGCGTCCCAGTGCTGTCAGCTTGCGCGGTGTCGATGCCGGATCGGTCGGATCGATCTCGACGACATAACCGGCACGGTTCGGTTCGTTTGGGTTTTTCGAGACGTCGAAACGGTCGTCGATCTTGGCCCAGCCATAACCCCAATCGCTGGCCGATACGCCATAGCGCTTCAGTTCCGGGCTGGTCTCGTGGTTTTCATCCTCAGCCGAGAAGTAACCATTGAAGTTCTCTTCACAGGCCAGATACGAGCCCCACGGTGTCATGCCGTTTCCGCAATTGTTCCATGTTCCCTTGCACGTCGTGCCGGACGGATCGGCGGCGGTTTTCATCAAGTCATGGCCGGCGGCCGGACCCGTGATGGTCATTTCGGTCTGCGGTGTAACGCGGCGGTTATACGGGCTGTCCTTTACGATGCCCCAGTTGCCATCGGTGTTCGCGATTTCCACGATCGTGACACCATGCGCCATCATGCCCTTTGCGATGTCGTCATCGGATGCTGGCTTGGCGTCCGGATTGTTGCCCCAAAGAATGCCGCGGTTGGTATATTCGTTGTTCACCACCAGCAGAACATGGCCGTCGTGGAAAAACACATCCTGGCCATCCGTGTTGTCACCAAATGCGCGTGCCTGACTGGCCGCCGTGCCTCGGGTGTCATGATCGAATTCCGGAACGTCCGACCACAGCGGATCACCCCAGCGCACCATGACCTCGGCCTTGTAGCCCGAAGGCACAGTCACTTCGTCCGCCGTCGAAACCGGAATCGCCTCGAACGAGAAACGGTCCGCCGCCGCGCGGGCACCTGTCGGCAGAACCGAGCCGCCAACGGCAGCGAAACTGCCCATCGCCAGAACGCCCCCCATAAACCCGCGACGCGACAACGCACGCTCGACAACGCGGTCAAAGTCACATTCTTCGGGTCGTGGGCTTATGATTTCATCGTATTCATCAAAAGAAAGGGTGTGATCGTCTTTCATGGCAATCTCCATACCTGGCTGTAAGCTCGTAAAGAATCCTGCTGAGGGTTCCGTGGATGCCCATCGCACCCCAGTATGAACGGCACGTGACACGCGCGTTAATTTCAAACTTGAAATCACTTGCACGTCGGCGATCCCCCGCCTAGGGTCGGGGTAACTCGAAAATCGGAGGGCGTAAAAATGGCGCCCAAGCGTCCCAAAGGTGCGGGCGCGTTCCCGAAAGCGGTCGAAAGCCCCGCGCCGGCAAGACCCGATCCGGATGCTCTTTATGCGGCACTGGATCTGGGGACAAATAGTTGCCGCATGTTGATAGCCCAGCCCAAGGGAAGTGGGTTTCATGTGGTCGACAGCTTCTCCAAATCCGTGCAGTTGGGCGCGGGTCTGGAACGCACCGGACGACTGTCGCGGGCGTCGATGTCGCGCACCGTTCAGGCATTGCGAATCTGTCAGCAAAAGCTGAAACGCAACAAGGTCAAACGGATGCGTCTGATCGCCACCGAAGCGTGCCGCCGCGCCAAGAACTCGCGCGAATTCATCCGGCAGGTGAAGCGCGAAACCGGGCTCACGCTTGAGATCATTCAGCCCGAGGAAGAAGCCCGTCTGGCGGTGATTTCCTGTGCCCCGCTGGTTTCGACCAAGACCGAGCAGTTGTTGGTCGTCGACATTGGAGGCGGTTCGACCGAATTGGTCTGGATCGACATATCGTCCGTTCCACGCCGCGACCGACCCGCGGCCATCATGCGGCTGCATCACGGGTTTCACACTGTCGACAGCCCTTTTCCCGCGGCCAAGGTCGTTGACTGGATCAGCGTACCGCTGGGCGTCGCCACGCTGCGGGACCAGTTCAATGATGTCGAGGATGACGCCGCCCGTTTCGCGTTGATGAGTTGGTTTTTCGAGGAAAACCTTGCCGATTTTGCGCCCTACAAGGACGAACAGACGCGCGAAGGGTTTCAGATCGTCGGCACCAGCGGCACGGTCACCACCGTGGCGGCCTCGCATCTGGGCCTCAAGCGGTATGACCGGACCAAAGTGGACGGGCTGCGCATGACCAGCGATCAGATTGACAAAGTCATACGCGGGTATTTAGAACTCGGCCCTCATGGGCGGCGCCGGGACCCTCGCATCGGTGAAGACCGGCAAGCCCTGATCATGTCCGGTTCGGCCATATTGCAGGCTTTGCTTCGTTGCTGGCCCACTGACCGCCTTTCGGTGGCGGACCGGGGGCTGCGCGAAGGTCTGCTTTATGCACAGATGAGCGCGGACGGTGTATTGGAAGACGGACCGTTCTGATGGCGAAGACACCAAGTGGAAAAAACAATTCAGGCCGCGGACAGCGCGACCTGAAGGTCAAGGTCAAGACAGCGCGCGGGCGCAAGCTCAGCTCGACCCGCTGGCTCGAGCGGCAGTTGAACGATCCTTATGTAAAACGCGCTCAGGCCGATGGATATCGTGGGCGAGCGGCATATAAAATTCTGGAACTGGACGACAAATTCCGCTTTCTGGTGCCCGGCGCGCGCGTGGTGGATCTGGGTTGCGCGCCCGGTGGCTGGTGTCAGGTCGCCGTCAAGCGGGTGAACGCGCTGGGCGAGAAATCAGGCAAACGGATCGGATCGGTGCTGGGCATTGACCTGCAAGAGGTCGAACCGGTCGCCGGCGCCGAGATCCATGTTCTGGACTTCATGGAAGATGACGCCGACCAGAAGGTCAAAGACTGGCTGGACGGCAAGGCAGACGTCGTGATGTCGGATATGGCCGCGGCATCATCTGGTCACAAGCAGACCGATCACCTGCGAATCATGGCGCTGTGCGAAGCCGCAGCTTATTTCGCGTTTGACGTTCTGGAAGAAGGCGGAACCTTCGTCGCCAAAGTTCTGGCCGGTGGTGCTGAAGGCGATCTGCAAAAACTGCTGAAGCAGAAGTTTCAGAAAGTTGCCAACGTCAAACCGCCTGCGTCACGCTCGGACAGTTCGGAAAAATTCGTTGTGGCAACAGGGTTTCGCGGCGATTCTTAATCATCCAACCGAATGCGATTTCCGCTCAGGCGTTGTTCGCGCAACGACGTGGCCGCCATGCCCTGCAACATCAATGTGTCACCATGGGTCAGGTATTCAGGTTCGCGGCTGCGCAACTCTTCAATACGTTGCGCCAACGAAATAGATCGTACACCCGTTGGTCTCTGCTTTGACACTTCAATGGACATCCTTCACCTCTGAACAGCACACCTGAAATGTTGTTAGCGGGGAATTTTGCCGCGAACATGGAGCAAATCGGGCACGTATATGCCGGTTCAGGGGCTGAGTTGTTGCGACAATTGCAGCAGGTTCGGATCATCCGGCAGCCTGTCCAGCGCCTCTTGCAGCACTATGCGCGCAGCTTCCGGACCGCGATTGATCTGCGCCAGTTGTACCAGCATCGGCCACGCCTCGGCCCGCTGCGGGTCCAGCGTCACAACTTCGCGAAAGGCCTGTTCAGCCGCAGGAGCATTGCGAAGCGTCAAAGCCATGCCCCCCAGTACAAGGTGGGTTTCCGGGGCATCCAGCCTATTCGAAATCGACTGCTGCCATTCCGACATGCCCTGCCCAAGCTTGGCCCGTTGCTCGGCCGTCAAGCCCTGCGGCGGTATGCTCAAGAACTCTTTGGCGGCAGCGATGCGCACGTTTCGCAGAGGATCAGACAGCAACGGCTCGAGCCTGCGCACCTGATCTGCCGGGCTGGCCTGACGCTGTAGCACCACTGCATTCGCTCGTATCAGCGGGTCATCTTCCTGCAAAAGCGACGCTGTGACAGCGGCTATCTCTGGCGAGCCAAACGGCTGCATAAGATATGCGGCGGTTGCTCTGACGATCCCGGGCTGCGACGCATCCATTGCGACGGCAAGCAAACCCTCGGGCGTGTCGAGCTGCCCTTCGGCCGCAGCCTTGAAAACTGTCCCGTAATGCGGGCGTCGATTTGGCGATTCCGGAAACCAGCCTTCAATCTGGCTTGCAGCCCAGGCCTGGTCCTGGTCTTGATGGCAGTCCGTGCAGGCATCAACGCCCAGCCCAAGATCCGGTCGCGGTATGCGAAAGCTGTGATCGCGTCGACCGTCGACACCCATATAGGTCCGCTGGATCATATGGCAGCTTTTGCATTGGGCCCCTTCCCCGCCTTCCGGGTGATTGTGATGCGCAGGCGTGTCATAGTCCTTTGCGGCAAGGGTGGCGAATTCCGGATTTCCGGCAGGCGAATGGCACTGTGTGCAAACCCCGTTTCCTTCGGCTTTCAATTCTGCGCTGTGCGGCTCGTGGCAGTTCATGCATCCGACGCCCTGCGCGTACATCTTGGATTGCAGGAACGAGCCGTAGACGTAAACCTCATCCAGTATCTGCCCGTCGGGATGATAGGTCCCGGGGCGCAGCACAGCCAGATTATACGCATCATGGTACGGAGTTCCCGGAACCGGGTTTCCGTTGCCATGCGCCTCGCGCCGGGAATGACATCCGGCGCATTGCTGTATTTCTTCTTCGGTCCGCCCCTTGCCCCAACTCAACAGAAAGCCGGCATTGCCCAGGCCATCTGAAGACCCCTGTTCCCGGACCCAATCGATATGTGCGGACCCCGGCCCGTGGCAGGACTCGCACCCGACCCCGATTTCGACCTGCTGAGACGTGTAGGATCTGGTTTGAGGATTGTAGTTCTTCTCAAAACCCGTGGCATGACATTCAGCGCAGCGCGCACTCCAGTTCTTGTAGGGGCCTGTCCAATGCAACCCGTCATCAGGCGGCAGGTCCTGATCAGGGTACAGGTGATACCAGCGCTTTTGCTCTGTGTCCCAAACCACGTCGAAGCTTTGCAAACGGCCCGGTTCGGTCTCGAAAAGGTATTGCTGCAAGGGTTCGATTCCAACGACGGAATGCACGTCATATTCCGTCGTCGCACCGTCTTTTTCCGTTACGCGGGCCGAGTACCTGCCTGCCTCACGTTTGAACTGGACGGACATACCGTCATGATCGAACCGAGTTCCGTCAAAATCGGCCGCAAGAGCGCCGTCAGTGGTATCTGTCCACGCCAGCGCATGATGTGACCCAGCCCAGGCTTCGGCTTCTTGCTGATGACAGTCAGTACACTGATCTGAGCCCACATATTCTGGGGTCTGCGCCTGAACTTCGCCAGCGATTGCAAGGCAGGCCAGTATCAGGGCAAATCTCATGCCGTTTCTCCTTCTGAGGCGTTTTGCAGATCAATCAATGCACCATTGTATTCGGCCCCCAGAATCAGGATCGCTGAATAGAGATACAGGAAAATCAATGCCGCCATGGCCCCCGCCAATCCTGCATAGGTGGCGCTGTAGGTGGCGAACTGGCTGATATAAATTGAAAACGCCCATCCACCGGCCGCCCACAAAGCCAAAGTCAGCAGGACGCCGGGCAGAATTTGCATCAGGCTGTGCCTGCGGGTCGGCAGCACGAGATGTGCCAGAAGAACGGTGCCCGCAGGAACCGCCACCGTGAACGTCCAGCGCAGGCGATCCACGGAAAACCAGTTGGCCACGGCAACTTCCGTGTGTTCGGCCACCAGTTTCGTATAGACCGGCAAAACCACCTCGACGGCGGCGATGATCAGAATGGCCGACCCACCCAGAATGACCAGCACCAGGCAGAGCAGCCGGGTTTTCCAGAACGGCCAACTGTCTTCGTCATGGTAGGCCTGGTTCATGGCTGCACGTACGGCAGCAACGCCGTTGGAAGCAAAATAGATCGCCAGCAAACCACCCAAGGTGATGACACCCGAACCGGATCCGGCCAGAACGGCCCGCAGTTCGGCCACGATGGGATCTGCGACATCCTTGGGCCAAGCTCCAAAAATCAGGTCAATCAACTCATCCGTGACATAGCCTTGCGACAACGCCCCTGCCAGCGCCACGGTGAACAGCACAAAAGGAAACAGCGCCATCATCAGCGACATGGCCACATGGCTGCTCATGACAAAGCCGTTCTTTCTGCTGAACCGACGGATCGACAGCCAAAGCGCCTGAACAGGTCGGCCAAACAGGGGATTCGCGGCAGTGGTCATGCGGCAACCCTAACCTGCCGAAATGGAACACAGAACCCGTCATGAATATCTATTTGGAGAATGAGGGCCAACAAACGCCTGAACGCATTGCATAAACAAGACCTCGCGTGCAGGATTGGGTCGCGCAGGACGGTAAATGCGCCAGACACAGGATACCGAATGACCCCGGATCAAAAAGACATTGCGGTTAGTCCCAAGCTTCGACTGTCTGTTGTCCGGGATACATGCATCATCGCGACGCTGATCGTGCTGGGCCTCTATGCCGGGGCAAACTTCCTGATCCCGCTTGCCATGGCGCTGCTGGTCAATGTTCTGATCATCGCGCTGAGCGATCGCGTCGTCGCCCTGACCCGCGCTCCGGTCTGGCTGGCCAATATTGCCGGTGTGACCGTCGTTCTGGCGGGTTTGTTCATGATCATGTACGTGCTGGGCAGTCAGGCGACGCAGTTTGCACGCTCGATCAGCACCTATGAAAACCAGTTTGATGGTGCCGTCGAGCGTGTAACGGGGCTGGTCGGCAACGACGTGACCACCTTCATTCGTGACAATCTGGTCAGTATCGACATGTCCTATGTCGCACGCATATTGCTGGGCAGCGCCACCTCATTGTTGAACCAGTTCTTCCTGATCAGCCTTTATGTCGCCTTTCTGATGGCCGAACGACTGGCGTTTCGGAAAAAGATCCAACTGGCCGCCGGAGATCCTGTCGCCGCAGCCGAGTTTTCCGCCATGCTCGATGCGATTTCGGTCAGCTTGCAACGCTATGTCGGCGTCAAAACCCTGATCAGCCTGATAACGGCAACCATCAGCTATACGGTTTTCCGCTCGCTTGGTCTGGAATACGCGGAAACATGGGCCGTACTGACCTTTGCCCTGAACTTCATTCCTTCGATCGGTTCGATCATAGCGGTGTTTTTTCCGGCCATGATCGCGCTTGTTCAATTCGAAACGATCATTCCCTTCCTGGTCATCGTGCTGGGATGTGGAACGATCCAATTCCTGATCGGCAACTTCCTTGATCCGGCCATGCTTGGCCGATCCCTGAACATGTCGACCTTTCTTGTCATTCTGGCCCTGACCTTCTGGACAACGGTCTGGGGCCTGATCGGAGCGTTTCTGAGTGTGCCTTTGACCGTATGCATCCTGATCGTTTTCAGCCACATCCCGGCCCTTCGGCCGGTTGCCATACTGATGTCTCTGGATGGCAGATTGGGCGAGGACAACAGTCAGGCCGCAGCAAGCTAGGTCATGAAGCGCCCCCTGTTCATCGGATCCGATATCTACCGCAACTCGACCTACGGTTCAAAACACCCGCTGGCCATCCCGCGGGTTTCAACTGTCATCGATCTGTGTCGCGAACTGGGATGGTTGACCTCCGAGAACTACCGCGTCAGCCCCTGCGCAAAGCCAAGTGTATTGGAAAGGTTCCATACGCCGGACTATATCGCCGCCCTGCAAAAGGCGGAAGCGGACCAGCATGTCACGGACGAAACACGGGATAAATACGGTTTGGGGACGCTGTCGAACCCGGTCTTTGCCGAGATGTATCGCCGGCCGGCAACCGCCGCCGGTGGTTCCATGCTGGCCGCCGAACTGATCCGGGATGGAGGGATCGTTTTCAACCCTGCGGGCGGTACGCATCACGGCCTTGCGGACCGGGCGAACGGGTTTTGCTATCTGAACGATCCGGTTCTGGCGATACAGACCCTTTTGAACGCTGGCCTGGATCGCGTGGTCTATGTCGACATCGACGCCCATCATTGCGATGGGGTTGAACTTGCGTTTCGCGGGTCGGACAGAGTCCGGATGATCTCGGTGCATGAAACGCGGCGGTGGCCGTTCACGGGCCAACTTGAGGAAGACGCCGGTGGCGCGGCCTTCAACCTGCCGGTTCCAAGACATCTAAATGACGACGAATTCGCCGCCGTTCTGGATCAATTGATCCTGCCAGCCACCGAGGCGTTCAAACCGCAAGCGATTGTCCTGCAATGCGGGGCCGATGCCGTGGCCGAAGACCCGCTTTCGCGTTTGACCCTGTCCAACAACGCGCACTGGCGAACGGTCGCGGCGCTGAAACAGCTTTCGGCACGTTTTCTGGTTCTGGGCGGCGGAGGGTACAACCCCTGGTCCGTAGGGCGATTGTGGAGCGGCGTTTGGGCCACCCTGAATGACTTTGAAGTTCCTGACACACTTGACGACGCTCCACAGAAAATCCTGCGGGATCTGACCTGGAGCAGGGCCGCAGGACAGGCGCCTCAACCCCACTGGCTGAACAGTTTGCGAGACGCGCCAAACCCCGGCCCCATACGACAGGAAGTGAAGGACGATTTACGTCGCCTCACCGCCAGACATTGACAGTAGATCGGCCTGTCAAAGCCTGCTAACATTCCGACATTTCGGGATATTCCTGACCGACCCGACCCCTGTTCCGTCATCAATTCATTTCTTTCAGTTTGGCACCGATTGGACCACCACCTATGAATGCACTTAATCAGATACTTGATCTCAAGGCCCGCATGAGCCAGTCCATCATAGGGCAAACCGAGGTCATCGACCGACTGCTGATCGGGATGCTGGCCAACGGAAACCTTCTGATCGAAGGTCTGCCCGGATTGGCCAAAACACGTGCAGTCAAGGCAATGGCACGCAATCTGGACGCGGAGTTCAGCAGGATCCAGTTCACGCCTGATCTGCTGCCTTCAGACGTGACGGGAACCGAGGTGTTTCAACAAACTGATGAGGGCGGCACCTTTCACTTTGAACACGGGCCGATCTTTGCCAACATCGTACTCGCTGACGAGATCAACAGGGCACCGGCAAAGGTGCAGGCCGCTTTGCTGGAAGCGATGGAAGAACGGCAGGTCACGGTTTCCGGAACCACCCACAAGATGGAACCATTGTTCATCGTGATGGCAACCCAGAACCCCATTGAACAAGAAGGCACCTATCCCCTGCCCGAAGCGCAGATGGACCGGTTCCTGATGCATGTTCAGATCACCTATCCGCCGGTCGAAGACGAGGTTGAAGTGATCCGGCTGGTACGGGGCGAAGAGATCGCCGCCGGGAAAGGCGCGTCAAGCGAGCCACCACCGACGATCCCGCAGGACGCCGTTTTTGCAGCGCGTTCGGAAATCGGGCAGATCCATGTTTCGGATGCAATGGACCGCTATATGGCCGATCTGGTTCAGGCGACCCGGACGCCTGCGGCGTTCAGCGCAGAACTGGCCAGCTGGATCGAAATCGGCGCCAGCCCGCGTGCCTCATTGGCATTGGACAAATGCGGTCGGGCGCATGCGTGGATGAACCAGCGTGATTATGTGGACCCTGCGGATATTCGAGCCATAGCACATGACGTGTTCCGTCACCGCATCACGCTGAGCTTCGAAGCGCAGGGGAACGCCAAAACGGCAGATGACGTGATCGCGGAAATCCTGCGTCTCGTCGCGCTGCCCTGACGGTTCGGGTTGGCCGGGTGCATCAATCCTCAGCATATCCCGATGATCCCCGCATTCACGTCACTGCGGATCACCTGTTGCGTCTGGAACTGCATTCCCGTGCCCTGAGCTTTTTGCCACGTCAGCCTGCCCGGTCGATCCTGAATGGAACACACGCATCGCGCCTGCGCGGACGCGGCCTGAACTTCGAAGAATTGCGCAACTACCAACCGGGCGACGACATCCGCACCATTGACTGGAAAGTCACGGCGCGAACCGGTGAGCCCCATGTCAGGGTCTATACCGAGGAAAAAGACCGCCCTGCCCTGTTGCTGGTCGATCAACGCGTTTCGATGTTTTTCGGAACGGAGGTCTACATGAAATCGGTCATCGCCGCCGAAGCTGCCGCAATCACCGCGCATCGCGTTCTTGGCCAGGGCGATCGTGTCGGTGGTCTGGTCTTCAACGACACAAGCGTTGCGGAACACAGGCCGCAGCGCCGCGCTGCTGCGCTCATGCGGTTTCTGTCATCCATCGGGGCTGCCAATTCGGCCTTGCATGCTGCCTTGAACCCGCAACCCACCGTGGCTTTGAATGACATGTTGGCGGAAGCCGCGCGCATGTCCCAAACCAACGGGCTGGTTTGCCTGTTTTCCGATTGTGACGGGCTTGACGAAAGATCGGAATCCTTGCTGCGCCGCATTGCGGTCTCAAACGATCTGATCGTGTTCAATATTGCTGACAAAACAGCAAAGGGACTGGCGCCCGATCTGAAACTCACGGTCTCGGACGGGCGCGACCAGATCGAAATCGACAGCTCCGACCCCGAATTGTCCGGGAAAATTCGCAAGTCCATGGAGGACAGGTTGAACCACCTGCATACATGGTCCCGGCGATACGGTTTTCCCGTTGTTCCTTTGACAACCGCGGAACCCGCCCTGGATCAGTTGCTGTATCTGTTCGGGCATCGCAGGGGGCAGAAATGAGCATCGACACGACAGGGAAATCTCTGGTTGATCTGTTGAATATGCTCGAGCCGGCACCGGAACCCACGACTATTTCGATGGTTCCACAGACATGGGGATGGTTGGCGCTGGCCGTTATACTGCTTGGGTTTGTTGGACTGGTCTGTGTTCTTTTCGTCCGGCGAAGGCGGGCGAACGCGTATCGACACCAAGCGCTGGCCGAGCTGGCAGACCCGGATATCACGTCGGCAAAGGTTGCCGAAATCCTTCGCCGCACCGCGTTGGTCGCATATCCGCGCAAGCAGGTTGCAGGGATCCACGGGGATGATTGGTTGAGCTTCCTTTCGCAAACATCTGATGATTCCACATTTTTATCGAACATAGGACAATCACTGATCGAAGCGCCGTACAAGGACCTGCCGCCAAACCGCGCCTTGACACAACTTGCTCGGCATTGGGTCAAGTCCCATAAACCGCATCGGGGACCGTGATGTTTTCCTTCTCTGCGCCTTGGGTGTTTTTGCTCCTGCCGCTGCCGGTGCTGGTCTACGCCATTGCTCCGCCCCGGCGGGAAACAACCGCGTCCATTCGCATTCCGTTTTTCCGCCGCGTAGCCCAGGCGGCCTGTGTCGAGCCGCAATCCGGGTCAATGATCCGAACCCGGGCCCGGCTGCAAACAGCAAGCGCCGCCTTGATATGGATTCTGTTGGTTCTGGCGCTGGCGCGTCCGGAGCGTCTGGGCGATCCCGTCGTGATGGAAAAATCAGCCCGCGATGTGGTTTTGGCACTGGATATCTCTGGCTCGATGGATCAGCGCGACTTTCAGACCGGATCCGGTGCCCCGATGCAAAGGCTGGACGCGGTCAAAGAGGTTCTGAAGCAATTCATCTCTGAAAGAGATGGTGACAGGATGGCGCTGATCATCTTTGGAACACGCGCATTCATTCAAGCGCCTTTCACGGAAGATCTGAACAGTTTGAATGGGTTCCTGGACCAAACTCAAGTTGGCATGGCAGGTCCGAACACCGCTTTGGGCGATGCCATAGGACTTGGCATTCGAACCTTTGAATCCAGCGAGGTTGACCAGCGCCTGATGATCGTACTCAGCGATGGCGCCGATACGTCCAGTCGCATGACACCGGTCAATGCTTCGGCCATTGCTGCGGAAAAGAACGTGGTTGTCTATACGATTGGTGTCGGAGACCCGAATGCCACGGGCGAAGACCGCGTCGATCTTCAGGCATTGAAGGACATAGCCGATCGCACAGGCGGAGAGTATTTCTTTGCCGACGATGCAACGGCCCTTGAACAGACCTATGAACGCATTGATTCACTGAACCCCAGAATTGTGGAAACGCAAAGCTATCGCCCCAAACAAAGCCTTGCCCATATTCCGTTGCTATTCGCGCTGATCGTCATTTTGGTCAGCATGGCCGGGTTTCATTTCTCACAGCGACACCAGGGGGCCGTTTGACGATGGATCTGGCTGATTTCCATTTTATCCGAGGCTATTACCTGCTGCTTCTCATCCCCATCTTTGCGTTGTGGTGGCGGATCAGACCCAGACCGATGGCAGAAACCAAACGGCCGTCAGGGATCGCCCCGCATCTTGCCGAGGCCTTGCTGCTGGGCAAGGAAGAAAACCGGCGCGTCCAGCCCATTGACGTTGCGATGATCATTGCGGCGCTTGTCACATTGGCGGCCTCGGGCCCGACTTGGTCGCGTGCGCCCAACCCGCTGATCGCGGATACGGCTCCGTTGGTGATCGCTCTCAAAGTCACCGACGGCATGGAAAGCTCGGACCTTGCGCCATCCCGGCTGGATCGGGCACGGTTCAAGATTTCCGACCTGATCAACGAACGCGCCGGTGCTCGAACCGCCCTGATCGCCTATGCAGGAACCCCGCATCGCGTTGCCCCTTTGACCGAAGATGCGAACATACTTCGTCCGTTGCTTGAGGGGTTGACGCCCGAGGTGATGCCGAAGGACGGCGATGCCGCGGCCGATGCGCTTGCGTTGGCTCTGTCCATTCTGGATGACAGCGACGGTCCGGGGGCTGTGTTGTTCGTGCTGGATGACCTCGATCCATCTCAGGTATCTGGGTTAAACGCTTCGAATACTGATATTTTCTTTCTCACCATGCTGCCTGACGGTGGTCGTATTGCTCAGTTGGACAACCTCCAGAATGCATCAGTGGTGGCGTTTTCGTACGACGACCGGGACGTCACTCAACTGACGCGCCGTATCCAATCAGCCTATACAGCCGCCCTGGATGACGATGACCGCCTGGACTGGCAGGACAAAGGCTGGATTCTGGCCTGGCCTGCTGCACTGCTGTCCCTGCTATGGTTCCGGAAAGGCTGGGTGGTCCGATGGGCAATTCTGGCTTTGATTGTGTTGCCCACATCCGGAGCGCGCGCAGAAGGATGGAGAGACTGGTTTTTCACCCCTGACCAACAGGGCCAGATTGCGATGAACCAAAAACGGTTTGGCGACGCGGCCGAGATGTTCGAAGACCCATATCACAAGGGATATGCCTATCTCAGGGATGGTCAATACGAAAAGGCGTCGTCCGTCTTTTCCACGCTGGACACGCCGGAAGCTGCGTTTGCCGAAGGAATGGCCCAAATAAGGAACCGCGAGTATCGCCCAGCCATATCGGCGTTCGAAACCGCCTTGGAACGTCGCCCCGACTGGCCCGAAGCCCAACATAATCTCGACGTATCCAAAGCCATCCTGGACTATGTCGAAACGACGCGCGAACAGTCCGATACCGGCGAAGAAGCTGGCATCGGTGCAGATGATACGGTGTTTGACAACGACGCAGCACGCGGCAGTGACACCACGGTTCAAGCCGCCAAGGACCGGCCGCAGTCACTGTCCGCCGACCAGTGGATCAGTATGATCGACACCGATATGCAGGATTTTCTGAAAAACCGTTTCCTGTTGGAGAATCAGGAGCAAACAGAATGAGATACCTTGCTGTCTTCATTCTGCTGATGCCGGTTTCCTTGTCCGCACAGGACAGTTCATCCTACCAACCGCAGGTTTCAGTAGACATCCCGAACCAGGCCGTCATCGTCGGCCAGCCCGCCATCGTCCGCATCAAGGTTCTGGTTCCGACCTTCATGCCGCAACCGCCCGTATTCCCATCATTGGAGCAACAAAACATCCTGGTTCGCCTGCCTGAAAGGGCTTCTGGTCCGGTAAGCGAAACGGTGGACGGAGAGACGTGGTCGGGGGTGCAGCGCAGTTATCGCCTGTATCCGTTGGCACCAGGGCCGGTCGCGTATGACGCGCAAGAGGTTGTCGTGACATTTGCCGATCCGCAGTCCAATGATCCGGTTCAGGTTTCGATGGCGCTTCCCCCCATACAGCTCAATGCAGAAATCCCGGATGGCGCACAGGGTCTTGACCCGCTGATCATCGCAAGCGGTTTCTCTCTTGATCAGAAGCTAGACGGTCCGACCGATATGCAGGCCGGCGATTCCATCACGCGCGAGATAAGCGCGCAGATCTCTGGCACCACGGCCCTGACAATCCCGGCGCTGACGCCGCAGGATCAAAGCCAACTGCTTCGTGCCTATCCCAAGGAACCCCGCTTTTCAGAAACAGAGGACCGGGGCATCCTGTCCGGGCAGCGGGTCGAAGAAACCGTGTACATCGCCCAAGATGGTGGCGACACACAATTGTCGGCCGTTTCGATCGACTGGTTCAATCTGGACACCGGTCAGATCGAAACGGCATCACTTCCCGCGACCACGCTTTCACTGACACCCCCCAAGCGACAGCCACCAGACGCGAAAACCATCATCAAATCAGTTCTTTTCCTTGTCATTGCTGTATTCGCATTTTGGACATTGGGAAGGTTTCTGCGCCCGCGCTATGCAACCTGGAAAACGGAACGGCGCCGCAGGTATCTGGCTTCGGAGAGATATGCCGTCGATGCCTTGCAATCCGCTTTGCACTCACGGGATCTGCGCGCGGTTTATCAGGCATTGGATCTTTGGAAATCACGCAGCGCGCATCCCGAGCGTTCTTTGGATCTTGAGAACAGCCTGATGAAGATCGGTGCTGCGCGGTATTCAGCGACGGCTGGCAACAGCCCGGAAGATTGGCAAGCGGCCATGCAACACCTGGGTGCACTGAACAGCGCAAAAGAACGCAAGGGCGGGTCTTTGCCCCCGCTCAACCCTTAGATTTCAACTTTGACAGTTGCTGATCAGCTTGCGCCGGTCGATCAACCGTAGCCGGCCATAGCCCAATTCCACGAGGCCCAGATCCGCCAGGTGGTGCAGATGCCGGTGCAACGTCGGCTGAGATACCGCAACCATTTCAGCAAGCTCTTCCTGAGACACGACAATCCACCCATCAGATTTCAAGGTGCCTTCATCAAGATGCAACAGGCGCAGCACCAGACGCTTTTCAGACCCCGTAACCGCAAGGTTGGCCATGATGCGCAGTGCGGTCTTCATGTTTTCATGCGTCAACGCATAGAAATCACGGATGTATTCCGGGTTTTTCCGAACCAATCTTGCCACGCGGGAACCGGGAAAAAACAACGTGCGGGTCTTTTGCGTTGTCACGACGCTGACCAGCCGTTTCGCCCCGGAGAAAAGCGCAAGATCCCCGATCCAGAAACCCGATCCATCCTGATGCAAGACGAATTCCCGTCCGTCATCGGCAGGTGCGGTGATCTGAAGCGAGCCTGAAAGCACCGCGAAAATACCATTGGCCTGATCGCCGTGGTGGTAAAGGGTTTCTCCGGAATCGAAGGTTCTGTGAACTGCGACGGTCATAAGATCATTCTGAAACCTTGAATCGCGCGCGCCAAACCATTCGGTTTGGGTCAGAATCCGCATATCCTCATCAGAATCAAACATTTGTATCTTTCAAAATAATCATATGATAAGTTTTCGATACGTTTCATCGCTTAAAATAACTGTGTTCACTGCTCGAACAAGTATCTGTTTTTTGTGCGGGCAATCAACAACTTGCTTGCAGCTTCAAAGTATAGGCTCGCGGCTTCAATTATATTTTCTTTTCCGGGTCGTTAAGACCCGACTGATCAGGAGCACTTCATGTCATCTCCACGAATGATTGCAGACAATTGGCGCAGAACACTGCGCCGGTTCGCCGTGGCGACCGTTACTGTCGCCCTTGCCGTGCCCGCCTGGGCGCAGGATCAAAAACCCAATATTCTTGTGATATGGGGCGACGACATCGGTCAATCCAACATCTCTGCCTACACCATGGGCCTGATGGGATATCAAACTCCCAATATCGACAGGGTTGCCAAGGAAGGCATGATCTTTACCGACTACTACGGTGAACAATCCTGTACGGCTGGTCGGTCCTCGTTCATCATGGGCCAGTCTGTGTTCCGCACCGGATTGTCCAAAGTTGGTTTGCCGGGCGCGAAAGAGGGCATGCAGGTTGAAGATCCAACGATTGCCGGCCTACTAAAAGCTCAAGGCTATGCAACCGGTCAGTTTGGAAAGAACCACTTGGGCGATCGGGACGAAATGTTGCCGACCAATCATGGGTTTGATGAGTTTTTCGGAAATCTCTACCACCTGAACGCCGAGGAAGAGCCTGAAAACGAAGACTACCCCCAAAACCCGGAATTCCGCGAACGGTTCGGTCCGCGCGGGGTCATAAAATCCAGTGCTGACGGAATGATCGAAGACACCGGCCCACTGACCAAAAAGCGTATGGAAACGGTGGATGACGAAACGGTTGCGGCCGCGCTCGACTTCATCACGCGCAAAACGGAAGAAGGTGTTCCGTGGTTTGTTTGGTGGTCCGGCACCAGAATGCACTTCCGTACTCATGTCAAAGACGAAATGCGCACGAAAGCCGACGAAATCGCCGGCAAGCATATGGATGAATACCAAGCAGGGATGATCGAGCATGACATGCATGTCGGCCAATTCCTTGCCCTGCTGGATGAACTGGGGATCGCGGACAACACGATCGTTCATTATTCCACCGACAACGGCCCGCACATGAACACCTGGCCGGATGCGGCGATGACACCGTTCCGAGGGGAAAAGAACACAAACTACGAAGGTGGTTGGCGTGTTCCGTCAATGGTACGCTGGCCCGGCAAAATCGACGCCGGCTCGGTCAGCAACGAGATCATGCATCACATGGACTGGTTGCCGACCTATTTGGCGGTTGCAGGTAATCCGAACATCAAGGAACAGCTGCTTGAAGGGATCACCGTGGCCGAAGTTGGCGGCGGACGCGACTACAAAGTGCATTTGGATGGATACAACTTCCTGCCGTACCTGACGGGTGAAACAGATGAAGGCCCACGTCACGAGATTTTCTACTTCTCCGACGATGGTGATCTGACTGCGTTGCGTTACGATGACTGGAAGGCAGTGTTTCTTGAGCACCGCTATCCGCAGACTTTGCGTGCTTGGGCCGAGCCCTGGACCGAACTGCGTATTCCGTTGCTCTTCAACCTGCGCCGCGATCCGTACGAACGGTCCAATGTCACTTCCAACACCTACTGGGATTGGTATATCGACCGTGTTTACCTACTGCTGCCTGCGGCAGAATATGTGGGCCAGTTCCTGGAAACATTCGAAGAGTTCCCGCCGCGTCAGAAGCCGGGCAGCTTTACGATTGGCGACGCCAAGGACAAGATCTTCAGTCAGGTCGGCTCCAAGTAAAATCGCGACACCTGAACCCGCAGCACCTGATCGGCGCTGCGGGTTTTTTGTTTTATCCACGGTATTTCTTACCGAAACATGCGTCGAAGGAATTAGGCCATGACAAGAGAGCCCCTAGCCTTGGCTGTTGCAGTCGTACTGAGCGGACTTGCGAGCTTCACGGCATCCGCAGATCCGCTGCCCTCATGGGCGGACACGGAATCGCGGGACCATATCGTTGACTTTGTCGAGGCGGTGACAGACCCTGAGAACAAAAGCTACGTAACCCCGGCAGCCCGGATCGCGGTATTTGACAATGACGGTACGCTCTGGGCTGAACAGCCGGTGTATTTCCAGTTCATTTTCGCCATGGATCGGCTTTCTGAACTTGCCGAACAAGATCCTTCGATCCTGTCCACACCTGCTTTGAAAGCCGCTGCCGAAGGTGATCTTGCGACGGTTCTTCAAGGCGGTCACGATGCGTTGATCGAAGTTGTCAACGCGTCACATTCCGGGACGACTGTCGAGGCGTTTCAGGCCGCAGTCGCGGAATGGCTGGCCGAAGCGCGACACCCGGACACCGGATTGCCTTATGACCAGATGACCTATCAGCCCATGGTCGAGCTGTTGCGCTATCTGCGGGACGAAGGGTTCAAGACCTATATTGTCTCGGGTGGCGGTATTCACTTCATGCGGGTCTTTGCGGAACAAGCCTATGGCATTCCGCCGGAACAGATTCTGGGCACCTATGGAAACTCGACTTTCGAAGATGTCGATGGCGTTCCGACCGTCATCAAGGCCCCCGGGATTGCCTTCATCGACGACAAGGAAGGCAAACCCATCAACATCGAACGCACAATCGGCAAACGCCCTATTCTGGCCGCCGGAAACTCAGACGGCGATTTCGCCATGCTGGATTGGACAACCTCGGGCAATGGGCCACGGCTGGGTGTTCTGATCCACCATACCGATGCCGAGCGGGAATGGGCCTATGATCGGGAAAGTCCGATCGGACGGTTGGTTGACGGTTTGGATCAGGGGCCGGACAAAGGCTGGGTCATCGTCGATATGGCGAAAGACTGGTCGCGGGTCTACACTGGAGGAAACTGAACGACCCGAAAGACTTACCGCCCATGTGGACATTGCTGGTTTCCACCTTTGTTTTTTTGCTATATGCAATCGCAATTGTGTTTTCGGTGCGCGCTGCACAAACCGCGCGCACGCCGCAAGGAGCCGTTGGCTGGGTGGTCTTTTTGGTATCGGCACCGGTTTTTGCGGTGCCGATGTACCTGTTTCTGGGGCACCACAGGTTTCACGGCTATCGCATCGCGCGCCAGCAAAGCGAACGGGTCGTCGAAGGAATCAAGACCTTTGCCGACTATTCCAGACCTGATCCGACCACGATGTCGATCAATCCACGACCATTCGAGTTTCTGGCTCACCTTCCGGTCTCCAGTGGCAATGGCGCTCAGCTTCTGATTGATGGTCAGGCAACGTTTGATGCCATTTTCGAGGCGTTGGACGAGGCCAGAAACTATATCCTGATCCAGTTCTACATCGTCCGAGACGACGCGCTGGGCCGCAAGCTTCAGACCAAGCTGATCGAGGCCACGAAACGTGGGGTGCATGTCCGTTTCATGATCGATGCTGTCGGCAGTTATGGGTTGCCAAGCACCTACCTGGACACGATGCGCGATGCGGGAATTGACGTGGCCGACCCTCGCCGTCAACGCGGCCCGAATTTCCGGTTTCAGCTGAATTACCGAAACCACCGAAAGACTGTCGTTATCGACGGTGAAACAGGTTTTATCGGCGGTCACAACGTGGGCGTTGAATACCTGGGAGAAGACCCGCATTTCGGCCATTGGCGTGACACGCATATCAAGATGACCGGCCACATCGTCCGGCAATTGCAGCTCATCTTCACCGAAGACTGGCACTGGGCCCGCGATGAAGACCTGATTGATGATCTCGACTGGGCAGGCAGCGTGGCCGAGCAAGACATGAATGCCCTATTGGTGGCGACCGGACCCGGAGACGAAACCGAAACCGGCGCCATGATGTTCTTTTCGGCAATCGCCGAGGCGAAAGAAAGACTGTGGATCGCATCGCCCTATTTCGTGCCCGACATCGACGTCATGACCGCCCTGCAACATGCAGCGATGCGCGGGGTGGACGTGCGCATCCTTGTCCCGGATGTGATCGACCATCGGCTACCCTGGCTGGCCGCTTTTGCCTATTTCGACGAAATCCGCGACTGCGGCGTGCGAGTGTTCCGATATACGGATGGATTCATGCACCAGAAGGTGCTGGTGGTTGACGACACGCTGGCCGCGGTCGGCACGACCAATCTGGACAACCGGTCCTTCCGGCTGAACTTCGAGGCGATGGCCCTGTTTTTCGATGCCCGCGCAGCCTTGGCTGTTGATCACATGCTGCGCGCGGATTTCGAGGCGAGCTATGAGTTGACGCGCCGTCTGGCCCAGCAACCCTCGCATATCCGGTTTGGCGCCCCCTTGGCGCGGCTGTTTGCGCCTATCCTCTAGGAAAAGAACTTCTCCTGAAAGACGCGCGTCATCATCGCCACCAGATAAGCGGTCGACAGACCAAAGGCCAGCAGACCAGCAACCGCGGCAAAAGACCCGAAGATACGCAATCCTTCGCCCAAAACGATATCGCCGTATCCCAGAGTCGTGAACGTCACCAGTGAGAAATAGATGGCCGAGTTCCAATCCGGCAGAACCTCAAGCAACACCCATACGATGGCCCAGATCCAGACCTGAATCGTATGCGTGGCGACGATAAACGCCAAAGATACCGCGATTGGTGTTGCCGTTCCAAAGAACACCCCCTTGGCGGACCATCTTTCATCCCACTTGATGATCGCAACGGTACACCAGGTTAACAAAAGAATCTCGACCAAGAAGCAGAGCGCCAGAAATGTACTGCCCCATATGATCTGATGCAGCAACGTCATGTTTTTCATCCTGATTTACGACAGTGGACCGTCCGGGCAGAATGGCCCTTTGAGGTGCGGGGCACAACCCCGGCGATCGTGCCGCAAGCCTGCGGCGAATGGAACCGGGTACCGGTCCGCACTGGACAGTTTGGAATTCCGTCGCACATCCTTGGAAGAAAAAAGGCCAGATCATGCTGTTGACCATCGACCGTGTTCAGAAAACCTATCCCGGCGGGCGCCCGGTTCTGCGCGATGTGTCGCTGACCCTTGATCACGGGCAAACTCTGGCCCTGACCGGAGAAAGCGGCAGTGGCAAAAGCACTCTGCTGAACCTTGCCGCTGCGCTCGATTGTTTCGACGGCGGTGAAATCACTCTGAACGGTACGCCTCTGTCCCCTTTGGACGATGCCGGGCGGGCCGAGTTGCGGCGCAGGCAGGTCTCGCTGGTGTTTCAGCAGTTCAATCTGATCCCTTCGCTGACCGTTGCGCAGAACCTTTCCTTTCACGCCCGCCTTGCCGGCGTCGAGGATTCCGGTTGGACCGCACATCTGACCGAACGCTTGGGCCTGTCCGATCTTTTGGACCGATTTCCCGAAAACCTGTCCGGCGGGCAACAGCAGCGGGTCGCGATTGGCCGTGCGATGGCTGCGCGCCCGAAACTGCTGCTGGCGGATGAGCCAACGGGCAATCTGGATGAAACCGCCAGTGCAACAGTACTGGATCTGATGCTGGCACTTGTGGCCGATACCGGCGCAGCGCTTCTGTTGGTCACGCATTCCCAACAGATTGCGGCCCGTTTGGATCGAAGCCTCCAGCTCTGCGGTGGTCGTATCCAATGACAGGTGCCGTCATTCAGGCTTTGATGTCACATTGGCGGGTGCACTGGTTGCAGCTTGCAACGCTTTTGACAGGCATCGCGTTGGCCACGGGTCTCTGGTCCGCGGTTCAGGCCATCAATGCCGAAGCACGTGCCAGCTATGCCCGGGCCAACGCGCAACTCGCCCTTGGGCAGTTCGACGAGTTGCGCGATCCATCCGGTCTGATCCCGGTCTCGCGTTACGTCGATCTGCGTCGTGCTGGCTGGCAGGTGGCGGCCGTTCTGGAGGGCCCCTATCGGATCGCAGGCCGCACTTTGCGTCTGATGGGTGTGGACATGGTCGCCTACCCGGCCCTGCCAGCCGTTACCGAAGCCGACCAAAGCACCGCGCCGACTGAGCCGGCGGACATGCTGACCGCCCCGGGGCGGCTTCTGATCGCGGCAGAACTCGCGCCGCTGTTGCGCGACCAGGACAACCTTCCGCCGTTTTCACTCACCACGGCGCTGCCACCAGACGTTATCCTGACGGATATCGGCACAGCCGAAGCCCTGCTGAACCAAACCGGTTTCATCTCGCGCCTCATTGTTTTGCCGGATCAGCCGCGTGATCGCCCCCCCTCGGCCGAAATCGCGCCCGAACTGGAGCGCGCCAGCCCATCCTCGCAAGTCGATACTGCACGGCTGACTGACAGTTTTCACCTGAATCTGTCGGCTTTTGGCCTGTTGTCCTTTGCCGTTGGCCTGTTCATCGTGAACGGCACTGTCGGGCTGGCTTTTGCCCAACGCCGAGGCATGATCCGTACCCTGCGAGCGCTGGGTGTTTCGATGCGGCGGCTGGTCTTCCTGATCCTGACCGAACTGACGGGGCTGGCCCTGATCGGTGGAACCATGGGTCTGCTTCTTGGGTTCTTTCTGGCCGGAGCGTTGTTGCCCGATGTCGCAGCAACCCTTCGCGGCCTGTATGGTGCGCCCGTGACCGGACAGCTGACATTGCACCCCCATTGGGTGTTTGCCGGGATGGCAATGGCTGTCTGCGGCACCTTGTTTGCCAGTGGCCATGCGCTGTGGCGATTGTCTCATATGCCTCTGCTGGCGGGGCCCGGAGTGCAAGCCTGGCAGGGCAATGCGCGGACACGCCTTGTGACCGGTTTGCTCGGCTTGGCCCTGATCTTCGGCGGTACCATCGCCTATCTCGGCATCGGTGGGCTGGTTGCCGGTTTCGTGCTGTTGGCCGGATTGCTGACCGGTGCCGCGCTTTTGTTGCCGGCGCTTCTGACCTTTGCGCTTTCCGTCTTTGGCAACAGGTCCCGTGGTGCCGTCGCGCAGTGGGTCTGGGCCGACATGCGCGCCCAATTGCCCGGGCTGTCGCTTGCCCTGATGGCCCTGTTGCTTGCGCTTGCGGCAAATATCGGTGTGGGCACGATGGTTTCAAGTTTCCGGCTGACCTTTGTCGGCTGGCTCGACCAACGCCTGACTTCAGAACTCTATCTGACCGTCCGTGACGAAGAACAGGGGCGCGAGATCACGGATTGGCTGCGGCCACAGGTCAAGGCCATCCTTCCAATTCGCAACATGGAACTGCCACATGAAACGGGCTCCCTGTTCCTGTACGGGGTCATTGAGGATCCGGTCTATCGGCAGCACTGGCCGTTGATATCAGCAACCGCGACCGTATGGGGCGACGTCATGGCCGGAGACGCGGTTCTGATCAACGAACAACTGGCACGGCGCGCGAACCTCTGGCCCGGAGATACGCTGACACTGTCCCCGGATCATGCGTTGGCCATAGCCGGGGTGTATTCGGATTACGGAAACCCGACCGGGCAAGCCATTGTCTCGATGGCCCAGCTTGACCGCATCGCGCCGGGGGCAGAGACCCGACGGTTTGGCATCCGTTTGAACCCCGAACAGGCGACTGAAATGGCGCAAACCTTGCGCGAACGGTTCGCCCTGCCGCGTCAGGCCGTGGTTCAGCAGGCCGCCATGAAGGCGCAATCATTGGCAATCTTCGAAAAGACCTTTGTCGTGACCTCGGCACTCAACGTTCTGACCCTCGGCGTGGCGGGATTTGCCATACTTACCAGCCTGCTGACCCTTTGGACCCAGCGCTTGCCTCAGATTGCTCCGGTTTGGGCACTGGGGCTGAACCGGGCGCAACTGGCGCGGCTGGAACTGCTGCGCAGCGTGCTGCTCGCGGCTCTGACCGCGTGTCTGGCGTTGCCGCTTGGTCTGATCCTCGCCTGGGTTCTGTTGGCAGTGATCAACGTACAGGCCTTTGGCTGGCGATTGCCGATGTTCGTGTTTCCCTGGGATTGGTTGTGGCTGTTCCTGTTGACCCTGCTGGCCGCCCTGGTTGCCGCGGCCCTGCCCGCGCTGCGCATGGTGCGTCTGCCCCCTGCCGATCTGCTGAAGGTGTTCGCCAATGAACGTTAAAGCCCTTTTGGCCGTTCTCGTGTTTTTGTGCCCATCGCCGCTGTGGGCGCAGGGCTATGCTGGCCTTGGAGGATCAGCCGAAGGATTCGAGATTCCGCAGTCGGGGATCGCGTTCGACTTTCCCAAAGACCACGGGCCACATCCCGCCTATCGGATCGAATGGTGGTATCTGACGGCCAACCTCAAAGGCGAGGACGGGCGTGACTATGGTATACAATGGACCCTTTTCCGGTCGGCCCTGAAGCCATTTGAAACAGATGGATGGCAAAGCCCGCAGATCTGGATGGGCCATGCGGCTACCACCACGCCTGACACCCACTATTTTGCCGAACGCCTGTCGCGTGGGGGGATCGGACAGGCAGGTGTTGCGGCGCAACCGTTCGAAGCCTGGATCGACGAATGGCGCATGGCCGGACCGGACATGGACACCCTGACCCTGACGGCAAACGGGGCTGATTTCGGGTATGATCTTGCGCTGAGCGCACAAGGCCCGTTGGTGTTTCATGGCCAAGCGGGCTATTCCGTCAAATCCGCCGACGGGCAAGCCAGTTATTACTATTCGCAACCCTTCTATTCAGTTGAAGGCATACTGCACCTGCCGGACGGCGATATGCGCGTCACTGGTCAGGGCTGGCTGGACCGGGAATGGTCATCGCAACCCCTGGCCGAGGATCAAACCGGCTGGGACTGGTTTTCGCTCAGCTTCGAGGGCGGAGACAAACTGATGGCCTTTCGCCTGCGCGGTGGTCGCGGCGATTTCACGTCGGCCACATGGATCAATTCAGACGGCAGCACCGATGCCATCCCCGACGGATCCGTCAGGCTAGAGCCGCTTGCGACCGATCAGGTGGCAGGCCGCGACGTCCCGACGCAATGGCGCGTCGTGCTTGCGGACCGAGGCATCGACGTCAAGGTATCCGCCCTGACGCCAGATGCCTGGATGGGGACGCGTTTCGAATACTGGGAAGGCCCGGTTACAGTCACTGGCAGCCACGAAGGCGTTGGTTATCTGGAAATGACAGGCTACTGAAACAGCTGCCGCACAGATGCTTCCTGAATGATCCGACGGCAGCGGACTGCCGTCGGCGTTTCAACACATTTGCGTACTGGATCTGCTTTTCGCGTCAGCGCACCACGTAGACCGAGACGTTGGAATGTCGCACCACACGTGCCGCATTCGGGCCCAGCAGGTAATCCTTCAAATCCGGCTTGTGGGCTCCGATTACGATCAAATCAGAGCCGGCACTTTCGGCCGTCTTCAAAATCTCCTGATAAGCTGTTCCTGTCGCAACCACATGGCGGATGGTTTCATTGCGCTCGGCCCCCAGGGTCGATACGCACAGCGCCGTCAGCTTGGCCTGCGCTTCCTCCAACGCCTTGTCGTGAAAACCGGATTCAAAAAACCCCGACACCCAGCTTTCCCCGAAATCGGGCAGCACCGTCACCACGTCAAGTTGCGCCCCTTCCATATCCGCCAGCACGGCTGCTTTTTTCAGAACCGGTGCATCAATCTCGCCGTTGCTGATATCAACGGCACACAGAACAGAGCGTGTCATGCGGGCACTCCTTGTCTTGCGGCACGACCGCGTTGCAGGAAAGCGATAAGGCCGAGAAGGATCATCGCCGGGATATAGACCAGTTGCTTCGGAGGCTGGCTGGACGGCAGGCTGACCGAGCTCAGGCGCACAGCCTCGTCACCGTAATAGTCAAAGTTGGCCAGATCATCGGCAACCGGTGAACCAAACATCGGCTCATCTAGTTTCACAAGACCATCCTCTTCGAGCAACAGCAGCCCCATGGCATCGACGCGCGCGTCACCGCCCTCTTCTGATCCGACTGGCACGACAACCGTGGTGTCCACCATCTTACCGGTGTCAAAATCCGGCCCGCTGATCACCATGCGAACCTCGGTTCCGGGTGGAGTCTGGCCGATGGTTTCGACAAACGCCGCAGGCTCGACCGAAGTGTATGGAGGTGCGATGCGATCCATGAAGAAATCCGGCCTGAACAGCGCGAATGCCACGGCGATCAGCGCGATGCTTTCATAGATCCGGCTGCGGGTCAGGAAATACCCCATGGTGCCTGCCGTAAAGACAAGGATCGCTATGGTCGCGAAAATCGCCACTGTGATCCCTTCGACCCATGTCACATCGATCAGCAGAAGATCGGTGTTGAAAATGAACACGAAGGGCAGCGCCACGGTGCGCAGGCTGTAGAAGAAGGCCGTGAAACCGGTTTTGATCGCATCACCGCCCGACACAGCCGCGGCGGCAAAACTGGCAAGCCCGACCGGAGGTGTCACGTCGGCCATGATCCCGAAGTAGAAAACGAACAGATGGACGGCGATCAGGGGAACGATCAGCCCGCTTTGCGCACCCAGTTCAACAACCACCCCGGCCATCAACGAGCTGACAACGATATAGTTCGCGGTTGTCGGCAAGCCCATGCCCAGGATCAGGCTGAGCAGCCCAACCATGACCAGCATCAGGATCAGATTGCCGCCCGACAGGAACTCGACCAGATCGGCCATCACCTGACCAACACCCGTCAACGTGACGGTTCCCACGATCACGCCCGCGGTTGCCGTGGCAAGCGCAATGCCGATCATGTTGCGTGCCCCGTCGATCAGCCCTTGCCACAGGTCGGCAACACCATCGATGAAAGTGTTGTACAGGTTGCTCTGCCCCCGGAACATCGCCTTCAGCGGCTTCTGCGTCAGCAGGATGACAAACAGCAGCGATGTGGCCCAGAAGGCGGACAGGCCCGGTGACTTCTGTTCAATCATCAGGAAATAGACCAGAACGATGATCGGCAGCAGGTAATGCAGACCTGCCTTGTAGATATCGGCGATGACCGGCAGCGTAACCTCTTTTGCGTTCGGGTCATCCGGTTCCAAATCAGGCACCTGGGCCGCCAGATACAGCAGGGCAACATATACCGCGCAGATAATCAGGCTCAGCACCAGACCGGCCGCCGACGGCACCCAGCTTGTCACGGCATCCACCGGGAATTGTGACCCATAGCAAAGACCTGCAAACACCAGGAAGAATGCAAGCATCCCCACCACGGTCCGCGCCAGATGCACATCGCGGTCGCCCAGCGTGGGCATGTTCCGCTTCACCGCCTCAAGGTGCACGATATAGACCAGCGCGATGTAGGAAATCGCGGCTGGCAGGAAGGCGTGGGTGATCACCTCAACGTAAGAAATACCCACATATTCCACCATCAGGAAGGCAGCGGCCCCCATCACCGGCGGCATGATCTGCCCGTTCACGGAACTGGCGACCTCGACCGAGCCGGCTTGTTCGCTGCTGAACCCGACGCGCTTCATCAGCGGGATGGTGAATGTACCCGTGGTGACAACGTTGGCAATCGACGAGCCCGAAATCAGGCCGGTCGCAGCCGAGCCCACGACAGCCGCCTTGGCCGGACCACCGCGCAGGTGGCCAAGCGCCCCAAAGGCCATCTTGATGAAATAGTTCCCTGCCCCGGCTTTATCCAGCAATGCGCCGAACAGCACGAACAGGAAGACGAATTTCGTGGAAACACCCAGTGCGATACCAAACACGCCTTCTGACGTGATCCACATGTGGCTCATCGCCTTTTTCAGGCTCGCGCCCTTCCAGCGGATAACTTCAGGCACCCATTCCGAGGCACCGAAGAAGACATAGGCCAAAAATATCGTCGCAATGATTGCCATGGCCGGGCCAAGCGCGCGGCGCGCGGCCTCGAACAGCAGGATCAAGCCAAGCAACGCAACCCATTTATCGGTGTCGTCGGCCAAACCGCCCGCATTGACGATCTTGTCATAGAAGAAATAGCCGTACAGCGCGACGAACGCGCCCACCAATCCCATGATCCAATCCTGAACCGGGATGAAATCCCGCGGGCTGGATTTCAGCGCGGGATAGGCTGCAAAAGCCAGAAACAGGGCAAAAGCCAGGTGGAATTGCCGTGCATTGTTCACGACGCTTCCGGGCAAGACATAATTCGCCAGGGGCGAAGCCAGAACAACTTGAAATATCGACCAGATCGCGGCCACGACCGCCAGGAAAACGCCCACGTTCCCGACCGGGTTGCGCCCTCCTGCGTCAGAAGACGCAACCAGATCCTGAAGCTCTTCTTCGGAAAGCGGACGATTGGATTGAGTGTCGGAATTCATCAAATGTCTCCCCGTCGCGGCCATTTTTCGGCCATCTGAACCCCGTTTCTTACGGGTTTTGTGCAGGGCGCCCTTGGGCACCCTGCGTCAGGTCTGGTTTACTGAATCCAGCCTTTTTCTTTGTAGTACTTCTCGGCACCCGGATGCAGCGGAGCCGACAGGCCGTCCGCAATCATCTCTTCCGGCTTCAGGTTCGCAAATGCCGGGTGCAGCTTTTTGAAATCATCGAAGTTTTCAAAGACCGAGCTGACGACCGCGTAAACCGCATCTTCCGATACATCGGCCGAGGTCACGAAGGTCGCGCCCACACCAAAGGTCGCGGTGTCTTCGTCGGATCCACGGTACATGCCACCGGGAATGGTTGCCTTGCGGTAGAACGAGTTTTCGTTGACCAGCTTGTCCACGGCCTCACCGCTGACGTTCACCAGAACCGAGTCACATGCGGTGGTGGCTTCCTGAATCGAACCCGAGGGGTGGCCAACGGTGTATACCATCGCGTCGATCTGGTTGTCGCACAAGGCTGCTGACTGTTCAGCCGCTTTCAGCTCGGTCGCCAGTTCGAAATCGTCGGTGGTCCAGCCCATTTCGCCCAGCAGGACTTCCATGGTGCCGCGCTGACCGGAACCGGGGTTGCCGATGTTGACGCGCTTGCCCTTCAGGTCTTCAAAGTTGGTGATGCCGGAATCGGCGCGGGCCACGACGGTGAAGGGTTCGGGGTGCACCGAGAACACGGCGCGCAGGCCTTCGAACGGGCCCGCTTCTTCGAATTTCGAGGTGCCGTTATAGGCGTGGTACTGCCAGTCGGACTGGGCCACACCAAACTCCAGTTCGCCTTCGCGGATGGTGTTGATGTTGTAAACCGAACCACCGGTCGATTCGACCGAGCAGCGCACGCCGTGCTCTTTCCGGCCTTTGTTGACCAGACGACAGATCGCGCCGCCGGTCGGATAGTAAACGCCGGTGACACCGCCGGTACCGATTGTAATGAACTCTTCGGCATATGCCGCCGGAGCCAGAAGGGCTGCGGTGACGAAGGCGCCGACGCTCAGTTTGCTGCTGTTTTTCATCTGTTAACTCCCACTTTTTTTGTCTGGCAGTTGGAAATCAAGTTTGATCACCTGCTCAGGGAAGCGTGCCGATAATACAAACCGGCCCGCATCGCAACGGCTACAAATCTTTGAATTTCCCAATTTCTCCCAACCCTTTCGAGGTTTCATTCAGATACCCACAATGTCAAGGCCGGCACCGGTCGGACCTGCGCCAATTCGCATATATGAGCACAAATCACGAACTTTCCCCATCAGTTCACAGCGAACAGTCTGGGGTCACACGATCAATCGAAGCCCAACACTCCGTTTCATCCTCGATGCAATGAACCGGCACGAGTCGGCGCGAAAAAGAGCGATCCGCGTTTTCGAACATGGACGCAGGGCATGTCACGTTTGTGCGTTGGGGCGAATCTGACAAAAGCCCCCCAATACCAACCCGGTTCACGATTCACACCGCCGGGGACCTGATGACCTGACTGCTGATGCAGGCCCGGAACGTTGTGGCATTTGCGGCCCGCTACAGAAGGCCTCGAACAAGACATGAAGACCAAGGTTGCGGGTCAGCACCTTGATCACGGCACCAGCACGGAACCCCGCCATAAGGACGGACGGAATTCTGAATTCGTCGGGATTGTGGTGCCCAAGGAGAGACTCGAACTCTCACGCCCGTGAAGGCGGGGGATTTTGAATCCCCTGCGTCTACCATTCCGCCACTTGGGCCACGAACACTGGATTAGCGCCCATCCGAGCGAAGGTCCAGAGGCAAAAACCATCCAATATTCCATTTGTTTCGCCCTCGGCTGTTGACGGTCCGTCAGGCGCATGGTTTGGCTTGGCTTCAGACCGGAAACTGGATTTGAGTGCTTTATGTTACGATCGCTTTATGACTGGACCATTCGTCTGGCCGAACACCCTCACGCGCTGTGGGCGCTGGCCATCGTGGCTTTCATCGAGAGTTCGTTTTTTCCGATTCCCCCGGATGTGTTGATGATTCCGATGATTCTGGCCCGCCCGTCGCGCGCATGGCTGATCGCAACCGTGGCGTTGGTGGCGTCGGTTCTGGGGGGCATGCTGGGCTATGCGATTGGTGCGTTTTTCTATGAAAGCATCGGGCAGCCCATTCTGGAATCCATGGGAAAAGCCCATGCCATGGAAGAATTCAATACCCGGTTCAACGACTTCGGGTTCTGGGCCGTTCTGGCCGCGGGTGTGACCCCCTTCCCCTACAAGGTCATCACCATTATGTCCGGCTGGACCGGCATGCCGCTTGGAACTTTCATCGCGACCTCAATTCTGGCCCGCGCCTTGAGGTTCTTCCTGGTTGCCGGCCTGCTCTGGGGATTCGGTGAGCCGATCCGCGACTTCATCGAAAAGCGCCTGGGGCTAATGTTCACTTTGTTCATCATCCTCCTGTTTGGCGGATTCCTGGTGGTGAAATACTTATGACGAGACGTTCGCAACTTGTCGCGGTGGCAAGTCTAGGATCACTGGCCCTTCTTCTGGCCGCTTTTGGCTTTCAGCATCTCGGCGGGCTTGCGCCGTGCAAGATGTGCATCTGGCAGCGCTATCCACATGCAGTGGCCATCGCGATCGGCGCCGCGGCGCTGGCATTGCCAAGGCTGACCTTTCTTCCTTTGCTGGGCGCAGCGGCGGCCGCGACGACATCGGCGGTGGGTTTATTTCACGCCGGCGTTGAACAAGGCTGGTGGGAAGGCCCAAGCAGCTGCACATCCGGCAGCATCAGCGGTCTGTCCGCTGACGATCTGTTTGATCAAATCATGTCCGCGCCTTTGGTGCGGTGCGATGATATCCCCTGGGAGATGTTCGGCATCTCGATGGCAGGTTGGAACGCCATTGCTTCTGCCATTCTGGTACTGATCTGGCTGGCCGCGTGGAAATCCCGCGCGGCTTAGAACTGATCCAGTTCTGCATCCCAGTACAGGAAATCGATCCAGCTTTCATGCAGGTGGTTCGGCGGGAATTTCCGACCGATATTGCGCAACGCTTCGGCATCGGGTTGGCGCGGCGGCTTGCGCAAGGTCATCCGAGCCTGGCGCAGCGATTTTGAACCTTTGCGCAAATTGCACGGGCTGCACGCCGCCACCACGTTCTGCCAGCTGGTCACACCACCGGCGGCCCGTGGTACCACATGATCGAAGGTCAGGTTGTCACGGCTGCCGCAATACTGGCAGCGGAATTCATCCCGCAGAAATAAATTAAAGCGCGTGAAGGCCACGCGCTTTCTGGGTTTTACATAGTCTTTCAAAACAACGACCGAGGGGATTCGGATCTCGGTGCTCGGGCTGCGGACGACCTCGTCATATTCAGCCACGATATCGACCCGATCCAGCCAGGCGGCCTTGATCGCTTCTTGCCAGGGCCACAGTGACAGCGGGTAATAGGACAAGGGGCGATAATCGGCGTTCAAAACCAGGGCCGGGTGTTGTTTGAGCGCACCCGGCTCCCTTACAAATTCGGCCCTGAAGTCTCCGTCCATCACAGAATCGCTCCTCGCTCTCAGCTGCCCGTTTGTGACACCAGAGCGGGGAGCACCCGCCCCGGTCTTTTGATAACTATATATCGTGTTAAAACTCTGACAAGCCCTGAGTTTCCACAATATGTCGCAGACGGGGTAACGCGAATCGGTAACAGGCACGTGACAGTTATCCACAGCTTGCACCGGGGGCGCCGTTCGGGCTATGCGCAGGTCATGTCCTGGTTCATCCGCTTCAACAAACCTTATGATGTTCTGCCGCAGTTCACCGACCGCGCCAACGCGGACAGCCCACGCAGCACGCTGTCTGATTTCATTGATCTGCCCGGCGTCTATCCGGCAGGCAGGCTGGACCGTGACAGTGAAGGTTTGATGCTGCTGACGGATCATGGAAAGCTGCAATCCCAGATCTCTGACCCAAAGCACAAGATGGCCAAAACCTATTGGGTTCAAGTCGAAGGCACCCCCGACGAGGCTGCCCTGAAAACGCTTCGCAACGGGGTCGAATTGAAGGATGGTCTGACCCGCCCCGCCAAGGCCCGCCAGATCGACGAGCCCGAGGCGCTCTGGCCCCGAACCCCACCGATCCGCGAACGCAAGTCAGTCCCGGACAGTTGGCTTGAACTGACCATCCGCGAAGGCAAAAACCGGCAAGTGCGGCGGATGACGGCGGCAGTTGGCCTGCCGACCCTGCGCCTGATCCGGTACCGCATCGGAGACTGGACCCTGGATGATCTTGAGCCCGGGCACTGGGACAGTCTGCCAATGCCGACACTGAACGCGTCCCCCCAACGCAAGCGCGACCGTCGCCCGCGACGGTGACAGACCCTGCCCCGATCTGCTAAACTGGGGTCATGAAGAAAACGCCTGACATCCCGGCCCCTTCGGCCATTCTGGAAGCGGCGCTCTATGTTGATGACCTGGACGCGGCAGAACAGTTTTACGGCGAAGTTCTTGGGCTCGAACGCATACAACGTGTCGCTGACCGCCATGTTTTCTATCGCATCGGCGGATCGGTCCTGCTGATTTTCAATCCCGACCAGACCGAACAACCGCCGCTTGACCCCGACATGCCGGTTCCGCCCCACGGCGCGCGCGGCCCCGGACATGTGTGTCTTGTGCTGTCACGAGAGGACATCGCGGCGATGCGCAAACACCTTCTGGACTGGAATATTCCGGTAGATGCCGAGTTTGACTGGCCCGGAGGCGCACGGTCTTTGTATGTGCGCGACCCGGCCGGAAACTCGGTCGAGTTCGCCGAAGGTCACTTGTGGGATTGAACCGGTGCGGAACGCATGGGCGCTCCGCAGGTTCCAAACACTAAAGACTCAGCTTGTCGCGCATGAAGGCCAGCGCAACGCTCAGCCCATCCGGGGCGATACCGTGCCCGGTGCCTTTCATGACATGGGCATAGACCTCTTTGAAACCGGCAGCTTGCAAGGCTTCGGCCGCTTCCGGCAGGGATTGTGGCGGGACAACGTCATCAGCGTCGCCATGCACCAGCAAGACAGGCATCCGGCTGACGGTTTCATCCACCAGCAGATCGGGTTCCAGCAAACGGCCTGAAAAGGCTACGATCCCGGCCACGGGATCTTCCCGGCGTGGTGCGACATGCAGGCTCATCATCGTGCCCTGGCTGAAACCAAACAGAACAACCTGTTCGGGCAGGACATCTTCGTCCACCATCAGCGCGTCCAGAAAGGCGTTGAAGTCCTCGACCGCCATTTCCATGCCCCGGCGGGCCTCTTCCTCGGAAGATCCATCGATCCACGGAATCGGGAACCACTGATACCCGTTGGGCATTCCGGGGATCTGCTCGGGGGCGTCGGGGGCCACGAACAACGTGTCAGGCAGGTGTTCGCCCAGCGGATCGGCCAATCCCAGCAGATCGGCACCGTTTGCGCCATAGCCATGCACGAACACCACGACCGAGCGCGTGTCGCCCGAAACAGGCTCTTTCCGGAGCGCATTCAAAACCCGTGTCATCTGATCCCTTCTCTTTGCTTTGCAACCCGGTAATAGGCCCACAGAACCCGCGCCGCAACCGAACGCCAGGGCGACCAGGCCTCGGCCATTTTGCGCAGTTCCTTGTCTGTCGGACGTTCAGGCAGGTCATAGAGGATGCGCGCCGCCTCTTGCAGGGCCAGATCACCGGGTGCGATGACATCTGCGCGACCCAGCGAGAACATGGCATAGATTTCGGCTGTCCAGACACCGATTCCCGATACTTGCGTCAAAGTAGCGACAACATCTGCGTCAGTTGCATCGCGCAACGCCTTATAGTCGATGCGTGCCTCGGCCAGAGCCCGCGCATATCGGATCTTCTGACGGCTCAGGCCAACGGCCCGCAGATCATCATCCGTCGCCCACAGGATCTTGCGCGGGCCGGTCAGCTTGGCATCCCGAAGCCGTTTCCAGATCGCATTGGCCGAAGCCACACTCACCTGCTGGCTGACAATTGCACTCAGCAATTGCGCAAACCCGTCAGGGCGGCGGCGCAGCGGCAACGGGCCGGTCTGATCCATCGCGTAGGCCATTCGCGGACAGGATTGGGCCAGCCATTCGGCCCCTTCGGCAACACAGTCCGGTGTTTCGATGATGCGGCCTGCGGACATGCGGCCTCCCTGCTCTGCTATCTCGGGCACGTTAGGCGCATGTGACGCAGATGCAACCCGCTTGTGCCGCAAACACTTAGCCGATAACCATTCGCCCATGACCATGATTTCAACCCTTCCGGACGACCGGCAGGCCAAACGCAATGTGGCCGTGCTGGTGGCTGCCCAAGCCATACTGGGCGCGCAGATGCCCATGATGTTCATCGTTGGCGGACTTGCAGGTCAGTCGCTGGCTTCGAACCCCTGTTTGGCGACCCTGCCGATATCCCTGATCGTTCTGGGATCGATGCTGGCGGCCACGCCGATCTCGGCCATCATGCAAAAATGGGGCCGACGCGTGGGGTTTCTTGTCGGGGCAACCGCCGGCGCATTGGGCGGATTGATAGGAGCTTATGGCCTGTTCCTTGGTTCCTTCCCCATCTTTCTGGTCGGCAGCCTGCTGACCGGCATCTATATGAGCGCACACGGGTTCTATCGCTTTGCAGCAGCAGACACCGCTTCAGACGATTTCCGCCCCAAGGCGATTTCATATGTCATGGCGGGCGGATTGGCGGCCGCCATCATTGGGCCTCAGATCGTGAAGCTGACGTCTGAAGCTTACGTCATCCCTTTTCTGGGTACATATATGGCCGTAATCGGCATCAACGTTCTGGGTTCGGTGCTGTTCTTCTTTCTCGACATTCCGACGCCTGCGAAACCTGCGGCTGATGAACCCAAGGGGCGGTCACGGATCGAGCTGTTGAAAACGCCCCGCATTGCCGTCGCGATAATCTGTGCCATGGTGTCTTATGCGCTGATGAATCTTGTCATGACCTCGACACCGCTTGCGGTTGTCGGATGTGGGTTTTCGGCCAATGACGCGGCGGATATCGTGACAAGTCACGTGCTGGCAATGTATGTTCCCAGCTTCTTCACCGGGCACCTGATCGCCCGGTTTGGCGTTGAAAAGATCGTCGCTCTGGGCCTGGCCATACTTGCCGCATCAGGAGTGGTTGCGCTGCAAGGCGTTGAATTGGGAAACTTTTTTGTTGCCCTCGTCCTTCTGGGCATTGGTTGGAATTTCGGCTTTATCGGCGCGACCACGATGCTGGCCGCATCTCATGAACCGCAAGAGCGTGGTCGGATGCAGGGCCTCAATGACCTGCTGGTGTTTGGCGGTGTGACACTTGCATCGCTGGCCTCGGGTGGGTTGATGAACTGCTCGGGCGGATCCGCGATCGAGGGGTGGAATGCCGTTAACCTTGCCATGATCCCCTTGCTGACACTGGCAGGTGGCGCATTGCTGTGGCTGGTTCTGCGCCCGGCCGATCCCGAAAGCGTCTGATCACCAGCGCCCGCTGCCGACGGTCCACATCAGGGACAGGCGCTGACGCATTTCGCTTGGGTCAAGCGTTCCTGCCGCCACCCGCTGGGGCTGGGCGATGGCCTGCTTCAGAACCCGTTCCGCCAGCCAGCCCGCATACAGCGCGGGACGCGCCTCAGGCGCTATGTCGCCTCGGTTTGATCGTGCGTTGCGCAATCGATCCAAAGCGGTTTGGGCCAATTGCTGAACGCCACCCGTCGTGCCATCAAGCAAAGGTACACGACCCCGCTTTTCCAGTTCGGGAATGGCGCGGAACCAATTTGCCACACCGACTCCGTACCCGAAATCGCGCAGCACGCTTTCCTCCGCCGCACCCAACGCCTGCGCTGAGGCCACGAAAAGCGACCCGGAACTGTGTTGGATATAGGCGTCAAAATGCTCCTGATCCTCAAACGGGTCCTTATATATATCCCAACGCCTTACGGCGACAAATTCATCCAGAATACCTGCCAGATGCGGCGACAGGACCCGAGACAGAGGCGTCACCACCTCATGCCGCCGCACAGGGGCGCCTTCTGCAATCTCCTGCAACGCGTCGCGCCACCATTGCAGCCGCATTTCGGCAATCATGGGTTCTTGCGTCACCCACGGAGCGCGGGCGACTTCAACATTCAGCGCATAGACCGGAAACAACACCGACCGAGCCGACACCGGAGCCGCCATCGTCGCGCGGAATCGGTCAGGATCAGCCCGCTGCACCAGCGCGGCGCAGGCTTTGACATCGTCATCAAAAACCACGCTCACTCGGCCGCTGCCTTTTGCGGATCACAATCACGGACCAGTTTCCACTGGATCGCATCCAGCAGCGCCTCAAAGGACGCATCAACTATGTTCGCACTCACGCCAACGGTCGACCAGCGCCGCCCCTGACCGTCTTCGCTGTCGATGATGACGCGGGTCACCGCCTCGGTCCCGCCCTGGGTGATACGGACCTTGAAATCGACAAGGCGCATGTCTGACAGGACCTGCGAGTATTGACCCAGATCCTTCGCCAACGCTTTGGCCAGCGCGTTCACAGGCCCCCTGTCGTTGCCGGACTCGTCCATGGATTCGCTGACCGACAGTTTCTTTTCACCGTCCACTTTCACCACGACGACAGCCTCGGACAGGCTGACCATCTTGTTGTATTTGTTCTTCCGACGCTCAACAGTGACCTTGTAGCGCTTGACCTCGAAGAATTCTGGCAGTTGCCCCAGTTCATCCCGCGCCAACAGTTCGAAACTGGCCTGTGCGGTGTCATAGGAATACCCTTCAGCTTCACGGAGCTTGATCCGTTCAAGGATGCGGCCCAATGCGGGATCGCCGGATTCAACGCTCAGCCCTGCTTCGGTCAGACGTTTGCGCAAGTTCGACTGGCCAGCCTGGTTCGACATCGGAATGATGCGTTCATTGCCAACGCTCGCCGGGTCCACGTGTTCATAAGTCGACGGGTCCTTGAGGATCGCGCTGGCGTGCAACCCAGCCTTATGCGCGAAGGCCGATGCGCCTACATAAGCCGCCTGCTTGCTGGGCACCCGGTTCAGAACATCATCCAACATGCGGCTGGTTCGGGTCAGCCCGGCCAACGCATCAAGGCTGACGCCTGTTGCAAACTGCGAGGCGTAGGGTTCTTTCAGCAGCAATGTCGGGATCAGCGCCGTCAGGTTTGCGTTGCCACAACGTTCACCCAGACCATTCAGCGTTCCCTGAATTTGCCGCGCACCTGCTTCGACAGCCGCCAGAGAACAGGCCACTGCGTTCTCGGTGTCGTTATGGGTGTGGATACCCAACCGTTCACCCGGCAGGCCTGCCGCGATCACTTCGGACACGATCCGCCCGACCTCGGACGGCAACGCGCCACCGTTGGTATCGCATAGCACAACCCATCTCGCACCCGCCTCCAGTGCCGCACGGCAAACTTCGGTCGCGTATTCCGGGTTGTCCTTGTACCCGTCAAAGAAATGTTCCGCATCGAACAGCGCCTCGCGCCCTTGCGCAACGATATGTGCCACCGAAGCACGAACGTTTTCCGTGTTCTCTTCAAGCGAAATACCAAGCGCGTGGGTCACGTGATAGTCATGCGACTTGCCAACCAGACAAACGGCCTGCGTTCCCGCATTCATCACCGCAGCCAGCACATCGTCATTCTCGGCCGAGCGCCCCGCCCGCTTGGTCATGCCAAAGGCCGTCAACCGGGCCGCAGTCTTTGGGGCGGCGTCAAAAAACGCGCTGTCGGTGGGGTTGGCACCGGGCCAACCGCCTTCGATGTAATCCACCCCCAATGCGTCCAGCGCCTGTGCGATCTGCACCTTTTCAGCGGTCGAAAACTGCACGCCCTGGGTCTGCTGCCCGTCACGCAGCGTCGTGTCATAAAGATAGAGGCGTTCCCTGGTCATCAAACCTCCTCCAGCTTGGTGGCATCAAAGCCCGCGCCCGGCACCAGTTCGACACCTTCCTTGCTCATTCGAACCTCAAGCCCTGCCGCTACATACGCAGCCTTGAGTCGATCGACCTCCGAGAAATCCTTGTTTTGCATTGCAGCTACGCGCGCCTTCGCCAAGCGATCTTCATGGGCGCTCAGGTCTACGGACGCGGTGTCCGCCCACCCTCCCATCTGGGGCAGCAGCAAACCCAGCAGTTGCGCGCTTGCCAGCAATCCCGCAGCGTCTCCATCTGACGCCAGGCGGTAAAGCTCGGCCATGGCACCTGCCGTGTTCAGGTCGTCGCTCAGCGCCGCGATCACCTCAGGTGCCGCGCTGGCGGCGGGCTCGATGCCCGCTGTCAGCGCCCGCCACTTGCGCAGCGTCGCCTCTGCCTCACGGGCCTTCTTCTCGGTCCAGTCCATCGGCTTGCGATAATGCGTCTGCAAGAAGACAAAGCGGATCACTTCGCCCGGAACGCCCTGTTCCAGCAGATCATGCACGGTAAAGAAATTGCCCAGCGATTTGGACATCTTCTTGCCTTCGACCTGCAACATCTCGTTATGCAGCCAGACCCGCGCGAATTCACCCTGCGGGTGCGCGCATTTGCTCTGGGCGATCTCGTTTTCGTGGTGCGGGAACATCAGGTCGTTGCCGCCACCATGGATATCAAAACTCTCACCCAGCAATTCATAGCTCATGGCCGAGCATTCGATGTGCCAGCCCGGACGTCCCCGCCCCCATGGGCTGTCCCAGCCCGGCAGTTCATCGGTCGAGGGTTTCCACAAGACAAAATCCATCGGGTTCTTCTTGTAGGGCGCCACCTCGACCCTCGCGCCCGCGATCATGTCATCGACCGAGCGCCCCGACAGCTTGCCGTAGCTCTCTTTCCAGCTGTCCACCGCAAACAGAACATGGCCTTCGGCGGCATAGGCATGGCCCTTGGCGATCAGATCCTCGATCATTGCGATCATCTGAGCGATATACTGGGTCGCACGCGGCATCTCGTTCGGCTCCAACGTGCCCAAAGCACCCATATCATGCAGGTACCAGCCGATGGTTTCATCCGACCGTTCCTGCACCAATTGTTCCAGCGTACCTTCCGCACCCGCCTGTTTGCGGGCCAGCGCCGTGGCGTTGATCTTGTCGTCTACGTCGGTGAAGTTGCGCACATAGGTCACGTGCTCTGCGCCATAGACATGGCGCAACAGACGATACAGCACATCGAACACCACCACCGGCCGTGCGTTGCCCAGATGCGCGCGGTCATAGACCGTCGGACCACAGACATACATCCGCACGTTATCAGGGTCGATCGGTACGAAATCTTCCTTCGTCCGCGTCCGCGTGTTGTGCAGCTTGATCGTCGTCATCGGTCGGGCTCCTAGAAAACAGCAAAGGCTTGCGCGTTGGCGCGGGCTTAGCAACTTGTCTCAGGGATGAAAACGAAAGAAACCGGCCCGCTTGATAAATCAGCAGGTAATGCAGCAGATAATGATGCAGGTCACCGGGTTCATGCCTCTCGGTTAGCACGGGAACCCCGCCAAGCCAAGCGTTGAGTTTGCTCACCCGGTCCGGCAGAGTGCCAGCCATGGATCGAGACTTCATCAATTCCATCTGCAAGGAATTTCCCGGAGCCGAGCTGTCAGACCCGTGGGGCGGCGGTCATGACGCGTGGAAGGTTGGCGGCAAGATGTTTGCCTGTATCGGAACTGCAAATGACGGCGTGTCGGTCAAAACACCCGACGTGGAAACGGCTCAGATGGTGATTGATGCCGGTGTCGCGGTGAAAGCCCCCTATTTTCACCGCAGCTGGGTCCGCCTGCCGTTTGATGCCGAGACCGAGGAGCTGCGCCATCGTTTGACGGTTTCATATGATCTCGTTCGCGCTTCGTTGACTAAAAAGCTTCAGGCGAAGCTGCCACCGCGAAGCTGATTGACAAACGGCCACTGCTCTGCCCCATTCAGCGCAAGGCAAGCAGGGGCGATGGGATGAAACTGTCTGAACGCATCACGCAGATCACCGGCGGCGGCAGCGATGGCTGGGACGTGTTTTATCGCGCCCGCCGGATGCAGAGCGAAGGACAAGCCGTAACAGAACTGACGATCGGTGAACATGACACCCGAACCGACCCTTCGATTCTTCAGGCGATGGAGCTGTCGGCCCGCAACGGCCACACAGGTTACGCGATGGTGCCCGGCACGGACCTGCTGCGCGACACGGTCGCCGCTCGAGTTCAGACCCGCACAGGTGTTCCGACCTCTCGGAACAACGTTCTGATCACCCCCGGCGGGCAAGCTGCCCTGTTCGCGGCACATATGGCCGTTTGCGATCCCGGTGATGTCGGATTGTATCTCGACCCCTACTACGCCACCTATCCCGGCACGATTCGGGGCGTTGGCGCCATGGCCCGCGCGGTTCAAACCACCGCTGAAGGCGCTTTCCAGCCCCAGGCCGAACGGATCGATGCCGCCGCTGAAGGCGCGGTTTCGCTGTTGATCAACACGCCGAACAATCCGACCGGTGTGGTCTATTCCCGTCAATCGCTCGAGGCGGTCGCTGACGTGTGCAAACGGCGCGATCTTTGGCTGATTTCGGATGAGGTATACGACACCCAGGTCTGGGACGGCGAGCACATTTCGCCGCGTGCGCTGCCCGACATGGCAGAGCGAACGCTTGTGGTTGGATCCATGTCCAAGTCCCATGCCATGACCGGGTCTCGGTGTGGATGGGTCGTCGGCCCCGAGGATGTCATCGCCCATCTGATCAATCTGGCGACCCACACCACCTACGGCGTTCCCGGGTTCGTACAGGACGCCTCCAGCTTTGCGCTGACCGCGGGTGTTGAACTGGAAGAAAAAATCGCCGCCCCGTTCCGCCGCCGGCGTGCCCTGGCAATGGACATTCTGGCCTCGCAAAACATCGTCGGCCTCGTCCCCGCGCAGGGTGCCATGTATCTGATGCTGGATATCCGCGCGACCGGGTTGTCGGGGGACGCGTTTGCCAACGCGCTGCTGGACGCACACAGAATTGCCGTCATGCCCGGCGAAAGCTTCGGCAAGGCCGCTGCCGGGCACGTACGGGTGGCCATGACCGTGGCGGATGAACGCTTTGCGGATGCGCTGAAAACGCTGTGCAAATTCGCGTCGCAACTTGCGAGGAAGCACGCAGCTGAATAAGCCTGTTGTCAGAAACGGAACGTTGTACGCAGGTTGAAGACGTTGGATTCCAGACCACCGGTGGATCGGGTCACATCATCGAAGTCTTGCCGCAGCGCTTCACCGCTGATGACAAAATTCTCGCCAATCGGATAAGCGATGCCGATTCCGTAAACGGCGGCGGTATCGCTGTCGACGGATGTTTCGGCCCGTGCCGCGCCAACGACGACATACCCCAGCGCACTGCCGAAATCGTACCCGCCACGCAGTTTCAAGCGCGTCATGCTGTCCAAGCTTCCCTGAGATTGGCTGAGGTTCAGGGACAGGCGGTTGTATTCAAGTTCACCGCCCAGAACGAAAGCCCCGAAATCCTGGTCATAGCCTACATGCGCACCAAAGGCGGTGTCGTCCCCGCTTGATCCACCCGGTCCATCCGCATCCGCGTACCCAAAGCTGAGCCCAACGTAACCTCCTGTCCAATCCTCTGCCATAACCGGACTGGCGCTGGCTGTCAGAGCCACGACAATCAGGACAGAAAAAAGTTCAAAAGTCTGTTTCAACGCGATTTCACTCGGGATTCAGATCATGTCTAGCTTTGAATTCAACTGGGATCGCTTTTGTCAGAGTTCAATTCCTTGCACGCAAAGCTCAAGAGTAAGTGAATGCAGTATAACAGATTTCTGTCACCGCGGGAGAAAATCTGCCTCAGAATTCCGTCAGTGGACCGTTGGGCAAACATTTGCTGAAGTTAATTCCGTTGAGGTCGCAAACAGAACAGATTGCGTCGCCGTGTTTTGGAACTCTTGCGCCAAACGTTGAGAGGCGGAATGACTGACCACGACTGGAAAATCAGCCTGATCAGCCGCACCATTGGTGCGGACCGGGGGCGTGCAGCGAGAGGGCGGCCGTAAGCGGCCACTTGCTAGTTCCCCAAACATCTCTCACAGATCGGAAAAAGAAATGAACGACCAATCCCGCAACACATCGCGCAGCGGCGGTCGCGCTGCGCGTCGCGCTGCCCGTGCAACCGCATTGCCTGAACATCTGCGCCCCGTGCGCCCCGGTATGGAAGGCGGTGTCCTGAATGTCCTGACCCAGGCACAGATCGAACGTATCCACGAGGCCGCCCTGACCGCATTGGAAACCATTGGTCTGGCAGACGCGCCGCAAAGCGGAATCGACTATCTGGTCGGTGCAGGCTGCATACTGGGCGACGATGGCCGCATCCGCTTTCCCCGTGCCCTTGTCGAAGACACGATCGCAAAGGCGAACCGCAAGGTCACTTTGTACAGCCGCGATGGAAAAACCGATCTGGACCTGACCGGTACAAAAGTACATTACGGCACGGCTGGTGCCGCCGTTTCCATGGTCGACGTGCATGGTCGCGAGTATCGTGATTCAACCGTTCAGGATTTGCACGATGCCGCACGCATCTGCCAACAGCTTGACAATATTCACTTTGTTCAACGCCCCATGGTCTGTCGCGATATCGCCGACAACCTGGAAATGGACCTGAACACGATCTACGCAAGTTGTTCGGGAACGTTCAAACATATCGGCACGTCCTTCACGGAACCCAGCCACGTCGCCCCCGCGATGGAGATGATCTACATGATCGCGGGCGGCGAGGACAAATATCGCGAGCGACCTTTCGTGTCGAACTCGAACTGCTTCGTCGTCCCTCCGATGAAATTCGCCACAGAAAGCTGCGAAGTGATGGAGGAGTGCATCAAGGCCGGGATGCCGGTGCTGTTGCTGTCAGCCGGGATGGCCGGTGCCACCGCGCCATCGACAATCGCCGGAGCAATCACCCAAGCCACGGCGGAATGCCTTGCGGGATTGGTTTATGTAAACGCCGTAAGTCCCGGCGCACCCGCAGTTTTCGGCACCTGGCCTTTTGGTCTTGATCTGCGGACCGGCGCAATGTCCATCGGTTCCGGAGAACAAGCCCTGCTGACGGCAGGCTGCGCCCAGATGCACCGTTTCTACGACTTGCCTGGGGGTGCGGCGGCCGGTGCATCAGATTCGAAGCTGCCCGACATGCAGGCCGGGTGGGAACAGATGTGCTCGAACGTGATGGCGGGGCTGTCCGGGTTGAACATGGTTTATGAAGCCGCTGGCATGCACGCCTCGCTGCTGGGTTTCTGCTTTGAAAGCCTCATCCTCAGCGACGACCTGATCGGTCAGGCACTGCGCTGTGTGCGCGGGATCGAAGTGACCGATGAAACCCTGGCATTGGATCAGATCGCATCCGTATGCATGGGCGGCCCCGGTCATTATCTGGGCACCGATGCGACCCTCAGCCGGATGCAGGCCGACTATGTCTATCCGACCTTTGGTGACCGCTCGTCCCCCAAGGAGTGGGTGGAGCTTGGCAAACCGGATCTGGTTGAAAAGGCAGTGGCCCGAAAGAATGAAATCCTGTCCACCCCGTCGGCGGCCCGGTTCGACCCTCTTCTGGATGCTGAAATTCGGGAAAAATTCAACATTCACTTGCCGTTATAGCATCTGAAAAAGCGGCCCGATGAGTGTCGGGCCGCCCTTTCTTGTTTACCCGTTGCTGGGTGGAAGCAAACCTGCCTCTTGCGCAACGGCCACTTCATCAGCATCCAGCGCCCCGTCGCCGTTTGCGTCCATCGCCGAGAAAGTGTCGGCGTCGACGTTGGGCAACACGGCCTGGATTTCTTCGATGGTCAGAACGCCATCGCCATTGGCATCGGTTGAGGACTGCGCCGAGAGCACTCCCGGCAGGGTCAGAGCAGCGATGGAAATCCCAATCAAGTACTGCGGTTTCATTTTGGTGCCTCCTGGATAGGTTGATTATGTCTTCGTCCGGACAGGCCCCAGAAACACCGCAACAGCCGCAGGCGTCACCCGTTTTGCGCGATCGGGAGGAAATCGCGCCAATCCTTGCGTGTTTGACCGAGTCGGAGTCGCGAAGCGCCGCCGGGCAAAACCTTGCCAGACCCATTTCGGCGGGACATGCCCGAAAGGCATGGCCCGATCCGGCAAGACTGCGCTTATCCGGGCAACCAGTCGCAAAAAAGAAAGGGGGCCGAAGCCCCCTGTCAGTTTCGCCATCCAGGCTCATTTCGTTGACCGCCCGGTGTTTTTTTGCCTGCGGCCTGGACGTCGCATGGAACGAGCGCACCCGTTCCGTGAAAGAGTGGGAGGGAGCAAATATTCCGCCCCACCCTGTTCCCGGCCAACACGGGCATGTCGGCCGAGTGAAGAAAGGACATCCGGTAAGTCTTGTATCCTTTCTTCGTATTCGTCGGGGTCGGTTACCTAGGGCAGCGTCCGACCCCTACGCCCCGGGGTGCCGGGGCGCTGTCCTTAACTACACCCGCTTGTCGCGCCACAGGTGTTGCATTTCATGCAGGTGCCGTTGCGCACCAGCGTGTAGTTTCCGCATTCGCCGCAGGGATCGCCCTCGTACCCCTGCATCTTGGCCTTCGTGCGGGCGTCCATGCCGGTGGCCACCGCCGTTTCGGCTGCCGGTGCTTCGAAGGAAGCCGCCGGTTCAGCCATGCCGTTCACCTCGACCTGACCGGCGTTGAACACCGCCAGATCTTGCGGCAAGCGCTTGCGCAGATAACCGGTGGAGCTGATTTGTTTCAGCACTTCCAACGACCTGGACGCGGCTGATTCGCTGATTTCCGAAACGTTCGAGACACCCTCGTCTTCGCCCCGGCCCAGATCATCGAAGGTTGCGCCTTCGGGTTTCACATGGGCCAGATCGGTACGATCCAGATAAGACACGGCCAATTCGCGGAAGATGTAATCCAGGATCGACGTCGCGTTCTTGATCGAGTCGTTGCCCTGCACCATCCCCGCGGGTTCGAACTTGGTGAAGGTGAAGGCGTCCACGAATTCTTCCAGCGGCACGCCGTATTGCAGACCAACCGACACGGCGATGGCAAAGTTGTTCATCATCGCCCGGAAGCCAGCGCCTTCCTTGTGCATGTCGATGAAAATCTCGCCCAACTGGCCGTCTTCGAACTCACCAGTGCGCAGATAGACCTTGTGGCCACCGACGATTGCCTTCTGGGTATAGCCCTTGCGGCGATGCGGCAGTTTTTCACGATGGCTGCGGATGATTTCCTTGACCACAACCTTCTCGATCACCTTCTCGGCCAGAACGACGGCCTTTTCCTGCGCCGATCCGCTTTCCAGCACCTCTGCCGCCTCGTCGTCATCCTCGACCAGTGCTGCCGCCAGCGGTTGCGACAGTTTCGAACCGTCACGATAAAGCGCGTTGGCCTTCACACCCAGCGACCAGCTGAGTTCATAGGCTTTCTGACAGTCTTCGATGGTCGCGTCATTCGGCATGTTGATCGTCTTCGAGATCGCACCCGAAATGAAGCTCTGTGCCGCCGCCATCATGGTGATATGACTGTCAACACCAAGGAAACGCTTGCCTTTTTTTCCGCACGGGTTGGCGCAATCAAAGATCGAATAATGCTCTTCCTTCAGATGCGGCGCACCTTCCAGTGTCATGGTTCCGCAGACATGGTCGTTGGCCGCGTCGATATCCGCCTTGGTAAAGCCCAGATGGCGCAGCAGGTCGAATGTCGGGTCATTCAGCTTGGTCGCCGGGATGCCAAGAACGCCGGTGCAGAAATCCTCGCCCAGCGTCCACTGGTTGAAGACGAACCGGATATCGAAGGCGCTTTCCAGCGCCGCGTCCACCTTTGCCAGTTCATTCGGGCCAAAGCCGTGACCGGTCAGCGAGGTGTGGTTGATCCCCGGCGCGTTGCCGATGGTGCCGTGACCAACGGCATAGGACACGATCTCTTCGATCTGCGACGAGGAATAGCCCAGCTTTTCCAGCGCCGAAGGCACCGAGCGGTTGATGATCTTGAAGTAACCGCCACCGGCCAGCTTCTTGAACTTTACCAGCGCAAAGTCAGGCTCGATCCCGGTGGTGTCGCAATCCATCACCAGACCAATGGTGCCGGTTGGCGCGATCACGGTGGCCTGCGCGTTGCGATAGCCGTTTTTCTCACCAAGGCTCAGCGCCTCATCCCAGGCTGACATGGCCAGATCGACCAGACGCTTGTCCGGGCAGTTGCCGTGATCCAGTGGCACCGGCTTGACCGCCAGTTTCTCGTAGCCCTCGGTCACACCTTGTGCCGCGCGGCGGTGGTTGCGGATGACCCGCAACATGTGGTCGGCGTTGCGTTCGTAGCCTTTGAACGGGCCAAGCTCACCGGCGATCTCAGCCGAGGTTGCATAGGCCACACCGGTCATGATCGCGGTCAGCGCACCACAGATCGCCCGACCCTCATCCGAGTCGTAGCTGTAGCCCATATTCATCAGCAGACCGCCGATATTGGCGTAGCCCAGACCCAGTGTGCGGAAGTCATAGGACAGTTGCGCGATTTCCTTCGACGGGAACTGCGCCATCGTCACCGAGATTTCCAGCGTCAGGGTCCACAGACGCGAGGCGTGCATGTAGTCCGCCGCCTGGAACTCACCATCCTTCAGGAAGGTCAGCAGGTTCATCGACGCCAGGTTACAGGCCGTATCGTCGAGGAACATGTACTCCGAGCACGGGTTCGAGCCGCGGATCTCACCATCTTCGGGGCATGTGTGCCACTCGTTGACGGTATCGTGGAACTGGATGCCCGGATCGGCGCAAGCCCACGCGGCGTGGCCGACCTTTTCCCAAAGATCACGCGCCTTGACCACCTTGGCCACCTTGCCGTCGGTGCGGTTGATCAACTCCCAATCGGCATCCTTTTCAACCGCCTTGAGGAACGCATTGGTCACGCGGATCGAGTTGTTCGAGTTCTGGCCCGAAACCGAGCTGTACGCCTCTGAATCCCAGTCTGTATCATAGGTCGGGAACTCGATGCTGTCGTGGCCCTGCTTGGCATAATCCAAGACGCGCTTGATGTAAGTTTCTGGGATCGCGACCTTTTTCGCTTTACGAACCGCCTTCTTCAGCGCGTCGTTCTTGTTCGGATCATAGGCGTCATCGGCAGATCCATCCCAAGATCGGATGGCCTCGAAAATGCCGTTCAGCATCTTCTCGTGCATCTTCGATCCGGCAACGATCGAGGCCACCTTCTGTTCTTCGATCACCTTCCATTGGATGAATTGCTCGATGTCCGGGTGATCCGCATCGACGATGACCATCTTTGCTGCCCGACGGGTCGTTCCGCCTGATTTGATCGCGCCGGCGGCGCGGTCGCCGATCTTGAGAAAGCCCATGAGGCCCGAGGACTTGCCGCCGCCCGACAGCGCCTCGCCCTCTGCGCGCAGATGGCTGAAATTGGTCCCGGTTCCCGAGCCGTATTTGAACAGGCGCGCCTCGCGCACCCACAGATCCATGATGCCGCCTTCGTTCACCAGATCATCATCGACCGACTGGATGAAGCACGCGTGCGGCTGCGGATGTTCGTAGGCCGATTTGGATTTGGTCAGCTTGCCGGTCTTGTAATCGACATAATGGTGCCCCTGTGCCGGGCCATCGATTCCATAAGCCCAGTGCAGGCCCGTGTTGAACCACTGCGGTGAGTTCGGCGCCGCGCGCTGGGTCGCCAGCATAAAGCGCATCTCGTCGAAATAGGCGCGCGCATCTTCCTCGGTCGAGAAATAGCCGCCCTTCCAGCCCCAATAGGCCCAGGCTCCGGCCAGACGGTCGAACACTTGCTTCGACGAAGTTTCTCCTACGAACTCGGCGCCTTCTGCGGGAACCGAGCGCCACAGAAACTCGGGAACATCTTTTTCCTTCACTTTCTTGAGCTTGGTGGGCACGCCCGCCTTGCGAAAGTATTTCTGCGCAATCACATCACTTGCGACCTGCGACCAGCTGGAGGGGACTTCGATGTCATCCAGACGAAAAACGATTGTGCCATCCGGATTTCTGATTTCAGACGTTGCAGACACAAAATTCAGTTCCGCATAGGCGTCCTGATCCGGTTTGGTGAATTTTCTTTCAATCTTCATGTCCGCAGCCCTGGTTAATACAGCTCAATTTCCGATTCCCGACACCAAATCTTGTGTTGCGGGGTGTCGCCCACAACGCCCTGAGACGCGTGCAAAAAGGTACTGTTCGCTGTCTGAGACAGCGCAAAGCCGCAAATGCGACCGCACGTAAAACGATTGTGCTTTTCCGACCCTCGCCCGCTGCCTTTTCCGGATTATACACCAGATATTGTGGCAATCTCGTTGGCCCATACAATTTGACGTATGTTCCCATAGAAGGTCAACGCCCTTTTTCGGTCATTTTCCAAATCTTTTTTGTTGACCTGATGGTTGCGTAAAGTCTTCTGCGCGCAGGCCGCGATTCCTCCACAGCTTCATCCACGGCGTATTTCCGCTGATGTTTTGAATTCTCAAAATGAATTCCCGTTTTTACCAGCATAGTTATCGGTATTTGATCAACCAATGACATGCTGGTTACCCTGAAGGGGAATCAATACCGCCCAGACAAACTGTCCCGCACCGTCTGCCGAACGGTCTACCCACGAGCGAGGGAGCTCAAGCGAATGAAGTTGTTTCCTTTTGTCCCGGCCACAGCCTTCATCGTGGCGTGCGCACCACAGGATGTGCCCATCCCGTCACGCAGCGCACAGTTCGACTCCTTCCCTCAACGACTGTTCGATACGTTCGAGACCAGCTGCTCGGGCCCAGGCGAGTCTTTCAGGAAAACCGGGAACCAAATCTTTGAATGCAGTGAGTTCCTGCCCCCAAAGGCCACAGCTTATTTGATTCTGAACTATGACGGTCATCCGCAGGACCTGCCCCAAAGCGTCATGCGCCTGACGTCGACGAAGACAAGCGCAGGGTATCGCGTGGACGCGCGTGTTTTCTTCCACGTCCCGCAAAAATCCGGTGCGGCCGTCGAAGTTCCGGTTGAAAGCAAGCTTCTGAACCAAGCCATCAGCGAGCTCTACCAGTCAATGGGTGGCTCGCCGAATTAGCTTGATGGAAATGGTCGGGGCGGCAGGATTCGAACCTACGACCCCCTGTACCCAAAACAGGTGCGCTACCAGACTGCGCCACGCCCCGGACCGTGCGCCTTCCTAACGATGCCGTTCTGATTTGAAAAGCCCTAACAGGGCCAAATTGCAGGTCCTTGCGAAAAAATTTCGTGCTTCATCTGTGTCCCGGGCCCGATGGAGTAGCGCGCGGACAATCCTGCATTGATTTCCAGCACCGCAAATACGGAATCGCCCCCTTCAATCGGCGTAAGATCACCCGGAATCGCCCCTTCATGCACACGAGTCACCAAACCGGTGCGATCCAGAAAAATCATATCCAGCGGGATCAGGGTGTTCTTCATCCAGAAGGCAACAGGCTGCGGCGGGTCAAAGACGAACAGCATACCGGATCGGGTCGGCAACGATTCGCGAAACATCAAACCGCGGGATCGCTCTTGCGGTGTAACGGCGATTTCCACGTCAAATTGCACCGTCGCACTGTCATTTCTGAGCGTGACACGGTCGGATCTGCATGCGGCAGCGGCAACTCCTGCCCACAACGTTAAGAATATGGTCAAGAGTATCCGAAGCCGTTTCATCCGGTTCAGCTGTCCAAAGCCGCTTCCCAGGCCAGAACCTGCGCGGCCATCCGACCCCGCTTGCCGTCGATCACCCTCATGGCCAGTGCTTCACCTGGTTGCAGATCGGCAAGCCCCGAACGGCGCAACACCTCGATATGAAGGAATACGTCTTCGCCGCGCCCGAAGACATTTGCAAATCCGAAACCTTTGCCCTTGTCGAACCATTTCACCCGTGCGGCTTCCAACGGCGCTTCTGCGATGACCTCCGGATCCAGCTCGGCGAAATCAGCAAGCATCATCGAGTCGGTCCGCGCCGGCGGATCAATCGCGATGACCTCGACCGCCTGAACCCCTCGGTCCGTGCGATGAGTCATGATTTCAATGCTGGCACCGTCTGCGACCGAGCTCTGGCCGTAGTTGCGCAGAACATTCACGTGCAACAGAATATCCGGGCCGCCCTCTTCGGACACAACAAAGCCATACCCCTTGGCAGGGTCGAACCATTTTACGTGTCCACGGACGCGGTACATGTTGTTCAGGTCTTCTGGCACGGTTTTCCCATCGCGAATATCAACAGTTCGTTAAGGGTTTGTTGTTTAGGGGAATGGCAGGCAAATTCAAGCTGAAAAAATCGTTTGTTTTCTGCTTGTTGCATTTCACGACACGTGAACGTCATGGATTCAACCTTTCAACATGCCATGCCGATCCCGGCTCAATTCGTTGCCATCTGAACCGATCATGCAAGCGGAACGCTCCATCGGCCCAGAACTCAATCTCGGTGGGCGTCAATCTGTACCCGCCCCAAAATGGCGGACGCGGCGGATTTGGCCCTAGTTTCGCCGTCACTTTCGCGACTTCTGCCATCAAAGCTGTCCGGCTCGAAAGCGGTTGCGACTGCTTTGAAGCCCACGCGCCCAGCCGGCTTTTCAATGACCTTGATGCATAATACTCATCTGCCTGGGGCCCGTTTTCACGACTTATTGTACCACGAACGCGAAGTTGACGCCGCAAAGATTTCCAATGCATCACAAATGCAGCTTTTCCGGCGGTGTCCAGTTCCCTGGCCTTGGCGCTTTCGTAGTTTGTATAGAAAACAAACGAGTCCGCTTCGATTTCCTTTAGCAACACCATGCGTGCATTGGGCAAGCCATCCGGGTCAACGGTTGCAAGCGCAATCGCATTCGGGTCGTTCATTTCGGTTTCTTCAGCCTCAGCCAACCACCGGGCCGCTATTTCAAACGGATCGGAGCCAGCAAAGATGCCATCACGCTCGGTCATTTCCATCCCCTGGAAAGTATTAACGACGAACCTAAGGCGAGAACCCGCTGCGGGCAAGAGCGCACGGCCTTGATGCAACGCAACCAATGGCATAAACCAACTCAACATAACGCGAAGACAGGCGGAGAACCGAACATGTCAAATCAGTTGATGGCCGGCAAACGCGGCCTCATCATGGGACTGGCCAATGACAAATCAATCGCATGGGGAATCGCCCGCGCCTTGTCGAATGCCGGGGCCGAGCTGGCCTTTTCCTATCAGGGCGAGGCTTTGAAAAAGCGTGTCGACCCGCTGGCGGCGCAATTGGGCAGCGAAATCGTTCTGCCCTGCGACGTCAGTGACGAAGCATCCATCGACGCGCTCTTTGCAGCGCTGGAAGAGAAATGGGGCAAGATGGACTTCATCGTCCACGCCATCGGCTTTTCCGACAAGAACGAGCTGCGCGGTCGCTATGTCGACACCAGTCGCGCGAATTTCAAACTGACGATGGATGTGTCGGTCTATTCTTTCACGGCCGTGATGCAGCGTGCTGAAAAGATGATGTCCGAGGGCGGCAGCGCTGTGACCCTGACCTATTACGGCGCCGAGCAGGTCATGCCGCATTACAATGTTATGGGCGTCGCCAAGGCCGCGCTCGAGGCCTCGGTCAAATACCTGGCTGAGGATCTGGGCAAGGATGGCATCCGCGTGAACTCGATCTCGGCCGGTCCGATCAAAACCCTGGCCGCCAGCGGCATCGGCGATTTCCGCTATATCATGAAGTGGAACGAATATAACTCGCCACTGCGCCGCAACGTGACCATTGACGATGTCGGAAACTCGGCGCTGTATCTTCTGTCGGATCTGTCCAGCGGCGTAACCGGTGAAAACCTGCATGTGGATTCCGGGTATCATATCGTCGGCATGAAGGCCGTTGACGCCCCGGACATGGAAAAAGGTTAAGAACATGAGCGCCAAGGACCGCCTGCCCCACGAAAAAGGCTTTCACATCAGCTGGGACCAGATTCATCGCGATTCGCGTGCACTGGCCTGGCGTCTTGACGGGCAAGGGCCCGATGATGGCAACTGGCGGGGTGTTGTCGCGATCACCCGCGGCGGCATGGCGCCTGCGATGATCGTCAGCCGCGAACTGGACATCCGTACGGTGGATACGATCAGCGTGCGTTCGTACCACCATCAGGAACAGGGTGAAGCAGAGGTGTTGAAATCTCCGGACGCCGACCTGATGGGTGACGGAACCGGTATTCTGATCATCGACGATCTGGTCGACAGTGGAAAGACGCTGGAACTGGTGCGGGAAATGTACCCGAACGCACATTTCGCAACGGTTTACGCCAAACCCAAGGGCCGTCCGATGGTGGATACCTTCATCACCGAGGTCAGCCAGGACACATGGATCTTCTTCCCATGGGATATGGCCCTTCAATATGTCGAGCCGTATCGCGGCACCGATTGATTCCAGAACAGTAGACCGCACATGACGCTCAGCCGTACCGCCGCAACGTTCGCACCCCCGGTGATGGAGGCGCGCCGATGGGTCGAGGGCGTTTCCTTCCCATCCGACCGCCCGTTGATCAACGTAAGCCAGGCGGCCCCGGTCGATCCGCCGCCGCTGGCCTTGCGGCAGGCCATGGCCGAGTTCGCCGTTCGCGAAGACAGCGCGCATCTTTATGGCCCGGTTTTGGGCAATGACGATCTGCGCGCTGAACTGGCGGCGCAGATCAGTTCTCACTATGCAGCACGGGTAGATTCACCCCGGATCGCCATCACATCAGGCTGCAATCAGGCGTTTTCGGCCGTGATATCGGCGATCACCGGCGAAGCCGATGAGGTCATTCTGCCAACCCCCTGGTATTTCAACCATAAAATGTGGCTGGACATGGCAGGGGTACAGGCCGTGGACCTGCCGACCGGCGATGACCTTCTACCCGATCCAGAGCGTGCGCGCGGTTTGATTACGGACAAGACCCGCGCCATTGCGCTGGTCACGCCCAACAATCCGGGCGGCATCGAATACCCTGCCGAACTTGTCAGGGCCTTTTACAACCTGGCCCGTGAAACCGGGATTCGCCTGATCGTCGATGAAACCTATCGCGATTTCGACAGCCGCAGCGGCCCTCCGCATGATCTGTTTCAACAACCCGGATGGGACGAAACGCTTGTCCACCTGTACTCTTTTTCCAAGGCTTATCGTCTGACGGGCCACAGGGTTGGCGCCATCGCGACAAGCCCGGAGCTGTCGTCCGAGGTTGAGAAATTTCTGGATACGGTCGCCATTTGCCCCGGCCAGATCGGCCAGTTCGCTGCGTTGTGGGGTATGCAAAACCTGTCGCAATGGCTGGCCGGCGAGCGCGATGAAATTCTTGACCGCCGCGCAGCCATTGCAGAAGGGATGCCGGCGCTTGAAACCCGGGGTTGGCGGCTTTTGGGACTTGGGGCCTATTTTGCCTATCTCGAACATCCGTTCGACATGTCGTCAGACGAGCTTGCGCGCCGTCTGGTCAGCGAAGCCGGTGTGCTGCTGTTGCCCGGCACCATGTTCATGCCCGATCATGACCCGGATGGAAAACGGCAGGTGCGCATTGCTTTTGCCAATCTGGATCGGGCCGGGCTGGGCCAATTGTTCGACCGGTTGCAGGACCTGTCCTTCTAAGCTTGCCCCTCGGCGGTGTGCGTCGTATTCAGGGCCGCAACCGACAGGGCAGAACTCTGCCAAAAAAACAAGAGGGCATCATGGCCGCAGGCGCTAAAAGTCTTTCGAAAACCTTTGTCTGGATTCTGATGGGCCTGCTGATGCTGGGCCTTGCGGGATTTGGCGCGGTCAACCTCAGCGGGACGATCCGCACAGTTGCGCAAGTCGGCGACGAAAGCATCTCGGTCGATGACTATGTGCGCGAATTGCAGCGCGAAATCCGAGCGGTCGAAGCACAATCCGGGCAGCCTTTGCAGATGTCGCAAGCGCGCGAGCTGGGTTTGGATCGAAACGCCCTTGCCCGCCTGACCGCTTTGGCAGCGCTGGACAACGAGGTCCGTCAGCTTGGGATTTCCATCGGCGATGAGAACCTTCAGCAAGAGATCATCTCGATCCCGGCGTTTCAGGGTGTCAACGGAACTTTTGACCGAGAATCCTATCGCTTTCAGCTGGAACAGGTCGGCATGACCGATTCCGAATTCGAATCCGATCTGCGCAAGGAATCCGCCCGAACCATCGTGCAGGGCGCTATCATGGGCGGCGTGAAAATGCCCGCAACGATGACGGACACGATGGTCGACTACATCGGCGCGCGGCGCAGCTTTACGGTCGCAACTGTCGGGGCGGAAGCACTGGACACACCTGTGGCCGAACCAACGGACGCGCAGATCCAGGCATTCTACGATGACAATGGAGATCAGTTTACCCTGCCTCGCACCAAGCAGCTGACTTATGCGATTCTGTCGCCTGCAATGTTGGTGGACACGGTCGAAATCGACGAAGACGCGTTGCGGAAGCTTTATGAAGAACGGTCCGACGAATACAACCAACCCGAACGCCGTCTGGTTGAACGTCTGAACTTCCCAAGCGAACAGGCCGCCAAGGACGCTTTGGCGCAGCTCGAGGTTGGCGGCACGACCTTTGAACAGTTGGTTCGGGATCGCGATCTGGAACTGAACGACATAGATCTGGGCGACGTGACGCGTGAGGATCTGGGCGAAGCTGCGGACGCCGTTTTTGCGGCCGAGCTTGACGCTGTCGTGGGCCCGTTGCCTTCGGTGTTCGGTCCGGCCCTGTTCCGTGTCAACGGATCACTGGCCGCGAACAATGTTCCATATGACGAGGCCGAGCCGGCACTTCGGGAAGAGTTGGCGACTGAACGCGCCCGCCGCCTGATCGAGGCGCAATCCGAAGATATCAACGACATGCTGGCGGGCGGTGCCACTCTGGAAGAACTGGCGGAAGAAACCGAAATGGAACTGGGTCAGATCGACTGGACCCGTGACAGCGACGAAGGCGTTGCGGCCTATGACGGGTTCCGAGCGGCCGCAGAAGCCGTGCAGGAAGGGGATTTTCCTGAAATTGCCTTCCTCGAAGACGGGTCAATTTTTGCCCTGCGCCTGGACGAGGTTCTGCCGCGCCGCCCGGAACCGCTGGAGAGCGCGCGCGACCGTGTCGCCGCGGCCTGGCAACAGGCCGAGACCAACAAAGCCCTGCGCGAAAAGGCGGATGCCATTCTGAACCAACTGGCCACTGACGGTGATTTTGCCGCGACCGGCCTGCCCTTCCGCGTCGAAAACGCCCTGACCCGCACCGCGTTTCTGGATGACGTTCCCGCCGATTTCATGACCGAAGTATTCGCCATGGAACCGGGCGAGTTGCGCGTTATTGGCGGCAACGGTGCGGCCTGGATTGTGCGTCTGGACGAAATCCTGCCGCCGGCGGATACGGATGAACTGCGCCAGTTGCATGATGCCCTGAGCACACAGATGGATCAGGCTCTGGCACAGAATATTTTCAACGCCTATGTACGTGATGCCCAGACCCGGGCGCGCCCCGTCGTGGATCAGCAGGCTCTGAACGCCGTGCAGGCGAGCTTTTAAACGAGACCGATATGGCCCTGACACCCGAATTCGACACCTTCGCGCGCGCCTTTGAAGCGGGCGAAAACCAGGTTGTTTACACACGTCTGGCCGCCGATCTGGACACACCTGTGTCACTGATGCTCAAGCTGACGGGCGCGCAGAAAGACGCGTTCATGCTGGAATCGGTGACAGGCGGTGAGGTGCGTGGCCGCTATTCGATCATCGGTATGAAACCTGATCTGGTCTGGCGCTGTCGCGGCGAAACATCTGAGCTGAACCGCTCGGCCCGTTTCGATTCCGAGGCGTTCTCGCCTCAGGATGGCAACCCGATGGACAACCTGCGGGCGCTTCTGGCCGAAAGCCGTATAGAATTGCCCGATGACTTGCCGCAGGCCGCTGCCGGGCTGTTCGGGTATCTGGGATATGACATGGTTCGGCTGGTGGAACACCTTCCGAATGTGAACCCCGATCCCCTGGGTCTGCCCGATGCGATCATGCTGCGCCCGTCTGTCATCGCGGTGCTGGATGGGGTCAAGGGTGAGGTAACAGTGGTGTCACCCGCCTGGGCCAGTGACGGTCAATCGGCCAAAGCTGCGTATGCGCAGGCGGCTGAGCGTGTAATGGATGCGGTCCGCGATCTGGAACGTGCCATGCCCGCAGAAACCCGCGATCTGGGTGACGCGCGCGAAGTCGCCCCACCGGTGTCGAACTTCACCAAGTCCGGCTATATGAAGGCGGTTGAAAAGGCCAAGGAATACATCCGCGCGGGTGACATTTTCCAAGTTGTTCCTGCTCAGCGCTGGACGCAGGATTTTCCGCTGCCGCCATTTGCTCTCTACCGGTCCTTGCGGCGCACGAATCCGTCACCCTTCATGTTCTATTTCAACTTCGGCGGTTTCCAGGTCGTGGGCGCAAGCCCCGAGATTTTGGTGCGTGTGTTCGGCAATGAAGTCACCATTCGTCCCATCGCAGGCACCCGCCCCCGTGGCGCGACGCCAGAAGAAGACAAGGCGAATGAGCTTGATCTGCTGGCCGACAAGAAAGAACTGGCCGAGCATCTGATGCTGCTGGATCTGGGTCGCAACGATACCGGTCGCGTATCAAAGATCGGAACAGTACGCCCGACCGAAGAGTTCATCATCGAACGCTACAGCCACGTGATGCACATTGTGTCGAACGTGGTGGGCGAACTGGCCGAAGACAAAGACGCGCTGGACGCTTTCTTTGCCGGGATGCCTGCGGGCACCGTCTCGGGCGCGCCCAAAGTGCGCGCGATGGAGATCATCGACGAGTTGGAGCCTGAAAAACGCGGCGTTTATGGCGGCGGCGTCGGCTATTTCAGCGCGGGCGGCGACATGGACATGTGTATCGCCCTGCGCACGGCCATCGTGAAAGATCAGAAACTCTATATCCAAGCCGGCGGTGGCGTCGTCTATGACAGCGATCCCGAAGCCGAGTTTATGGAAACCGTTCATAAATCCAACGCCATACGGCGCGCAGCAGCTGACGCAGCGCGGTTTACCGGGAACGGAAACGGCTAAAAAAACAGGGGCGGCCGGTCAGATGATCACCGCCCCTTTTCGTTGCTTTCTGCACTGGTCACTGCACGTTTTTCATCATGACTGCCGAGATCGGAGCCATTGCCACGCGGTTGCCCCGATCTTCCAGCCCCCACAGCAACAGGGCTGAAATCGTCTCGGGACGCACGCGCCCCAGCATGACCACTGTCCCTTCCTGACCGGCACGGAAAGCGGCCTGATCCAGGAACCTGCGCATGATTTTGGGGTCCTGCCGTGCGCCGTCGATATCGCGGAAAACGACACTGGACGGAATTCCGTTTCGCGCCGCCAGTTTCTGAACGGTGTTGAGCCCATTGTCCTGCGTAATCAGCCCACGACCGGTTCCCGCAGCAATCGCGGCGACCTGATCGGCCAGTTTGCGATTGCCTTGAATCCCGCTGTTCACACCTTCCAGAATACCAACCGTTTCCGGCAGGGTATCCAGCCACACCGACAGCGACACCTCGGCGTCCTGTGCACTTGCCGCCTCGGGCAGATCCGCCAGTGCCAGCACCTCGAACCCGGCCTTGCGATGGCGTGCCATCTTTTCTGTCGCATCAGGGTCCGATGGGTTCACGGCGAAGCTGATCGGATACGGAAAGTCCTGCAACGCTTCGGACCCGAATGAACCCTCGTCATCAATCAGAATGATGGACATCAGCGGCTTGGATTCGGGGTTTTCGAACTTTGCCGCAAAACGCTCGATCGGCTTGTCCGATTTCGGCTGTTCAGCCGAGGCCTGTTCCACGACGGGTTCATCATCGCGTTCCGTCAACGGTACGACGCGTTTCCCGATGATCGAGCTGGCACTTGCTTTCTGCTCGCCCCCGATCTGGGGCAGCGCAGCGATGCGCGGCAGTTCACGTGGCATGGTGTCTTCATCGCCTTCCACGGCAATCGGGCTGTTTTCAAAGGGGTTCTGTTCTTCGGCCTCTGTCGACTCTGCCTCCGGTTCTGGCGCTGCCTGTGGCAGAGGGTCCGGTTCGGGCGCAAGCGCGGCCATCTCGGTGTTCTCGGGCTCGGCTGGCGGGGCCGGTGTTTCATCAATGACCGCAGGCAGCACATCGTCTGGCTGAATCGCGGGAACCTGACTTGGCTCTGGCAGGGCGGCGGGTGCTTCGATCACGAATGACACTTCATTTGCATCTGCTGATTCCGGTTGGATCAATTCGTCCGTTGCGGCGCCGACAACTGGCTGGGAATCGACTGATGTTTCCAGACCCGACAGATCGGCCAGATCCTCGCTGGCCTCATCGGCGGCTTCTGGCGCACGCGGAGCCAGTTCCACCAGATCGGCGTCAGAACCGGCCTCAGCCACTTCAGCCGGAGCTTCGGGCGTTTCAGAAATCGTCGGTGCCGGTGCTTCGGTTGCGACAACCGGGGTATTCACCATCGGCGTCTTGAGAGACACGACCGCGCCCAAGATCAAAACAACGATCGCGCCCGCGACCATTCCTCCGAAAAATCCGCCCATTTTCCTGCCTTTCGCCTCTTTCCTCTGCCTCGTCCAGCTCTGCGCCATCTGGTGTGGCGCTCGGCCAATTGAACGCGTCAGAAACGGTATGTCCTCTTGACGCTGCCGCTCAAGCCTGAGCATGTATGTGCGGACATTATACCGTGGCCCGGGGCTGCATCGCCAGCCCGAAATGCCCAAGCGAAGATAAGTGCCCAAATGCTGCTGCTGATCGACAACTACGACTCGTTTACCTACAATTTGGTACATTATTTAGGCGAACTTGGTGCCGAAATGGTCATTCGCCGAAATGATGCGCTGGATGTGCAGGAAGCGATGGCCATGAACCCTGCCGGCATCCTACTGAGCCCTGGCCCCTGCGATCCGGATCAGGCGGGGATTTGCCTGGCACTGACACAAGCTGCGGCCGAAACCAAAACGCCGCTTTTGGGGGTTTGCCTGGGCCATCAGACCATAGGTCAGGTGTTTGGCGGCAAGGTGGTTCGATGCCATGAGATCGTTCATGGCAAGATGGGCACGGTGAAGCACACCGGCAAAGGCCTGTTTGCCGGACTGCCCTCACCCTTTGAAGCAACCCGATACCATTCGCTGGTGGTCGAGCGCGAGACCCTGCCCGATTGCCTCGAGATCACGGCCGAGCTGGACGACGGCACCATCATGGGGCTGCAACACAAGGAATTGCCGATCCACGGTGTGCAGTTCCATCCGGAATCCATCGCATCCGAGCACGGCCACGCCCTTCTCAAGAACTTCCTGCAAGAACTGAAAGTCCCGGCATGAGCGACGCGCTTAAACCGCTGATCGGAGCCGCAGCCGATCGTCCTTTGACACGTGCCGAGGCCGAAAAGGCCTTTGCCATATTGTTCGATGGTGAAGCCACGCCCAGCCAGATCGGCGGTTTGCTCATGGCCATGCGAACACGCGGCGAGACGGTCGATGAATACGCCGCGGCGGCGGCCGTGATGCGCGCGAAATGCAATGCCGTGAACGCACCCGAGGGGGCGATGGATATCGTCGGCACCGGTGGCGATGGCAAAGGCACCCTGAATATTTCGACCGCGACCGCTTTTGTCGTGGCCGGTGCCGGAGTCACGGTCGCGAAACACGGCAATCGCAACCTGAGCTCCAAATCCGGCGCGGCGGATGCATTGGGCCAGATGGGCATCAACGTCATGGTTGGCCCGCAAGTCGTTGAAAATGTGCTGAAAGACGTTGGAATCGGCTTCATGATGGCGCCAATGCACCACCCTGCCATCGCCCATGTGATGCCGTCCCGGCAAGAACTGGGAACGCGCACGATCTTCAATATTCTCGGCCCCCTGACCAACCCTGCTGGCGTCAAACGGCAATTGACCGGTGCCTTTAGCCGCGACCTGATCCGCCCGATGGCCGAAACGCTTGGCCTGCTGGGCTCGGACCGGGCCTGGCTGGTGCATGGCTCGGACGGGACGGACGAGCTCACGATTACCGGCATCAGCTGGGTCGCCGCTCTGGAAGACGAGATGGTGAAAGAGGTCGAACTGCACCCAGAAGACGCTGGTCTTCCCGTGCATCCTTTCGAGGACATCATCGGAGGCACGCCCGAGGAAAACGCCGTTGCGTTCCGGGCTTTGCTGGACGGTGCCCCGTCAGCGTATCGTGACGCGGTGCTGCTGAATTCGGCCGCCGCTCTGGTCGTCGCCGAAGCGGCAAATGATCTGCGCGAAGGCGTGGCCATGGCTGCTGAAAGCATCGACAGTGGCAATGCCAAAAACAAAATCACGGCCTTGGCCGCCAAGACACAGGAAGCCGCATGACCGAAACCGTTCTGGACAGAATCAAAGCCTACAAACTGGAAGAGGTCGCGGCGGACAAGGCCCGGAAATCTTTGGAAACACTGGAAGGTGAGGCACGGGCCGCCTCGGAGCCCCGTGGCTTTGCCAATGCGCTGCAACACGCCTCGCGGCAAGGCTATGGCCTGATCGCCGAGATCAAGAAAGCCAGCCCGTCCAAGGGGCTGATCCGGCCGGATTTCGACCCGCCCGTTCTTGCAAAGGCTTATGAAGATGGTGGCGCGACATGTTTGTCCGTCCTGACCGACACCCCCAGTTTTCAGGGCAAGAAAGAGTACCTGACGCAAGCACGCGAGGCGACATCCCTGCCCGCTTTGCGCAAGGATTTCATGTACGACCCGTATCAGGTGGTCGAAGCTCGCGCCCTGGGGGCGGACTGTATTCTGATCATCATGGCCTCGGTCAGTGATGATCAGGCGGCTGAACTGGAAAACACTGCATTCGATTGGGAGATGGACGTTCTGATCGAAGTCCACGACGAAGCAGAGCTTGAACGCGCGGCACAGCTGAAAAGCCCGCTGATCGGTATCAACAACCGCAATCTGAAGACCTTCGAGACAACGCTCGACACGACGCGCCGCCTGTCCAAGCTGGTGCCCGCCGATCGCACCATCGTTTGCGAAAGCGGATTGGGCACGCCAGACGATCTGAGGGACATAGCGCGGTATGGGGCCCGCTGCTTCTTGATCGGAGAAAGTCTGATGCGCCAGGACGATGTCGAAGCCGCAACGCGCCATATCCTGTCCAACCCGCTGATCCCCGGAGTGATGTGATGCCACTGACCCATTTCGATGCCCAAGGTCAGGCACATATGGTCGATGTCTCGGGCAAGGAGGTGACAGATCGTGTCGCCGTTGCCGAAGGTCACATCAGGATGGCGCCTGAAACCTTTGAAATCATTTCCGAAGGTCGCGCCAAGAAGGGCGATGTTCTGGGCATTGCCCGTTTGGCCGGCATCATGGGCGCAAAGAAGACGCCGGACCTCATTCCGCTGTGTCATCCTTTGCCGGTGACCAAAGTGGCGGTCGAGCTTACACTTGACCCGGACCTGCCCGGTGTTCGGATCCAGGCCACCGTAAAGACCTCGGGCCAGACCGGAGTCGAGATGGAAGCGCTGACCGCCGTATCGACAGCCGCCTTGACGGTATACGACATGACCAAGGCCGTCGATAAGGCGATGGAGATAGGCGGCATTCGCGTTCTGCTTAAAGATGGCGGCAAATCAGGGCGTTACGAGGCGAAATGATTACTGTCGAAGAGGCGCGCGCCCTGTTGTTCGATCTTGTGGGGCCATTGCCGGCGGAAGAGGTTCCACTGGCCCAGTCCGCAGGGCGCGTTCTGTCGCGGGACGTCACCGCCACGCGGGATCAACCGCCTTTTGCCGCCTCTTCCATGGATGGCTATGCGGTCAAATCTGACGAGGTCGAACTGCACGCCATGTTCAAAGTCGTGGGCGAGTCAGCGGCCGGGCGTCGTTTTGAAGGCGCTGTAGGCCCAGGACAGGCCGTTCGCATCTATACCGGCGCCCCTGTACCCGAGGGTGCGGATTTCGTTGTGATTCAAGAGGATACGGACCGCCGCGGCGATCTTCTGACAATCACGGACACACCCGGCGCCAAAACCAACATTCGGCCCGCTGGTGTGGATTTCAAGGCTGGCACGTCCATATCGGCCCCGCGTTTGATCCGCGCGGAAGATGTGGCCTTGATGGCCGCTATGAACATCCCCCGCGTCCCGGTTTCGCGCAAACCCGTGATCGCCCTCATCTCGACAGGAGACGAGTTGGTCATGCCCGGGGAAGAACCCGGCCCGGATCAGATCATTGCGTCGAACACGTTTGGGCTGAAGGCAATGCTCGAAGGATTGGGGGCTGTGGTGCGCGTGCTTCCGATCGCGCGGGATACTGTTTCGTCGCTCGAAACGGCCTTTGGCCTTGCGCAGGGGGCGGATCTGGTCGTGACGATCGGCGGGGCGTCGGTTGGCGATTATGACCTCGTGTCGGACGTCTCGCAGGGGTTGGGAATGAAGCAATCCTTCTACAAGATCCGAATGCGCCCCGGAAAACCCCTGATGGCCGGTCGTCTCGGCAACGCGGCCATGGTCGGGTTACCGGGCAATCCGGTCAGCGCCATGGTCTGCGGCTATCTGTTTCTGGCTCCGATGGTGCGCCGGATGCTGGGGCTTGAACAGGTGCTGCCCTCCTTCCGCACGGCCCGGCTGAGTGGTCCTTTGCCCGAGAATGGCCCGCGCGAACATTATATGCGCGCCGTGGTGACGGATGCCGGTATCGAAGCTTGCGCAGATCAGGACAGTTCGCTTCTCAGTGTACTGGCCCAGTCCAACGCGCTGTTGGTCCGCGCCCCAAACGATCCGGCGCGCGACATCGGGGAAATGGTCGAATACCTGCCGATCTGACCTGCCCTCAAATTCATTGACACAAAACGTGAACATGCGTAGAACAAAAGAAAACGCATGAGCGACGAGGTGTGAGCGATGCTGACCAAGAAGCAATTGGATTTGCTGGAATTCATCCACAAACGCGTGCAGGCGGACGGTGTTCCGCCCAGTTTTGATGAAATGAAGGCTGCTCTCGACCTGCGGTCGAAATCCGGCATTCACAGGTTGATCACCGCATTGGAGGAACGCGGGTTTATCCGCCGCCTTGCCCATCGCGCTCGGGCCATTGAGATTGTGAAACTGCCCGAAAGCCTTGGCGGCGAGCCAACGGCCGGCTTTACACCCCGCGTTATCGAAGGTGACAGGCCCAAGGGTCCCCGCCCTGCGAACGTGGAGCCTGTATCGGTGGACGCGCTGGAGCTGCCAGTCATGGGCCGGATCGCAGCCGGTGTTCCCATCGAAGCAATCAGCCATGTTTCGCATCACGTGGCCGTCCCCGGCCCCATGGTTTCGGGACAGGGTCAGCATTATGCATTGGAAGTTCGCGGTGATTCGATGATCGATGCCGGCATCAATGACGGTGATGTGGTCGTCATCCGGGAAACCTCGACCGCGGATAACGGCGACATTGTGGTTGCTCTGGTCGAAGATCAGGAAGCGACCCTCAAGCGGTACTTCCGCCGCGGCAATGCAATCGCGCTGGAGGCTGCAAACCCGGCCTATGAAACGCGCGTCCTGCCCGAAGAGAAGGTCAAGGTTCAGGGCCGGTTGGTCGGACTGATCCGCACCTATTGAGCCTGCTTGGAATGACGGTCCCCGGCAGGTTTCGGGGACCAAAGCCGATGGCCGGTCATGTCTGCGCTTGAGGTCAGCTTTCCGTTCGAAACCGACAGGCTGCCGGTTTCGTACAACCGTTCCGGATCGAACACCCCGCACGGACCTTGCAGGGCAAGCGCAACAGCCGAGATGATGATCTGGTTGTCCCGACATTCGTCAAACGCGCGCGCCGCCCTTTTTCCGGTGATATGGATGATCTCATAGTCCTTCAGCGGGTAACGTTGAACGATGCTGCCGTCCGGCCATCTGAGCGCCGCCTCGATCTGATCAACGCCGTCCCCGTCATTTTCAAGCCAGACACCGGCGACAAACCCGCTGCCTTTGCTTTTACTGAGGGCCCGCCCCTTGTCGGTCATGACCCCTACCAATCCGCCGTTTTCAGCGATCAGAACATCCGGTCTGTGCCCCGAGTTCCAAAGCAGAAATGCCAGGACAACAGGCACTGCTCCGGCCCGCCGTGCATGTCCCTGCCACAAGGCCATCCACAAGGCGCCGAATGCGACCAGTGGCAGGATGTACCATGGCGGGCTGACCACAAAACCCTGCGCCCCCTCAAGGTTCGACACCCAGTCGGAAACCGTAAGGATCCAATGCAATGCCCACCCCATGACGGTCAGGGCAAGTGCCTCCAGTCCAAACGGGGCAAGAAATGCAGCGACGACGGCAGAGGGTACGACGAGAAGCCCCATGACGGGAACGGAAAGCAGGTTTGCCAGCAGACCGTAATGGGACATCGTATTGAAATGCGCCGCACCAATGGGGGCTGTCGCAAGACCTGCAATTGCCGATGACATCACCACGCCAACGACCGGTTTCAACCAGTTTGGGCCGGGTAACGGGCCTACCTCTCGCAACGCTCCGAAGACGGCGACCAAGGCTGTGGTTGCGGCGAACGACATTTGAAATCCGGGGCTCAGCAGCGACTCGGGTCGAAGAACCAGAACGATCACGGCGGCAACAGCAACCGCACGCAGCGAAATCGCGCGTCGGTCGATCAACACGGCCCCCAGCATGACGCTGACCATGACAAAGGCCCGTTCGGTTGCAACGTTCCCCCCGGACAACAACAGATAAAGGGTTGCGGCACAAAGCGCGAGCACAGCGGCCACTTTCCGAACCGGAAGTCGCAACGCCACAGGAGGGCACAGCGACAGACCCAATCGGCAAGCCACGAACACGAAACCGGTCAGAAGCCCCATGTGAAGCCCGGAAATGGCCAACAGATGCGCAAGGTTGGACGCCCGCAAGGATGAAAGCGTCTCCTGCCCCATCCCGCTGCGATCTCCGGTGGTGACGGCCGCGGCAAATCCACCGATTTCTCCGGGCAGGATCTGCCTGACCCGCTGCGAAATGGCCATGCGGATCGCAGTGACCCGAATGCCGGCAATCCCCTCTGTCGCGGGTGCGATGGTCCGGCAATCCCCTCTGTCGCGGGTGCGATGGTCATGACCGGGACGCGGGTATAACCGACCGCGCCCAATCGTTGAAACCAGGCATGGCGACGAAAGTCGAACCCTCCGGGCTCGACCGGGCCTTGCGGCGGCGAAAGATGACCGGTGGTCATAATGCGCTGCCCCGGTGCGATAGTGCCCGCCGGACCATGAACGGAAAGACGGATGCGCTGCGGCCTGCGCTCCTGAGGCACATCCCCTATGCGTACCTGATCAAGCGTCAACCGCAACGCATCCGAGGCAGACCGATCCATGGCGACGACCCTCCCCTCGACAGGGCCATAATATCGCCACGACAGAACCGGTTCCGCCACCATATGGGCGCGAACGCCTGCCAGAATGAAACCGGCAGCGATCAGCGCCCCCCCGATTGCCAACGTTCCCACCCCCGGTGGCAGCCGGCGGCGCAAGGCGACTAGAGCAATTCCAAGACAGACAAGACCGGCATAAACTGACCGATCCGGCTCGACGCGGACGCCGAAATAAAGACCAATCCCCGTCGCCAGCAAAACCGGCGTCCAGGGGAAAAGGTAGCCTGTCTGGTGCAGCAGCGCGGCCTCGACCCGTGCAAGAACACGCATGGTTGCCCCCGTCCTTCGGGCTCGTTAGACAGGCGTCAAACTATGCCAGATACGGTTACCAAAAGGTTAATCCTCACCATGACTGAACAGGTCGTCACTCGTTTTGCCCCCTCGCCCACCGGTTTCCTGCATATCGGCGGCGCGCGCACTGCATTGTTCAATTGGCTGTATGCGCGTGGTCGGGGTGGCAAATTCCTGCTGCGGATCGAAGACACCGATCGCGAACGTTCGACACCCGAGGCGACCGCCGCGATCCTTCAGGGCATGGCCTGGCTTGGCCTTGATCACGACGGTGATGTGATCAGCCAGTTCGAAGGGGCCGCCCGTCACGCCGAAGTCGCGCATCAGTTGCTGGCCGAGGGCAAAGCATACAAATGTTTCTCGTTTCAGGAAGAAATCGCGGCTTTCCGGGACCAAGCGCGCAGCGAAGGGAAATCAACCCTGTTCCGCAGCCCATGGCGGGACGCCGATCCCTCGACACATCCGGATGCACCTTTTGCCATACGCATCAAGGCGCCTCAGGACGGGGTGACCGTGATCCACGATCAGGTTCAGGGCGATGTGAGCATCCGCAACGACCAGTTGGACGACATGATTCTTCTGCGCTCGGACGGAACACCCGTCTACATGCTGGCAGTCGTCGTCGACGATCACGACATGGGCGTCACCCATGTCATCCGCGGCGACGATCACCTCAACAATGCCGCGCGGCAAATGATGATCTACGAAGCCATGGGCTGGGACGTTCCGGTCTGGGCGCATATCCCGCTGATTCACGGGCCTGATGGCAAGAAGCTGTCCAAGCGCCATGGTGCGCTTGGAGCGCAGGAGTATCAGGCCATGGGCTATCCCGCAGCCGGGATGCGCAATTACCTGGCCCGGCTGGGCTGGAGCCATGGCGACGATGAGTTTTTCACGGACGCGCAGGCAAAGGACTGGTTCGATCTGGATGGGATCGGCAAAAGCCCTGCACGGTTCGATCTGAAAAAGCTTGAAAACCTGTGTGGACAACATATCGCAATCTCGGACGATGCTGCATTGCGGCAAGAGATCGAAGCATATCTGGCCGCAGCAGACCTTCCGCCCCTTACTGAGACACAATCCAGTGATCTGGAACGTGCGATGTATTGCCTCAAGGACCGGGCGCGCACCTTCCCTGAACTGCTTGAAAAGGCTCATTTTGCACTGACAAGCCGCCCGATCGCTCCGGATGAAAAAGCCGCAAAGGCGCTGGCAACTGTATCCGATGGTATACTGACGGAATTGACGCCGCATCTGCAAAATGTTAGCTGGTCGCGGAACGAACTGGAGGAGGCACTGAATTCCTTTGCCGAGTCAAAGGAGCTCAAGTTCGGCAAGCTGGCCGGTCCGCTGAGGGCCGCTCTGGCGGGTCGTGCCGTTACGCCTTCGGTTTTTGACATGATGCTTGTGCTGGGACGGGAAGAAACCCTGGCGCGGCTTTCTGAAGCAGCGAAATAACCCAAGCTTCATAAACGGGTAACGCTGCTCCGCTTACACCCGGACTGCGCGTCCACGCGCAGTCATTGCCCGTATCACCGGAGGTATCTCTGGCGTGCGCATGAATGAAGAAGGGACAACCATGACTGAAAGCAACAAAACAGCCACTCTGACCGTTCACGGCAAAGAGTACGAGTTGCCTGTTCATTCTCCGACCGCTGGTCCGGATGTCATTGATATCCGCAAGCTTTATGGTCAGGCCGGCGTCTTCACCTACGATCCCGGCTTCACTTCGACCGCAAGCTGCGACAGCACCATCACCTATATCAACGGCGAAAAAGGCGAACTGCTGCACCGGGGCTATCCGATCGACCAACTGGCCGAGAAATCGCATTTCCTCGAAGTCTGCTATCTTCTGCTGTACGGAGAACTGCCGGCGGCAAAGGATCTTGAGAAATTCGAGACCACGATCACACGCCACACCATGCTGCACGAGCAGATGCAGTATTTCTATCGCGGTTTCCGCCGCGACGCGCACCCGATGGCCATCATGGTCGGCGTCGTCGGCGCGATGTCGGCCTTCTATCACGATTCAACGGATATCTCGGACCCGCAGCAGCGTGAAATCGCATCGCATCGTCTGATCGCCAAGATGCCGACTATTGCTGCATGGGCCTACAAGTACCACACCGGTCAGCCTTTCGTGTATCCGCGCAACGATCTGGACTATGCGTCGAACTTCCTGCGCATGTGTTTCAGCGTTCCTGCCGAGGAATATGAGGTCAACCCGATCCTCAGCCGCGCCATGGACCGCATCTTTACGCTGCATGCGGATCACGAACAGAATGCCTCGACATCGACCGTGCGTCTGGCGTCGTCGTCGGGGGCAAACCCGTTTGCCTGTATCGCCGCCGGCATCGCTTGCCTTTGGGGTCCGGCTCATGGTGGCGCAAATCAGGCCTGCCTGGAAATGCTGGAAGAGATCGGCACAGTTGATCGCATTCCCGAGTTCATTGCCCGCGCCAAGGACAAGAACGATCCGTTCCGCCTGATGGGCTTTGGTCACCGCGTTTACAAGAATTTCGACCCGCGCGCCAAAGTGATGAAGCAATCGGCAGACGAAGTTCTTGATCTGCTGGGCGTTGAGGACAACCCGAAATTGCAGGTTGCCAAGGAACTGGAACGCGAAGCGCTGGAAGACCCGTATTTCGCCGAAAAGAAGTTGTTCCCGAATGTCGACTTCTACTCGGGCATCATCCTCGAAGCGATGGGTTTCCCGACTTCGATGTTCACGCCGATCTTCGCCCTGTCGCGCACCGTTGGCTGGGTCAGCCAGTGGAAAGAGATGATCGCCGATCCGCAAAACAAAATCGGCCGCCCGCGTCAGCTGTACTTGGGCGAAACGCTGCGCGATTACGTGGATATCGAAAATCGCTGATACGCGCCTCACGAAGATCTGTTCCGAAGGCCCCGGTACTGCCGGGGTCTTTTTGTTTGGGCTCAAGCAATGAGAGCGCGAAGACCCGGTATTTTCCCGCGCAAGACAGCAGCGGACATGCCGGGGCGCATGACCTCAGAACAGGCTCAGTTGGTCTCCGGGCTGCGGCGGCACCGCAAACAAGTCGCAACGCAACGGGGCCGATCTTACGGACAGCCCCAGACGTTTGCAGGACTTCAAAAACCTTTGAGCGATGATCCCGGCATACTCACCCTCGCCCCGCATTCTGTGCCCCCAACGCGGATCGTAATCCCGCCCCCCATGCATTTCCCGCAGTTTGGACATGACCTTTTCCGCCCGCGAAGGCTCATGATCGGCAAGCCAGCCCTGCCAAAGCTGCGAAACCTCGCGCGGCAGGCGCAACATGATCCAGCTAGCGGCATCCGCGCCAGCCTCTTTCCCGGCTTCCAGCAGGCTTTCAAGTTCATGATCCGTCAGCCCCGGCACGATGGGTGATGTCATAACGCGCACCGGAATGCCCGCTTCCGTCAGCGCTCGGATCACGCGCAGCCGCCGAAGTGGCGACGGTGCCCTTGGTTCCATCCGGCGGGACAAATCCGCATCCAGCGTGGTCAGCGAAATGCCAACCCGTACCAGCCCCCGGCCTGCCATGTCGGCAAGCAACTCCAGATCCCGCTCTATCAGAGTACCCTTGGTGACGATTGCGACCGGGTGATTGAACGCACTCAAAACCTCAAGGCAGGACTTTGTAATCATGTGCTTTTTCTCAATCGGCTGATACGGGTCCGTATTCGTGCCCATTGCAATCGGCGCGACTTTGTAGGATCTGGCGGACAATTCCTTGCGCAGAACATGTCCCATGTTGGGTCGTGCGATCAGGCGGGTTTCGAAATCCAACCCTGACGATAACCCCAGATACGCGTGGCTGGGCCGTGCAAAACAGTAAACGCAGCCATGTTCACATCCCCGGTACGGGTTGATCGACCGATCGAAGGGCAAGTCAGGGGATCGGTTGTAAGCAATAGCGCTGCGCGCAACCTCTTCACGTGTCTCGGTACGCAGCGGCGGCAATTCTTCTTCAATGTCCCACCCGTCTTCGGTTGCCGTGGTGACAAAACGTTCAAACCGACCAGCTTCGTTCGTCGTTGTTCCTCTTGCCTTGATCGTCCGCGCGATGTTCATGTCAGCTTGTTCTTCTTTTGTTCCCTCCCGAACATAGAGGGGGCGCCAATTTGGCGCAAGCCCCGCCAAATCACCAACGGATTGAAGCGAGTTGAAAACTCCGCAGGATGATCTTGCAGACTTTTCTATCGAGCCCCCGCTTTTTTTGTCTTATAGGTCGGTCCCGAAACGACCGACGTCGCAATCGTCACAGTCAGGATGCGACGTTTTGGCCAAAACGGAAAAAATGCCACCACGGGCCGATTGCCCGCCCAGCACAGGGAACACCCCATGTCCGACGAAGAAGACATCGTCCTGTCCGAACTGAATGATGACGAACTGGTCGAGCAGATGTTCGACGATCTCTACGATGGCCTGAAGGAAGAGATCGAAGAAGGCACCAACATCCTGCTGGAACGCGGATGGACACCTTATGACATCCTGACCAAGGCTCTGGTTGGCGGTATGACCATCGTGGGCCATGACTTCCGCGACGGCATCCTGTTCGTCCCCGAAGTTCTGCTGGCCGCAAACGCGATGAAGGGCGGCATGTCCATTCTCAAGCCGCTGCTGGCCGAAACCGGAGCACCGCGCGTCGGCAAGATGGTCATCGGCACCGTGAAGGGCGACATCCACGACATCGGCAAGAATCTTGTTTCGATGATGATGGAAGGCGCTGGCTTCGAAGTTGTCGATCTGGGCATCAACAACCCGGTCGAAAACTACCTGGAAGCGCTGGAAAACGAACAACCCGACATTCTGGGCATGTCGGCCCTGCTGACCACTACGATGCCTTACATGAAAGTGGTCATCGACACGATGGTCGAACAGGGCGTCCGCGACGATTACATCGTTCTGGTCGGCGGCGCGCCCCTGAATGAAGAGTTCGGCAAGGCCATCGGCGCGGATGCTTATTGCCGCGACGCAGCTGTTGCAGTGGAAACCGCCAAGGAATTCGTGGGCCGCAAGCACAACCAACTGGCTGGCTAAGACCCGGAGAATATTGATTGAAAGGCCGTCCGATCCGGGCGGCCTTTTCGATTCTGAAGCGCTTTGTCACCGGAAGATCCGGATTATCCAATTGTAAATCAAAGCAGGTCTAAAAGAACGAGGCATCCACATCGCAAGGGGGTCTCGTGCCGACTACGTTCACAGCCATCTCGCTCGGCAAGCTAGCCGATATCGACAGTTTCGAAGGCAACAACACAGCTGAAAACGCTTCGGCGCTTGTGGGGAAAACCTTTGGCGGGTCCGACGATCCGCTGGCTCACAACAGCGTCACCTGGAGCGCAGTCGGCAATCCGGGTTCGTACTACAACATGAACAACATGTCGGCCAATGATCGGTTTTCGATCGATGGCGGGCCGCCTCAGACATTCGATGGCACTTCGGTCTACAACGCCACGATCACCTATTTTGACGGATCAACTGCCAGGATTACCGCAGTTGTGGCGCAGGATGTGGATGGCAACACCTATCTGATGCCGGAATTCTCGGACAATTCGGACCAAGCCGCTTTGGAGGCTGGCCCTGTCCGCTCGATCACGCTCAACAGCCTTGCCGGAAACCGGTATTCAGGCCTGACATCCCGCCGTGAGGATTGGGATCTGGTGCCCTGCTTTACCCCCGGAACGATGATCCGCACCGAGCAAGGCGCGCGGCCGATTGATACCCTGTCCGTTGGCGACCGGATCGAAACCCATGATCATGGGCTGCAAACCCTGCGTTGGATGGGGCGACGAACCGTCAAGGCAACGGGTCCGCATGCGCCTGTTCTTTTCAAAGCGGGCGCCATCGGAAACACGCGCGACCTTATGGTGTCACAACAGCACCGCATGCTGATTGGGGATTGGCGTCTCGAGCTGCACACCGGACATAGCGAAGCCCTGGCGCCTGCCAAACATCTCGTGAACGGGTCCGACATCATGCTGCGGCCCGGAGGGTTGGTGACCTACATCCACCTGCTGTTCGATCACCACGAGCTGCTCTGGGCCGAAGATTGCCTGAGCGAGAGCTTTCATCCCGGCGCGCAAATCTGGGACAGTCTCGGTTCCGCCGCACGGCAGGAAATCCAGTCGCTGTTTCCGGAACTGACGTTGAATGGGCTTGCCGCGTACGGCCCGCTGGCCCGGCCCCTGTTGACCGCGTTCGAAGCGCATGCGTCGGCAGCCTGACATGAGATGTCGGATCGGGGCTTGCCCAATGGCCGCAATCATCCTCCTATGGGAACAGCCCCGTAGGATACCAAGTGATGTCAAACGAATCCCTGCCAGATGATGCAAGCCTGACCACGAAAGGTTATGACGATACAGGCAAGGGAAGCATCCTGTTGATTGCCTGCGGCGCTCTTGCGCGCGAAATACTGGACATCAAAACAAGGAATGGCTGGGATCACATGGCTCTGACCTGCCTGCCGGCGATCCTGCACGTTCACCCGGAACGGATCACCCAGGCCGTGGAAGACGCCGTAGCCAGGCATCAAGGCAATTTTGACAAGATCTACATCGTTTACGCCGATTGCGGGACCGGGGGGCTGCTTCAGACCGCCTGCGAAAAACTTGGGGTCGAAATGGTGAAGGGCCCCCATTGCTATTCCTTCTTCGAAGGAAACCAGGCCTTTGAGGACCGCAGAGAAGACGAAACAACCGCTTTCTATCTGACAGATTTCCTGGCCCGGCAATTCGACGCTTTTGTCTGGAAGCCCCTTGGCCTGGACCGCCACCCGGAACTGCGTGACATGTATTTCGGCAATTACACCAAACTTGTCTATCAGGCCCAGATCGACAGCCCAGAGCTGACGGAACGCGCGCGCGAATGCGCAGACCGGATGGGGCTTGAATTCGAACGCCGGTTCACCGGTTACGGCGATCTGGAAAACACGCTGTCGGACTGGGCAAACCGCCCAAAATGAGGTCAGGCGTTCTCCTGTGCGACCTGCCGTATGCGTTCGATCATCGACCGCAGGCCGTTTGAGCGCTGAGCGGACAGGTGATCGTTCAGCCCAAGGCGTGCCAGTTCAGCCCCCGCATCGACTTTGGGAACTTCGGCCACGGGCAAACCGTTGTACAAGGCCCGAAGAACAGCGATCAGGCCACGCACGATCAGTGCGTCGCTGTCACCATCGAACTTGAAAACGCCGGAATCGATCATCGGATGCAGCCAGACCTGACTGGCGCATCCATGCACTTTTGTCGCCGGAACCTTGAATGCGTCGTCCAACGGCTCCATTGCCTTGCCCTGCTCGATGACATGGCGATACCGATCTTCCCAATCCTCGAGAAACTCGAAATCCTCGACAATCTCTTCAAAGGCGGGCGTGGCCATGATGCGGTGATCCTTTGATTGCATTCACAATTGTGACCTAAGCCGGTCGCTGGCCACTGTCCAGCCCCCGCGGTGGCTTTTCAACGCGAAGAAATTGCGCTAACCCATTGCCTGAACTCGTGTGAAAGTCTGTGGGTCCATGCAAAAACCTCTGTCCGTTCTCATCATCGCCACGCTGACCCTGACTGCATGCAGCAGCTGGCGTGACTCTCGGGTGAACCCGTCAAACTGGTTCGGATCCAGCAGATCTGTCGAAGCCGAAACACCGCCCGACCCAAATGCCGCCGACGCGCTGGTTCCGAAGCAAAGCGAAGGTACCGGTCTGTTTTCACGCCCCGATGCCGAAGACACCAGCATTCCAATTGGTCAGATCGACGAATTGCGTATCGACCCGACCCCCTCCGGCGCGATCATCTATGCGTCCGGCACGGCTGTCCGACAGGGGGCGTACAATGCGCGTCTGGTTCCTGTTGAAAAGGAAGAAAACCAGAAGAACGGAACTTTGGAATTTGTGTTCCGCGTGAACTACCCCAGCTATGAGACACCGCAAGGGTCGGAACGTACTCGGATGGTATCGGACGCCATCAATATCTCGAATCAGGAACTGCAAGGTATTCGGCTGGTCCGCGTGGTCGGACAGCAGAACGCACTGGAATCACGGCGCCGGTAAGCGCCGTTACAGGGACACGACCTTGACCGACTGTCCTTTGGCCGCCAGGGCAATCTTGCCTTCGCACAGCTTGAGAGCATCCTCGCCAAAGACCTCGAACCGCCATCCCGACAAGGCTGGAACATCCCGCTCGCCGGCCGCAATCTGATCCAGGTCCGAACTTGTGGCGATCAATTTCGCCGCCACACCTGAACTTTCGGTCTTGGACTTCAGCAGAACCCTCAGCAGGTCAGCCAGCGCCGGATTGACCTTGAGCTTGTCGCGCGAAGTGTCGACCTTGGGCAATTTGTCGGGCGGGCAATTCACGCCACGCTGGACTGCGGCCAGAATACCTTCGGCGATCGCCCCCTTGCGGGCTTCGCGCAACAACAGGCGGGATCCGCCCAAATCCGAATGTGTTTTGGGTTTGGTCGATGCCAGCTCGATCAGCGCGTCGTCTTTGAATACGCGGTTCCGTGGCACGTTGTTTTCCTGCGCATAGGCTTCGCGAAACTGCGCCAATTCCCGCACTACGGCCAGAAACTTGGCCGAGTTCGTACGCGTCTTTACCCGCTTCCATGCGTCCTCAGGGCGGATGTCATATGTGGCAGGCTGTGTCAGCGTCCGCAATTCTTCGGCAACCCAATGGCTGCGCTGCGTCTTTTCAAGTTCTGCGGCCAGGTATTCATAGATCCCGCGCAGATGCGTCACGTCTGCCAGAGCATAGTTTTTTTGAGCATCGGTGAGAGGACGCCGGGACCAGTCGGTGAACCGAGAGGTCTTGTCAACGCCTTGTTTGCAGATTTTCCGGACCAGAGTTTCATAGCCAACCTGTTCGCCAAACCCGCACACCATCGCTGCGACCTGTGTGTCAAACAGCGGCTTGGGAAAGACGCCGGCCTCGACCCAGAAAATCTCAAGGTCCTGGCGGGCGGCATGGAACACCTTGACCACGCTTTCGTTCCGGAAAAGATCGTAAAGCGGGTCAAGCGACAAGCCATCGGCAAGCGGATCAACCAGAACAGCGCTGTCTTCATCCTCGGACGGAACCGCCAGCTGCACCAGGCACAGCTTGGAGTAATACGTCCGCTCGCGCAGGAATTCGGTGTCGACCGTAATATAGGGATAGCCTTCGGCGGCCTTGCAGAAATCGGCCAGCTCTTGCGTCGTCGTCAGGGTTTTCATGCGCCGTACTAGTATCGCTCTTGTTTTTGTGCCTGCCCGTTTTTGTCCTCGTCCCGAGCGTTGTCGACGACCATAGGCCGATTATTGCACGGGTGTAAATCACCCACCGAGCGTTCACGGCAACAGGACGGGCGACCTGTTGCCTTCTGCAAAGCGCCGCAGCACCTCGGGGTAGAGTTTGTGTTCCCACACCAGCACCCGCGCAGCCAGCGATTCCGGTGTATCATCGGCTTGGATCGGAACCCGTGCCTGGCCCAGAATCGGGCCGTCATCCAGTGCCGCCGTCACTTCGTGCACCGAGCAGCCGTGTTCGGAATCTCCGGCCTCAATCGCGCGCGCATGAGTGTGTAACCCTTTGTATTTTGGCAATAATGAAGGATGGATATTCAGCATCCGACCTTGAAACCGAGACACGAAATCCGCTGTCAGCACCCGCATGAAACCAGCCAGACAGACAATGTCGGGTTGCGCCTCTTGCAGGGGCTTCAAAAGCTCGGCCTCAAAGGCGGCGCGGTCCCCCTTGAAGGGGCGATGATCAACCACTGCGGTCGGAATGCCACGGTCCGCAGCTTTTTTCAGCCCGCCTGCCTGCGCATCATTGGACAGCACCAAACAGGGCCGCGCCGGATGATCTTTGGTCATGCTGTCAACCAGCGACACCATGTTCGATCCGCCCCCGGAGATCAGGATCGCGACGCGCTTGTGACTCACAGCAGTTTGCCCGAATAAGCAACGCCGGGCGTTTCCGTGACGGTACCGATCCGAGCGACGGTTTCACCGGCATCCGCCAGCAGGGCCGACAGGTCATCCGCCTTGTCTGCGGCGCACACGACGATAAGGCCGATTCCGCAATTGAAGGTCTTGAGCATTTCCGCCTCAACGATACTGCCGGTCTTCGCCATCCAGCCAAAGACAGGGGGCAGATTCCAGCTGTCCAGATCGATCCGGGCCCCCAGCCCTTGGGGCAGCACGCGCGGAAGATTTTCGGTCAACCCACCACCGGTGATATGCGCCAGCGCGTGCACACCACCCGCACGAACCGCTGCCAAAGCCGGTTTCACGTAGAGGCGTGTGGGCGTCAGCAACGCCTCACCCAGGTTGCCCTCACCAAAGGGTGATGGCGCGTCCCAGCCCAGACCGGACAGTTCGACCAGCTTGCGCACAAGCGAATAGCCGTTGGAATGCACCCCGTTCGAGGCCAGACCCAAAAGGACGTCGCCGGCTTGAACGCCCGCGGGCAGTTCTGCGCCGCGTTCCATCGCACCGACCGCAAAACCGGCCAGATCAAAATCGCCATCGGGATACATTCCCGGCATCTCGGCGGTTTCACCACCGATCAGGGCGCAGCCAGACTGCGCACAGCCTTCGGCAATCCCTTCGATGATCCGTGCCGCCGTATCGGTATCCAGCCTGCCGGTCGCGAAATAGTCGAGGAAGAACAGCGGCTCGGCCCCCTGGCAGATCAGGTCATTGACGCACATGGCCACCAGATCGACCCCGACCCCGTCCACGACACCGGTATCAATCGCGATCCGCAGCTTGGTGCCTACACCATCCGTCGCACCGACCAGGATCGGGTCCTGGTACCCGGCAGCCTTCAGATCGAACAGCGCGCCGAATCCACCCAGGCCACTCATCACACCGGGGCGGTTGGTCCGCTTGGCGGCGGGTTTGATCCGATCGACCAGGGCGTTGCCCGCGTCGATATCCACACCTGCATCGGCATAGGTGATTCCGTTTTTACCCGCTGTCATGTTCGATCCCTCAAGAAAGCTTTGCGGGCGGGTTAGTCGATTGTGGCGTTTGTTGCAACGGTCAGGCTTGACGCGGCTGTTCACCGTGATACCCAAGGCGCCGAGGCGGGCCTGTAGCTCAATTGGTTAGAGCAGAGCGCTCATAACGCTTTGGTTGGGGGTTCGAGTCCCTCCGGGCCTACCATTTCGCCGAAACATCCGGGTGGGTTGTTGCCGTCTGGATGTTATGCGCAGGCTTATCCGTCCGAATCTTCCAACCCAAAATAGGCGTCGAGCTCCTCTTGGGTTACTTGCCATTCATAGGAATAGCCGTCGCGCCCACCAAAGCTGTAATCCTCGTAACTGCCGGACAGGCCCGGATCTTGATGCACCGCCTCCAAATACGTCTCGAATTCAGCAGGATCGACCCAGAACGAAGCATCCATGATCATCATGTAATAATCATAGGCGAGAGGCTCATCGAACTTGCCGAAGTCATTCTGCAAATAGTCCAGCATTTCAGCGCAAAATATCGCCATATTGGCACGCACCTGAACCGGAAGAGGTGCCAGATCCTCGTCGCCATCCACCACGTCTTGCTGCGACGCATGCCACAACTCGGATGCCAACGACTCGATCAGGTCGGACCGCAACCATTTCAGACATGTATCGCCTGCCCCGATAAAACCGGTCAGACGCTCCACCCGTCTTTCATCGGTTTCGTCATACCACTGCCAAAGAGGCAGCAGGGCCGCAAGTGTCGCGCACCCGACAAACCCCCTTTCGGCCAATTTCACGAATCCTGCGATAACCATCTTATGCGCCCCCCAAAAAGCAAAAAACTATTGGGACAGGATGCCATGGTCAGACAAATTAACAAAATTGAACCCAATGCGAAGACATAACAGGGGGTCTATCGTCCGATAATAATGTCCGCGCAGAGCCCGCCGAGACGTTCGCTTTTGCCCAGACGCAAAGTACCGCCATGCGCGCGCGCGACATCCGCCACGATCGCAAGGCCCAGGCCCACGCCACTGCCCTTGTTCTGATTGCGTGCCGGGTCGAGTCGCGTGAAAGGCTTTACCGCCTCGGCGCGTTGGTCGGCAGGTATTCCGGGGCCGTCATCCTCAACGCGGATGCGCATCGATTTCGCGTTCAGAAACAGGCTCAGCTCGGCCCGGCTGCCATAGCGCATGGCATTACCAATCAGGTTTTCCACCGCCCGGCGTACAGCCATGGGGCGTATCATGACCGTCCCCTGCCCCTCGACCGCGATCAGCTCTGCCTGATGTCCGGCCCGTTTTGCGTCATCCACGATCTGGCGGAGAAATTCATCCGGCTGGACCTCTTCCGCCGATCCCTCGGCAGCCCCACGCGAAAAATCCAGAAACGCATCCAGCAAGGACTGCATTTCCGTGACATCCTTTTGCAACGGTGCGGCCTCGTCTTCCGGCAACATCGACAGCCCAAGCTTCAGACGCGTCAGCGGGGTGCGCAGATCGTGGCTGACACCCGACAGCATCAACGTCCGCTGCTCGATCTGGCGTTCGATCCGGGACCGCATGTCCAGAAACGCATTTCCCGCCGCGCGCACCTCGATGGCTCCACCGGGTGAATACGGAACGATTCGTCCCCGCCCGAATGCCTGGGCCGCATCAGCAAGGCGCGTGATGGGGCGCAATTGATTCCGCATGTAAAGAAACGAGATCGTCGTCATGATGACCGCAAAGAACACCATGGTGACGATCAATTGATGCGGGGCCGCGGGCGACAACCTGCGCCGATCGAACGTCAATTGCAGCAGCCCCAGATGCGTCTTCAGATAGACCCGCGCCTCTTTGCTGCTGGGCAAAGCCACAGCGTCAAGATTGGGCAATCTGGCATACAGTTCGGATTCGACCTGCGGTGCGATGAAATCATACCATCGCCGCGCGCCGATCTCGGGCTGTTCGTTGACGCCCAGAAACCTGGCCTTTATTTCAAGGGCCTGCAAATCCGGACGAATCGACGCCAGCGCCTGTTGTTGCGTTTCCGCGTCCTCGATCATTGTCGTGATCAGCATCACCTCGCGGGATGCCGCGCGCGTCATCTGGCCGGTGACATCCTCAAGATGCCTTTGAAGGAAAGCGTTTCCCACGACCAGCAACAGCACGATCACAGGTAAAACCAGGATCAGCGCTGCCCGGGCGTAGAGACTGCGAGGCATATAAGGTTTGAGCCAGTGCGAAGACATGCGCTAAACCTAACGGGCTGCCCGGACAAGAGAAAGAGCACAGAATGCAGGCATCAGATGATTTCGATCCGCCCGTCGGCAAGCCAGAGGAACTGCATCCGGGTTTGCGGCGTATTCTGGCTCCGAATCCCTCTCCGATGACCTATCGTGGCACCAACACGTACCTGCTGGGTGATCGCGACCTTGCCGTCATCGATCCAGGCCCCGCAAGCGAGGCACATCTGAACGCAATTCTGGAGTCGTTGGCGCCGGATCAAAGGATCAGCCATATCATTGTCACGCATACGCATGTGGACCATTCCCCCCTGGCGGCTCCGCTGGCGGCGCGCACAGGGGCGACGATTTATGCTTATGGTGGGCCTGCGGCGGGGCGCAGCGCCGTCATGACCGATCTTGCCGCGCAGGGGCTGACCGGCGGCGGCGAAGGCATCGACACCACGTTTCGCCCTGATGTCGAAGTGGTGGATGGTGAGTTTATCAATGGCGACGGGTGGCAGCTTGAGGTCATTCACACTCCGGGCCATCTGGGCAATCACATTGCCCTGGCCTGGCAGAACATCTGTTTCACGGCGGATCATGTCATGGGTTGGGCCAGCTCGTTGGTGTCTCCTCCGGATGGTGATCTGACCGACTTCATGGCTGCCTGCCATCGGCTGCGCGCGCGCGACTGGTCGGTTTTCCACGCCGGCCATGGCGCACCGATCACCAGCCCTGCCGAACGTTTGGACTGGCTGATTGCACATCGCCAGACCCGCGAGGCCCAGATCTTGAGCGCACTGGAAGATGCAGACGGCACGGCACGGCATCTGGCTGAGCGTATCTATACGGATACGCCAGCGGCATTGCTGCCTGCGGCCGAGCGGAATGTTTTCGCTCATCTCGTTGATCTGAATGGAAAAAACAAAGTGGCGCCCATTGGCCCACTGTCAGTTTCATCTGTTTTTCGACGGGTTTGCTAAAACAGCAAAAAATTTTGATGGTTCTCGTACTTAACCACTGGACGTCCGGAATCGGGGTTGCTATATGCGCCTCAGTTCCGGCGTAGCTCAGCGGTAGAGCAGTTGACTGTTAATCAATTGGTCGTAGGTTCGATCCCTACCGCCGGAGCCAAATTCCCCTTTCGTCCAAACCCGCATTGACGTTCAAAATCGCATCGGTTTCTGCCGGATTTTTTCGTTGAAAAACACACGCACCCTCTGGACGTTGGGAAACCGGATTGCTATACGGCGCGAACCGTTCCGGCGTAGCTCAGCGGTAGAGCAGTTGACTGTTAATCAATTGGTCGTAGGTTCGATCCCTACCGCCGGAGCCATTTTTCCAAGATCCGCACGCGCTACCCTGTCAGGGCGTCTCCGAACTCTGCCCGAAGCTTGCGTTTCAATACCTTTCCGGTCGCGCTCAGTGGCAGCGCATCGACAAAGACAACCTTGTCCGGGATCTGCCACTTGGCGATTTTGCCTTCGAAAAAGGCAAGCAAATCCTCTTCGCCGGGCTCTTCACCGTCGGCTTTCACTGCAACCAGCAAGGGGCGTTCATCCCATTTCGGATGCGGAACACCGATCACGGCGGCCGTCGCAAGCTGGGGGTGGGCCACGGCGATGTTTTCCAGCTCGACCGAACTGATCCATTCCCCACCGGATTTGATGATGTCCTTGGATCTGTCGCGAATGGTCATGTAGCCATCCGGGTCCAAAGTGGCCACATCCCCGGTGGCGAACCAGCCATCCTGCAACAAATTCTGATCCTGCAACTGGAAGTAGCTGTCCAGAACCCAGTGGCCCCGCACCAGCAAGTCACCCTGGGTTTCACCGTCATGCGGCAGATCATTCCCATCTTCGTCCACGATTTTCAATTCGACCCCAAAGGGTGGTCTGCCCTGGCTCAGGCGGATCTTGTGCTGTTCTTCCGGCGGCAGCTTCAGGTGTTTGGCCAAGGGATAATTCGTCGTGCCCAGCGGGCTCATCTCGCTCATGCCCCAGGCGTGGACCGTGTCAACGCCATAGGTTTCGCGGAACGTTTCGATCATCGACGGCGGGCACGCGGCGCCGCCGATAACCGTGCGTTCAAGGCTTTTGAGTTCGGTTCCGCATGCCGCGGCATGGGCCAGCAAGCCCTGCCAGATGGTCGGCACACCCATGGCCAAGGTCACGCCATAGGTGTCGATCAGATTGACCAGCGCTTCGCCGTGCAAATCCGGCCCGGGCAACACAAGCCGCGATCCCGACATGGCGCAGGCGTAGGGCGACCCCCAGGCGTTGACGTGGAACATCGGCACAACCGGCATGACAACATCCATCGCTGAATATCCAATCACATCCCGTGTGTTCGATGCAAAACTGTGCAGCAGTGTTGACCGATGGGAATACAACACGCCCTTAGGGTTGCCCGTGGTTCCCGACGTATAGCACAGACCGCAGGCCGTCTTTTCATCCAGCTCAGGCCATTGGAAACCTGCATCCCCGGTCTCCAGCAACTCGTCATAGAACTTCAGATCAGGAACCTGAGCCGCAGCCTCTTCATTGCGCGGCCCCATGAGGACAAAATGCTGAACTTCGGACAAAGCGTCATGCAGCGCGGCGACCAGCGGAACAAAAGTCGCATCAAAGAACAGAACCCTGTCCTGGGCATGATTGATGATAAAGGTCAGCTGCTCGGGGAACAGGCGGGGATTGACCGTGTGACAGACATAGCCGGCACCCGACGTGGCAAAGTAGATCTCAAGATGCCGCCGATTGTTCCAGGCCAGTGTCCCGATCCTGTCCTGCGGTTCCAGCCCCAGATTCGTCAAGGCCGACGCCATCCGTCGGGCATTCACCGCAATCTCGGACCAGTTGGTTTCAGTGACCGTTCCGTCCGTTTCAACCGAAACAATCTCGGTCTGGCCGTGACAGCGGTCTGCGTGATCGATCAGCGACGAAACCAGCAGGGGCTGCGTCATCATCTGTCCTAGCATGGACATCCTCCCGTCCTTGGCGAGACCTTGGATGGCCTCTGCCTTATCCATCTTGCATTGACGGCTTGGGGTGTGACCCGACGCGTCAATACAGTCGTTTCCTACGGAGGAACCCTGCCAATCATTTAATTGTCTGACAATAAAAGAATGCAGCCCAACACGGCCGTGGGCGGCATTTTTTCGCTCTTAGTTTCGGTGTTTCAGCGCATAGGCGACCAATGCGGCTGTTGATCCGTCTTTACCTTCAGCGCTCGCAACACCTTCCACGACAGGACCAAGCGAGTTGGCAAGCTCTTTGCCCAACTCCACCCCCCACTGATCAAAGGAATTGATGCCAAGCAGAACGCCTTCGACAAACACGCGATGCTCGTACAGCGCGATAATCTGCCCCAGAACGAACGGTGTGAGTTTCGGATACATCAGCGTTGTAGAGGGGCGGTTGCCCGGGAACACCCGGTGTCGCGCCTGCCGATCAAGTTCGTCGCCATCAAGGCCTTTCTCCGCCATACGCTCACGGGCTTCATCCAAAGAGCGACCACGCATCAAAGCCTCTGACTGGGCCAGACAGTTGGCCAAAAGCAGGCGGTGATGGTGGGTCAACTCGGGTTCGTGCCCTTCGGCGGCGACCATGAATTCGCAGGGAATGACATCCGTGCCCTGATGGATCAGCTGATAGAACGCATGCTGACCGTTGGTGCCCGGCTCACCCCAGACCACTGGCCCCGAAGGGACGGCCAGCGAAGATCCGTCCATCGCGACGGATTTGCCGTTCGATTCCATTTCCAACTGCTGGAGATATGCGGGCAGACGCAACAGACGCTGATCATAGGGCAGCACGGCCCGGCTGGTGCAACCCAGAACCTGACGGTGCCATATACCGACGAGCGCCAGCATCACAGGCATGTTTTCAACCCAATCCGCCGAGCGGAAATGCAGATCCATCGCCTGCCCGCCCCGCAGAAACGCATCAAATGCATTCGAACCGACGGCAATCATGACCGGCAATCCGACCGGCCCCCAGACCGAATAGCGCCCGCCCACCCAATCGGCGAAACCAAAAACATGCGCCTCGGGAATGCCGAAGGCCTGCGTCTTGTCCAGCGCGCTGGATACGGCCGCAAACTGGCGGGACGGATCACCTCCGCCTTCGGACATCCAGGCGCGGGCCGTTCGCGCATTGGTCATCGTTTCGATCGTGGTGAATGTCTTCGACGCGACAATCACCAGCGTCCGTGTCGGGTCCAGCTGGCGCAACGTATCAGCGATATGGGCCCCATCCACGTTCGAGACGTAGTGCACCCGCGGACCATCGTGATAAGGGGCCAGTGCGTGCGTGGCCATCACCGGGCCAAGGTCGGATCCCCCGATGCCGATATTCACCACGTCGGTGAAACTGCCCCCTGCCCCTGCAATGGCGCCGCCACGCACCTCCTCGGCAAAGACGCGCATCCGTTGCAGCGTGTCCAGAACCCCGGGCATGACATCCTGACCGTCCACCTCGACGGGCCCGCCATCCAGGTTGCGCAGGGCGGTGTGCAGCACCGCGCGCCCTTCGGTTTCGTTGATCTTTTTCCCGGCAAACATGGCGTCGCGCCGCGTCGCTAGCCCGGCATCTTCGCACAATTGCAGCAGCGCCGCGCGCACGTCTTCATCGATCTGCGTTTTCGAATAATCGAACAGCATATCCCCTGTTGAGGCTGAAAACGACCCGGCCCGGCTTGCATCCTTTGCGAACAAATCGACGATACGGCGGTCAGCCGCTGCAAGCGCCTTCAAAGCATTCAGATGCATTGCCTCACTCCGCCCAATGAACCGTCATGCCACTGAGAACGGCGGCGATCGGTGCTTCTTCCGGCGGCATCGACATGGCCTTTTCCAAAACGTCTCGTTTTGCCTGCCCGTAGATGACCAAGTGTTTCGACAAAGCCCCGTCCAGAACAGGGGCCGTCAAAGAAATCCGGGGCTCTGGCTGAACATCGGTCCGGGCAACGATCAGGGTCGGCGCCTGGCTGTCGAGGGCCTTATCCAGCCCGTCCATTCCGGGGAACAATGAGGCCGTGTGCATGTCTTCGCCCATCCCGAGGACCAGAACCGACAATGGCAGTACCGGCGCGATCAGCGATTCAACCTCTGGCAAAGCCGCTTCAGGCTCTGCGCCCGGTACATAGAGTGGAATGTACTGCGCCACGGATGCCCGGTTGGTCAGCAGTCTCTCCCGGATCAGCCGTTCGTTCGAACGTTCGTGATCAGCCGGTACGCAGCGCTCATCCGTAGGCAGAACGCGCACGCGGTCCCACTCGAGATCAGCGGCGCACAGACTGTCAAAAATCGGCCCCGGTGTTGTCCCGCCGGGGACAGCCAACGCAACCGTGTCGTTGTGCAACAAAGCGGTCTCAAGCTCACCCGCCAACGCGTTTGCCACATCGATGGCAAGCATTTCCCGATCGGCATATTCCTGAATGTTCATGGCTTTATTCCTTGCCAGCGGCGACCATCGCGTTTCATCAGCAGCTCGGCGTCGCCCGGTCCGGTGCTGCCGCTGTCATAAGGTTTGGGCACGTCCCCACGCGCCAGCCATCCGGCGATGATCGGATCAGTCCAGGCCCATGCGGCCTCGACCTCGTCCCCACGCATGAACAGCGTCTGGTTGCCCCGGATCACGTCCATGACGAGGCGTTCGTAAGCATCTGGCGGGTCTTGATTCTCGGGCCCCAGCGCTTCGGCAAAACTCATGTCCAAAGGCACGTCGATCAACCGCATCCCGCCCGGCCCCGGTTCCTTGATCGTCACTTTAAGTGTGATTCCCTCATTGGGTTGCAACCGGATCGACAGTGCATTGGCGTGACGCCCGGCTTCTTCCCCGAAAATCGAATGCGGTGCGTCCTTGAACATCACATTGATAATCGAAGATCGCGCCACCAGCCGTTTACCCGTACGCAAATAAAACGGCGTACCCGCCCATCGCCAATTGCTGACATGCGCCTTCAACGCCACGTAGCTTTCGGTGGTCGAGCGTGGATTGCCGACACATTCGCGGTATCCCGGCCCGTCCGGCCCTGCCGAAAACTGGCCGCGCACGATGTGATGCGGTTCCACCGGATCAAGCGCCCGGATCACCTTGAGCTTTTCATCCCGCACCGCGTCCGGATCGAACTTTGCCGGGGGTTCCATTGCAATCAGACACAGCAGCTGCATCAGGTGGTTCTGCACCATGTCCCGCATCGCACCCGCGCGCTCATAGTATTCTTCGCGCCCTTCGATACCGACGGTTTCCGCAACCGTGATCTGGATGTGGTCGACATACTGGCTGTTCCACAGCGGTTCGAACAGCATATTGCCAAACCGCACAGCCATCAGGTTCTGGACGGTTTCCTTGCCCAGGTAATGATCGATCCGGTAAATCTGGCTTTCATCAAAATGCGCAGCCAGTGTGGCATTCAGCTCTCGCGCGCTGTTCAGGTCATGCCCGAACGGCTTTTCCACCACGATGCGCGTATCTTCGGTTGCCAGATCATAGGCCCGGACCCGCTCGGCCAGGGGGCCGAACAGACTGGGGCCGACCGAGAAATAGAACGCGCGCACACGGTTGGGTGACAGTTTTTCACCCAGCAGATCCCATCCTTCGGTTGATACTGCATCCAGCGGGACATAGTCGACCCGCTGTAGAAAACGCGACACCCCCTGGGACTCCGAAGCGCAGACCGCAGCATGCCGGTGAAGCGATTCTGCGACCATCCGTCGGAAATCTTCCGCGGAATGGCCCGCGCGCGCGGCGGCGATAATCCTTGCATCCTCATGCCATTGCCCGGCGCAAAAGCGACGGTAAAGCGCAGGCAGGATCTTGCGCTGCGCCAGATCGCCGGTGCCGCCGAAAATGATCAGATCAAAGGGATCAACTGGTATGACGCGTGAAACCATGAGTTGTCCTTACCTCGCCCCTTCCGGCATGTCCAATGTTAGCGCAACCATTCGGCAAGAAATCACTCTGTTCAAAACTCTGTCAGAACCGCTGCGTCACCCTTACCAAATCCGCGACAAAGGGCTAGATCAGATCGACGACCTCAAAGAACCGGATGCGGGAATGAAAGACAACGCCCCTCAGCTTGCCAATATCGGCAAGTTTCAAAACAAATCGGTGACAGCTGACGGCCAGGCCCGCGCAAAGGTTTCCCTGACACGGCCCGAAACCCTTTGGTTCAATACGGGCACTTTGTGCAATATCGAATGCGTGAACTGCTATATCGCCAGCAGCCCGACCAATGACGCGTTGGTTTACATCTCGGCTGACGAGGTCCGGAACTACCTGGATCAGATCGAAGACCGCAACTGGCCCGTGCACGAAATCGGGTTCACGGGCGGTGAGCCGTTCATGAACCCTGACATGATCGACATGACACACGCCGCGCTGGAACGCGGGTACAAGGTTCTGATCCTGACCAACGCAATGGCGCCGATGATGCGCCGCAAAATGCGCGAAGGGTTGCTGGGGTTGCAAAAGGAATTCAACCACATGTTGACTCTGCGCATTTCGGTCGATCACTTCCGCCCGGCCCTGCACGATGAAGAACGCGGCGACGGCAGTTTCGACAAAACCCTGGCCGGGATGGAATGGTTGCGCGACCACGGATTCAACATGGCCATCGCCGGGCGTACGGTCTGGGGGGATTCAGATGCGGAAAGCCGTGCGGGCTATGCCAGGTTCTTTGCCGAGCACGGATTTGATATTGACCCGCAGAACCCGGCTCGGACCGTTCTGTTCCCCGAAATGGACGAAACTGTCGAGGTTCCCGAAATCACCTCCGCTTGCTGGGGAATTCTGGACAAATCCCCCAACGACGTCATGTGCGCCAGCGCCCGTATGGTGGTCAAACGCAAGGGGGCCGAAAAACCTGCTGTCCTGGCCTGCACCCTGCTGCCCTACGAGCCCGAGTTCGAGATGGGCCATACCCTGGCCGAGGCCGAGGTGGACGTGTATCTGAACCACCCTCATTGCGCAAAGTTCTGCGTTTTGGGCGGGGCCAGTTGTTCTGGCTGATCAGTTCAACTCGGGCGATTTCCAGAACTTGGTGCCCGACGCGCCAGCCGATACGCGCCAGCCTTTTTTGTTGAGAACGAAGAACGAGCGTCCGTCCGTAAAACGCAGGGTTTCGCCCGTTTTGTCCTCGCCATACATGGCCCCTGTTTCTGCGGTCGCGTCATAGCCCTGGTTTATGAACTTATCCAGATCAGCAGGGGTTTCGAACAGGATCACGAATTTGGTCTCGAAACCGCCGATGCCGATGGCACCGCCAACACCGCCTGTTCCCATGTTCATGTATGTGTGTTGCCCGGTGTCTTTCGACACCGCCACACCCCGGCCATAGCCCGCCGACACAGGGAATACTGTAACCTTACGAGAGTCGAACACCGCATATCCGGAACTGACGTCATAGAGTGGCCGCGCATCGGGGTTTTCCGCCAAAAGCTGATCCAAAATCTCGCCTGCCATCGCGTCAAGCTTTGCGCGCGTCTCTTCGGGCGTTGCCTCGTTGGACAGCAGCTCCGAGGTGGACGTGATCGTATCGTCAACCGCCTCGGCGCCTTTGTCGATCGTCTTCCCGACGCTCTCGGCACCTTTCTTGATCTTGTCCAGAACACCCTCGGCCAAAACAGGGCTGCTTATGCAAAGCGCGGCAACAAAGAGAATGGCTCTGGTCATGGTTTTTCCTGTGATACCATCAGATTGGCAGTCACCATACGCGACTTGCCTCAAATGGGAACAGGAATTCCGAAACGCAGTCGGACCTGGCCGGTCACTCAGTTCACGCGAAACTCGCCAACCATGTTGCGCCACTCGCCCGGTGCGATCATCTTGCGGTGCGTGAATTTCACGGAATGCAGCGGCCCTTCGATTTCTCGTTGCCAAAACTCGATGAATTCGAACAGTTTGGGATGATCCGGCGCAAGGTCATATTCCTGCCAAATGAAGGTATTCAGGACGTGGACGTAATCGGGCATGTGATAGAAAAACTCGGCCGTTGTCAGGCCATAGCCCTTGAGCATCAATTCGGTTTCACTTGTCTTCATACAGACCTCCGGTTTGTTGCACGGTATTCTCAGGCTAGCACGAAAACCCCCTAATACTTAGATAACAATATGTTACTTGGATGTTACCAAGGATTCGGACCTCGGGAAGCGCTGCTTGCTTGCACCTTATGTGCCGGGTCTGATAAGGTGCATCCACAAGATATAGACCCAGCACAAAATACGGGCAGTTTACGTGAGCGATACGCCAGAAATCCCAGAAAACATGGATGAAACCCCGCCCGAGCGCCCTGTCTATGACGGCCCGACGGTCTCGATCGAATCCGAGATGCGCACGTCCTATCTGGACTATGCGATGTCGGTCATCGTGTCCCGCGCGATCCCCGATCTGCGCGACGGTTTGAAACCGGTACATCGGCGCATCCTCTATGCGATGCACGAGACCGGAAACACCCATGACAAACCCTATCGAAAATCGGCCCGTCCGGTGGGTGACGTGATGGGTAAGTATCACCCGCACGGCGACAGCGCGATCTATGACGCGCTGGTGCGGATGGCTCAGGATTTCTCGATGTCGCTGCCGCTGCTGGATGGTCAGGGCAATTTCGGCTCGATGGACGGCGACAACCCGGCGGCCATGCGTTACACCGAGGTCCGCATGGACAAGCCCGCCGCCGCCCTGCTGGCGGATATCGAGAAAGAAACGGTCGATTTCCAGGACAATTATGACGGCAAGGACAAGGAACCTACCGTCCTGCCCGCGCGGTTCCCCAACATGCTGGTCAACGGCGCCGGCGGTATCGCGGTCGGCATGGCCACCAACATCCCGCCGCACAATCTGGGCGAAGTGGTCGACGCGACGCTGGCGCTGATCGACGATCCGGACCTGACCAGCGAACAGCTGATCGAATACGTCCCCGGCCCCGATTTCCCCACAGGCGGCGTGATGCTGGGCCGATCCGGCGCGCGCAAGGCCTATCTGGAAGGCCGCGGCAGCGTCATCATCCGTGCCAAGACCCGCGTCGAGGAGTTGCGCAAGGACCGCTATGCCATCGTCGTGGACGAGATCCCCTATCAGGTGAACAAGGCCTCGATGATCGAGAAGATCGCCGAAGCGGTGCGTGAAAAGCGCATCGAAGGTGTCAGCCATGTTCAGGACGAATCCGACCGCAACGGCGTACGGGTGGTGGTCGAGCTGAAGCGCGACGCGACACCCGAGGTGGTGCTGAATCAGCTGTACCGCTTCACGCCGATGCAGACCTCGTTCGGCTGCAACATGCTGGCGTTGAACGGCGGCCGCCCCGAGCAGCTGACCCTGCGCCGCTTCCTGACCAGCTTCATCGACTTCCGCGAAGATGTCGTTGCCCGCCGCACCGCATACGACCTGCGCAAGGCGCGGGAACGCAGCCATGTCCTGTGCGGTCTGGCCGTTGCGGTCTCGAACGTGGACGAGGTCGTGGCCACGATCCGGTCCTCGGCCGACGCGGCCGAGGCGCGCGAAAAGCTGATGACCCGCCGCTGGCCCGCGGCCGAGATCGAAAGCTATCTGCGCCTGATCGACGACCCGCTTTCCAAGATGAACGACGACGGCACCTACAACCTGACCGAGGTTCAGGCCCGTGCCATCCTTGACCTGCGCCTGCAACGCCTGACGCAACTGGGCGTCAAAGAGGTCACGGACGAGTTGGAAGAGCTGGCCGCCAAGATCAAGGAATACCTGGATATCCTGTCCTCGCGCGAACGCATCATGGGCATCATCGCTGATGAACTGCGCAGCGTCCGCGAACAGTTCGCGGTACCGCGCCGCACCGAGATCGTCGACTGGTCCGGCGACATGGAAGACGAGGACCTGATCGAACGCGAAGACATGGTCGTGACCGTCACTTCCGGCGGCTATATCAAACGAACCCCGCTGGCCGATTTCCGCGCGCAAAAGCGCGGCGGCAAGGGGCTGTCGGGCATGCAGACCAAGGAAGAGGACGTGGTCACCACCCTCTTCGTGGCCAACACGCATACCCAGCTTCTGTTCTTCACCACCGACGGGATGGTCTACAAGCTCAAGACCTGGCGCCTGCCCCAATCGGGGCGCACCGGCAAGGGCAAGGCGATCGTCAACATCCTGCCGATACCCACGGGTGTTTCGATTGCGGCGATCATGCCGGTCGATGTGCCGGATGAGGAATGGGAAAACCTTCAGATCGTCTTCGCCACCAGCGCCGGCGACGTGCGCCGCAACGCGCTGAGCGACTTCACCAACGTCAAGCGCAACGGCAAGATCGCGATGGACCTGCCCGAGGGCGTGGAACTGGTCAACGCGCGCATCTGCTCGGACGATGACGACGTGATGCTGGTCACCAATTCCGGCCGGGCGATCCGTTTCTCCACAACCGACGTGCGGGTGTTCAAGGGGCGCAAATCGACCGGCGTGCGCGGCATCCGGTTGAACGCGGGCGACCGTGTGGTCTCGATGTCGGTGATCCGCCATTTCGAGGCCACCCCGGACGAGCGCGCCGCCTATCTGAAGATGCGTCGCCTGATGGCCGGCGTGACCGATGACACCGAAACCGACGAGGATGGCGGCAATGCCGACAGCATCCTGCCGCAGGAACGCTATGCCGAGATGTCGGCGGCCGAGAACCTGATCCTGACCATCACGGCCAAAGGATCGGGCAAGCTCAGCTCGTCGCATGACTACCCGGTGCGCGGTCGTGGCGGCATGGGCGTGATGGCGATGGACAAGGCGATGCGGGGCGGCCCGCTGGTGGCCTCGTTCCCGGTCGAAATCGACGACCAGATCATGCTGGCCACCTCCAAGGGTCAGTCGATCCGGGTTCCGGTCGACGGCATCTCGTTCCGGTCCCGCAGTGCCGGCGGGGTCAAGGTGTTCAACACCGGCAAGGGCGAAGAGGTCGTCAGCGTCGCCCGGATCGCCGATCAGGGTGATGAGGAAACCGAAGAATAGCCCTCACGCTCAATTACGGATCTGAAACAAAACGCTCGCCCTGCGGGCGTTTTGTCATTCTGGATCACGATATCGACAACTCTCGGGATGATCTGCTTGCCCGAAGCCATTCTGCCGCCTAGCCTTTTCATATGTGGTCTTTTGCGCATATCCGACCAGCTTACAGTCGCACGGAACGGATCAGCGACGGTGTGGTCCATGTGCTCGGTGTCTCAAGTGCGTTGGTTGCCGTACCCCTGCTGATCACAATGACCATCTATTACCGGTATGATCAATCTGCGGTTCTGGGTGCCTCGGTTTACGGGGTGACGCTGATACTCATGCTCACGTTTTCCGCCTTGTACAACATGGTCGAAAACGAGGAATGGCGCGGGTTTCTGCAGCGCCTCGATCATTCTGGCATCTACGTCAAGATCGCTGGGACCTATACGCCGTTTCTTCTGTTGTCCGGTGCTCAGCCCCCGGGGCTGCTACTCGGATTGTGGTCTTCGGCGACGCTTGGGTCGGTTCTCAAGATGCTGGACCCAAACCGGTTCCGTTGGTTCGGGCTTGCGTTATACCTATTGATGGGTTGGGCGGTGGTCTGGGCCGGGCAATCCATGTTGGCTGACCTGTCCCCCACAATCGTCACGCTGATGATTGCCGGAGGGCTCGTGTACACGGCCGGGGTCGCCTTCTACCTGCTGGACTGGCTGCCGTTCCACAACACGATCTGGCACGTATTTGTGCTGCTGGGCAGCGTATTGTTTTTTGCGGCGGTCGCGGCCCGAATCGAACTGGTTCAGGTCGTTTAGGATAACCTGCGCGCATTTGTTCAGTAAAAAATTTTGGTCAGAATGAAAGAAAGCGGCCCCCCAAAGATAGAGTCGCGAGTGAAGCCGTAGACCCTCCCGCGTCCACCTCTCCATATCCACCAGACCAGTTTTGCGTTGGAAGCCCCCTATTCCAAAGCATTCACCGTCTCAAACCAGTCAAGCATCAGATCGCTCCGGCCACTTGGAACGCCATGCCCGGCCTCATAACCGATCACCGAAACGGTCGAACCGGTTTTACAACCGCTTAGAATGCGCTGATCATGGCTATCTGTCTCAACAACTTCATCCTTTTGGCAGCCTGCAGAAGATGCGAGCGTTAACGTAGCCTCAACTGCACCCATATATCCCGGATCGGACCACGAAGACCCGGAACCGGCGAATGGAATAACCGTGTCGTCATGACCATGGCTATAGAACATATCGAAATCGAAGTCCGCTGAAGCACAATCCCCAGGCTTGCCACGCACCGGTGTTCCAGCAATAGGGGCGAATGCTTTTAAACGTGGGTCAATATCTGCAAAGGCAAGATACCAAGCGAAGGATCCGCCTCGGGAATGGCCAGTGGTTACGATCTGCGCCGGATCAACGGGGAATCGAGCTAACACGTCCTCAAGCATATTGGCAATGAACTCAAAATCATCCCGGCCATAATATGCGTCATTCCAAACCCACCTTGTACCCGGGCCGTTTCGGTATTCAATTTCCAGCGCGGTCGGAACGACAATGGCATACCCGCGCTCCAGTATCGGCTTGACAAGAAATGCACTCTGAATCACCCGCTGCCCCGTTCCGCGCGATCCATGAAGAAAGATCACGGCCGGAAATGGTCCTTCGCCCTTCGGAAACAATACACTGTATTGCCGCCCTGAAACCATACATGGGGCACCCACGCCGCCACATTCCTGTGCTCGGTACAGATGTGAAAAGCTCTCCGCAGGTCGCGCTGGTTTGAGTGCCAAAACCAGAGCCATTGCTGCAATGCAAAGAGCAATGAGCCTTACCGTTCAGTTGCCGCTCCGTGCTTTCACAGCCCATATATCGCGCTGAATTTCTGTTCCAGATATCCCAGCAAAGGTTCGGGACCCGGCTCAATGCCGCTTGCCCGTCGGATAATCTCGCGCGGGGCATAAAGCCCGCCGTGCTGCTGGACGTGTTCGCGCAGCCAAGCAGTTGCGCCAGATGTGTCGCCGTCTGCCAGTTGGTCATCCAGCCCCGGCACCGCCGCTCGCAGGGCCTGATACAGACATCCTGCATAGACATTGCCCAGCGAATAGGTCGGGAAGTACCCGAACAGCCCGACCGACCAGTGCACATCCTGCAAGCAGCCGTTCGACGGTTTGTCGACCGCATAACCGAAGTCAGCCTTGAAGCGGTCATTCCAGGCCGCCTCAAGTTCGTTGACCTGCAAGTCTCCGGCCATCAAAGCGCGCTCAAGATCGAAGCGAAGCATGATGTGCAGATTGTATTGCACTTCATCGGCTTCGGTGCGGATATAGCCGTTGTGAACCCGGTTGACGGTGGCATAGAACGCGTCTGCATCGGCAATTCCGAAATCGCCGAATGCGACTTTCATCTGATCGAACAACCAGCCCGTAAACGCACGCGAACGGCCAAGCTGGTTTTCATAGATCCGACTTTGGCTTTCATGCACACCCATGGATACGCCACGCCCCAGTGGCGTCAGCAGGTAGTCGCGGTCGATCCCCTGTTCGTAAGCGGCGTGGCCGACCTCGTGAATGGTGGAATAAAAGCAGTTGAACGGGTCCGTTTCGCTGGTTCGCGTGGTGATGCGCACATCCAGACCCGAACCCGAGCTGAACGGATGAACCGCCTTGTCCACACGGCCGTTGTTCAGGTCATAGCCGAAGGTAATCGCCAGTTTTTGCGCAAGCTGCATCTGGATCAGCTCATCAAAGCTGCCGCTCAGCGCGGCAGGTTCCGGGCGATCCAGTACGGCCGCGCGCAAGGCCACCAGACGTGGGCGCATCTCATCGAAAATGGCCGCGATCTGAGCGCCGGTCGTATAGGGTTCATAATCCTCGACCATGGCGTCATAGACGTCTCCGCCCTGTGCCAGCGCCTCACCTTCCTGACGCTTCAGCGATACGACCTCTTCCAGCACCGGAAGGAACGCCGAGACATCTTCATCCGCGCGCGCCTGGGCCCATGTTCCCTGTGCGGCGGACGTAATTCGGGCAATCGCCGTAGCCAGATCGGCAGGCACCTTGACCGCCCGATCATAGGCGCGCCGGATTTCCCGAAGCTGCGCCTTTCCGACTTCATCCTGTGGGGCCGCCTGATCCAGCCACTCTGCCACGCGTGGATCTGCACGACGCGCATGAAGGACCGCCTCGATAGCGGCCATTTCTTCGGCACGTTGAGGTGCGGCCCCACGCGGCATGACGGTTTCCTGATCCCAGCCAAGCCGACCGGCAATCTGGCCCAATGCCGAGGTGTCACGCTGAAAAGCCATCAGTTCATCGAAAGCGGTCATGTTATTTTACTCCGCGCACAGATGTTGCGATTGGATATGCAGTCAGGAACCGTGCGCGCAGGATCAGAGTCCAGACGACGACGGCCATGAACTGGTGGAAGATGGCGATCTGCCAGGGCGCTCCGTAGACGACGGTTACGATACCGACGACAAACTGCACCGACAGGGCCGCAAAAGCCGCATTGACGGCGAAGCGCGTCTGAGGATGCGCGCTGCTGCTGCCGCGGCGCCAGACGAAGATGCCAAAGGCGAACAAGGCATAGCCCACGCAGCGGTGGATGAACTGTACCAGCCCCGGGCTTTCGAAGAAATTGCGCCACATCGGTTCAAGTGCGGTGGCGTCCGGCGGCAGCAGCTGCCCGCCGATCAGCGGCCAGTCGGTATAAGACCGTCCGGCGTCGATCCCGGCGACAAGCGCGCCAATGAGTATTTGCAAAAAGGCGAAATGCATGAGGCCCGTGGACAGCGAGAACAATTTCGCTTCCTTCATGCGGCGCGCCTGCATCAGGTCACGTTCTTCCCGGCCGAGCTCGAAAATATACCAAGCGAGGAACCCGAGAATAACGAAGGCCAGTCCCAGATGGGTGGCCAGGCGATAGCTGGCGACGGCGGTCATCCCCTCGCCCTGCGTCACGCCCGAAGCGACCATCCACCAGCCGACAGCACCCTGGAGACCGCCCAAAAGGCCGGGGATCAGCAGCTTGCCTGTCCAACCCGTGGGTATCTTGCGGGCCACGAGGAAACCCAGAAAACCGGCGGCCCAGACCAGCCCGATCAAGCGGCCCAGTTGGCGATGCCCCCATTCCCACCAGTAGATGGTTTTGAAGTCGCTCAGCTGCATCCACTGGTTCTGAATGCGCCACTGGTCGATCAGCTTGTACTTGTCGAACTCGGCCTGCCAGTCGGCCTCGGACATCGGTGGAACTGCTCCGGTGATCGGGCGCCATTCGGTGATCGACAGCCCGCTGTCAGTCAGACGCGTCAGGCCGCCGACTGTGATCATCACGACGACCAGGGCAAACAGGATCATCAGCCAGGCACGGATTGCCTTGCGCGCGCCGCCACGCCCCCGGTCGATCATACCGGGTTGAACCGCCTGTTGTTTTTCCGTGTCCGAGACCTCTTCGAAGATGCTGCGCTTACCGCTCATGCTGTCCTCATGTCCTGATTTCGTCGCAAGCTAGGGTGTGGTGGAAGATAGGTCCAGCCTCAGCCCTTGTCTTTCCAGCGGACCATCTGCCGCATGATCCCGTGCAGCATCTGCACGTCGGCCCGCGTCATCCGCATCCGCGACCACAGGTTGCGCAGGTTGATCTTCATGCCCTCGGCCTTTTCTGGGGGGTAGAAGAACCCGGCCTCTTCCAGCCGGTCCTCGTAGTGCTCGACCAGTTTTTCGACTTCGATCCCCGTGGCCCAGTCGCCCTTGCCCAGATCGGTGGATTCATGCACCACGTCGCCGGTCTGGCGCATCCACTCGTAAGCGGTCAGCAAGACGCATTGGCCCAGGTTCAGCGACGCGTATTCCGGGTTCACAGGCACCGAGATGATTGCGTTTGCCTTGGCGATGTCTTCGTTCTCCAACCCCGCGCGTTCGGGGCCGAACAGAACCGCAACCTTTTCGCCCGCCGCTACCTTTTCAGCGGCGATCTGCATGGCGCGCTCGGGGCTGTAGACGGGTTTTGTCAGCCCGCGTTGCCGTGCAGTGGTGGCGAAGACAAAAGTGCTGTCGGCCAGCGATCCGGCCAGATCGTCAAACAGCTGCGCTTCGTCCAGCAACCGGCCCGCACCGCTGGACATCGCCACCGCCTTGGGGTTCGGCCAGCCGTCACGGGGCGCCACGATGCGCATCCGGTCCAGCCCAAAGTTCCACATCGCCCGGGCCGCGGCACCGATATTCTCACCCATCTGCGGGCGAACAAGCACGAAGGAAGGCTGGGATTTGTCGCTGGGCATGGTTCACCTTATGAAAACTTGGCCTGCTGTAATCGGCAGGCACTTGCAGGGCAAGGCGTTGGGGGTGTTATTTGCGCGGCCTCAGCCATAAAAGTTTGCTTCCCCGCCGCAATCCGCTAAACCGCGCCAAAGACTGAAACCCGAAGGACGCGCCCATGGACACCCCCGAGCAGCCGCAGATTTACCTGATCACGCCTCCGACGATCGAGCTGAGCACGTTCCCCGCCAAACTGGCCTCGGTTCTGGACGGGGCCGAGATCGCCTGCATCCGCCTGGCGCTGGCTGGCAACGACGAAGATACCATTGCCCGTGCTGCTGATGCCTGCCGCGAGGTGGCCCACGCCCGCGACGTGGCCATCGTTATCTCGAACCACGTGCTGCTGGCGCAACGTCTGGGGCTGGACGGGGTGCATCTGGATGACGGCGCGCGCTCGGTCCGTGCCGCGCGCAAGGAACTGGGCGCGGACGCGATCGTCGGAAGCTTCTGCGGCGCGTCCAGCCATGACGGCATGACGGCGGGCGAACACGGCGCGGATTATGTGGCCTTCGGCCCCGTAGGCACTGCCACGTTGGGCGACGGAACCCGCGCCGAAAAGGATCTGTTCCAATGGTGGTCCGAGATGATCGAAGTTCCGGTCGTGGCCGAAGGCGGCCTGACGCCTGAACTGATCGGTGATCTGGCCCCCTGCACCGATTTCTTTGGTATCGGCGACGAGATCTGGGGCGGTGACGACCCGCTGGGTGCGCTGAACAGGCTGCTGGCGGCGATCTCTTAAGCCAGCAACCAGGGTTCAGCCATCCAATACACGCCGATCCCGGCGATCAGAATCGAGGCCAGAACCGAAATCCGGCCTCGTGTTCTGTGTGACCCGCCTGCAACCAAAAGCGCGCAGGCAAAGGCCAGAACAGCCACGAAGACAATCGGCATTATATTTCCGACGCCAAACCCAAAAACAGCCGGGGCCAGATGATCGGGCGGCACCCCGATCCCAGTCAGAGCCGTAGCCAATATCACCCCGTGAAGACTGCCTGTGGCAAGCACAGCCAACAGGCGCCAGACCTGCAAGTGCCGGGCCACCAGGTTCCATAGCGCCAGAATGATGATCGCAGCCACCAAGGCCTGATCCTGCATGTTTTCTGGTACGTCCAGCACGCCGTACATGCCCAACCCGAGCCCGATAAAAACTCCTGCTGCCAAAAACGCCACCTGAGACATCACAGGCCGCAGGCTCAGCGTCAGCATCACGAGTGTCAGAACAAGGATGGATGGCTTGAGGGGGCTTTGAACAAATCGGCTGATCCCCTTTGCGAAATACGTCTGCAATGTCTGCTCGGTCGTCAGCGACGCCCCGCCCTGCAACGGGATCAACGGGCTGATTTCTCCGGCCGTCAGAAACCCTGTATACGGGGCCACAACGTTTTGCTGACGAAGCACAACCGACCCGCCGTGCAGCGGCCAGGTCAGGCGCAGGTTCGATGCCTGATCCGACAAATAAGCGGTCAACAACAATTTGGAAACACGCACTTTTTCGACATCTCCCACCACGGGAATACGCACACCTTCATAAGACAGGTCCAGGCGATCAGGTGCTTCGACAACAAGGTTCTGCTTCCAGACCTGAACGAAATTTCTGATCTGAGGTTCCAGTTCCGACGACACCAATCGTCGCAGAGATCGGTACTGTGAATTGCCGGAATAAGCGTCGGGTTGTGTCGGATCGGCACCGGCCAGCATAGCCTCGGCGTTCAGTTTCACCTCGAGAAACAGAGTGTCATCCTTGACCCAGAAATCAATGACCGTCGGCGGGGCCGTTTGCGCCTTTACGGATCCCGGATGCAAGGTCAGAAGAACGAAAAAACTCAGGGCGCAGGTATTGAGGGCTCGGAGGATGGCACGGAAGACAGGGCCATTCATACGAAACGCTCCAACAGGAAAACAAAATCACCAATCATTGCATTTGATTGTTCCCGCGAAGGCCTCGGATCGCAAGCCCAAAGGCCATTTCGGCCCAGGCCGGTCGGGAATCTCTTGTTGCGAAGACGTTCCGGCTTGCACGGGCAACACTGCTGCGGCATGACGTCCCCTATGACTCAGAACACCAATATCCTGTGCATCGGCTCGGTCCTTTGGGACGTGATCGGCCGATCGGCCAGCGCCATGCGACAGGGCTCGGACGTGCCGGGCCGGATCACCCGCCTGCCCGGCGGCGTTGCGATGAACATCGCCATGACACTGGTTCGGTTCGGGATGACGCCCACCCTGCTGACCGCCATTGGCCGTGATCCCGAAGGCGACGAGCTTGTCCATGCCTGTTCACGCCTCGGCATGGTGACGGATCACATCTATCGGTCGCAGGATTTGCCGACTGACCGCTATATGGCCGTCGAAGGTGCGAACGGGTTGATCGCGGCGATTGCCGACGCGCATTCGCTGGAGGCCGCAGGCGCAAAGATACTGCGCCCCTTGATGCACGGGCCTTTGGGCTATGAGAACGCACCGTTTGAGGGCCCGATCGCACTGGATGGCAATCTGACACTGGACCTGCTGGAAGAAATTGCCCAAAGCCCTGCTTTTGCCCGTGCTGATCTGCGCGTGGCCCCGGCCTCGCCCGGCAAGGCCGAACGTCTGCTGCCCTTCCTGAAACACGCCCGTGCCACGCTCTATGTGAACCTCGAAGAGGCTGGCATCCTGTGCCAGCGCGAATTCCCTGATTCCGAATCCGCCGCGAAAGGCCTTCTGGATCGCGGCGCGCTGCGCGTTCTGGTCACCGATGGCGGCAATTCGGCAACCATCGGCAGCGCGACAGAAGTCCTGACGCAAACACCCCCTGCCGTTCTGGTCACCCGCGTGACCGGTGCCGGGGATACTTTCATGGCGGCCCATATCGCCTCAGAATCCCGCGGTGCATCCAGTGACGAGGCTCTGGCCCGCGCCCTGCACGCCGCTGCAACCTACGTTTCCGGAGAAACCCCACTGTGATCGACATCCAATACTCAGCCGAAGTCCGCGCCGCCAAGGACGCGGGCCTGCCCATCGTTGCGCTGGAAAGCACCATCATCACCCACGGGATGCCCTACCCGCAGAACATCGAAGTCGCGGCACAGGTCGAACAGGACATCCGCGATGCGGGTGCGGTTCCTGCAACCATGGCCGTGATCGAAGGCAAATTGCATGTGGGGCTTGAGCAGGATCAGCTGCAATGGCTGGGTCAGGCACAAGGCGTTGCCAAGATCTCGCGCGCGGACATGGCAGCGTGCATCTCGACCGGTGGCACCGGGGCCACCACCGTTGCCGCCACGATGATCGCCGCGCATTATGCCGGGATCGAGGTTTTTGCCACCGGCGGTATCGGCGGCGTGCATCAGGGGGCCGAGACCACGTTCGACATCTCTGCCGATCTGCACGAGCTTGGGCATACGCCCGTGACCGTCGTCGCAGCCGGGGCGAAAGCCATCCTGGACCTTGCCAAAACGCTTGAGGTTCTGGAAACGCTGGGCGTGCCTGTGATTGCACATGGTCAGGACGAGTTTCCTGCGTTCTGGTCGGCAAAGTCGCCCTTTGCCGCGCCCCTGCGCATGGACAGTGCCGACGCCATCGCCAAGGCCCACTCCACCCGCCGCGCGCTGGGTCTGCCGGGCGGGCAGTTGGTGGCAAACCCGATTCCGGCCGCCGATCAGATTCCGGCCGAGGAACTGGCCCCGATCATCGCCGAAGCCCAGTCAGATGCGGATGCCCATCGTATCACCGGCAAAGCCGTGACCCCCTATCTGCTGCAACGTATCTTTGAAAAGACCGAAGGCCGGTCCCTGGTCGCCAACATCGCCCTTGTTCGAAACAATGCGCGGTTGGCGGCCAAGATCGCGCAAGCGCTGGTCAAACAGAGGTGACGTTAACCTATTGTACCAAGGCCGTGGATTGACTACCTAATTCCGGAAACCATTCGGAACCGCAATGAATACACCGTTCGACGAAGAACCTCACCGCCGCCCGGGCATGCTTTCACGGCTGCGCGCGTCCTTTCTGACGGGCGTCGTGGTCATTGCGCCTGTCTGGTTGACGGTCTGGCTGATCTGGTCGGTGGTCGGCTGGATAGACAGCGCGGTCCTGCCGCTGGTGCCCCACCAGTTCCAGCCCGAACAGTATGTGGGCATCAACCTGCGCGGTGTGGGCGTGGTGATCTTCCTGATATTCACCGTTCTGGTCGGCTGGATCGCCAAGGGCATTCTGGGCCGTTCCCTGATCCACTTCGCCGAAAGCGTTGTTGACCGGATGCCTGTCGTGCGCTCGGTCTATTCCGGGATCAAACAGATTTCGGAAACGGTGTTTGCCCAGACTGAGCGGTCTTTTGAAAAAGCCTGCCTGATCCAGTACCCGCGTCGCGGAATCTGGGCCATCGGCTTTGTCTCGACCAGCGCCAAGGGTGAGGTAAGCGAACGCGCCGAAACCGGCGGAGAGCTGCTCAGCGTCTTCGTACCCACGACACCCAACCCGACATCGGGGTTCCTGCTGTTCTTCCCCGAAGAAGACGTGATTCTGCTGGATATGAGCATCGAAGACGCAGCCAAACTGGTGATTTCAGCGGGGCTTGTCTATCCGAATGGAAAAGATCCGACCCAGCCGCCCGAGTGATCAGCTGAACATCGCAGGCAGATCAATTGTGCTGGCCTGACCCAAATCGTCCTTGTGTTCCGCAAGAAAACCATCCGCCGCGTCCCGTCCGGCCTGTTTCAGCTTATGCAGAATGACCGGATTGGGCACGGTCTTGGTGGCAACGGACAGGCTGTTCATCAACGCGTCATCCGCAATCATGTGAACCAGAACACGGCTCATCTCTCCGGAAGTCAGCTTGCCCTCTTTCAGCAACCGTTGGACAAAGCTGATCGCCCGCAACTCGCGAAACAGGGATGAGTTGAAGCTGATCTCGTTGATCCGGTTCTGGATTTGCTGCGGTGTGACCGGAACTTCGTCGCGCTCCAGCGGATTGATGTTCACGATCACCACGTCATCCGGCAAATCATCGTTGAACAGCGGATAGAGCGCCGGATTGCCGGTATACCCTCCGTCCCAATAGGCTTCGGTCCGGTTTGTCTTCGGGTCAAAAATCTCAACCGCCTTGAACAGGGTCGGCAAACAGGCCGAGGCCAGAATAGCCTCCGTGCTGATCTCGTCTCCGGTAAAGACGCGGATCTTGCCGCTGCGTACGCAAGTGGCGCACACAAACAGGCGCGGGCCTTCTTCCGCGCATATCTCGTCAAAATTGAACCTGTCCACCACCGGCTTCAAGGGGTTGCTGTAGAACGGCCCGTACGCATAGGGCGACACCATCCGCGACCACGCATCCCCGATCGAAAACGGCACAGAATATTCCACCGCTTGCGCGATGGCCGCCGGTTCCAGGCCGCGAAACCAGTTGGCAAAACGCATGTCGCCAATAGCGCCCATGCGCGTCCACAACCCATCCAGGCGCGCCCGCGCGCCTTCGCGCCCGGAATGAACCATACCAGATTTGTAGGCCGCACCGTTCAGCGCCCCTGCGGAAGTTCCTGTGATGGCAGCGACCTCGATGTCTTCCTCGTCCAAAAGACGATCTAGCACACCCCAGGTGAACGCCCCATGCGCCCCACCTCCTTGCAAAGCCAGATTGATCCGCTTCATACCGCAACCCCTTCATCTTTTTCAAAATACTCCGGGGGTGTGGGGGCAGCGCCCCCACGAAACCTCAAAGCGCTGTCCAGCCGCCATCGACGGAAATCGTGGTTCCGGTGATCTGAGCCGCCGCGTCCGAGCACAGAAAGACAGTCGTTCCACCCAGTTGCTCGACGGTGGCGAACTCCTTGGACGGTTGCCGTTCCAAAAGAATGTTCTTCACAACGTCCTCACGGCTCATGTTGTATTCTTTCATCGTATCGGGGATCTGCGACTCGACCAGCGGCGTCAGCACATATCCCGGGCAGATGGCGTTGCAGGTGATCGGCTCTTGCGCGGTTTCCAGCGCTACGGTCTTGGTCATTCCCACCACGCCGTGTTTGGCCGCAACATATGCCGCCTTGTAAGGGGATGCCGTCAGACCGTGGGCCGAGGCGATGTTCACCACCCGTCCCCAACCCGCCTTGCGCATCATCGGCAACGCGGCCGCCGTGGTGTGAAAGGCCGAGTTCATGTTGATTGCGATAATCGCGTCCCATTTGTCTACCGGGAATTTGTCGATCGGCGAGACATGCTGAATCCCGGCATTGTTCACCAGAATGTCACAAGACCCCGCCTGTTCGATCAAGGATCGGCATTCCTCGCCCTTGGACATGTCGGCCTTGATGTAGCGCGTATTGGTTCCGGTCTCTTTCGCAATTTCGGCGGCCAGCGCGTGATCTTCATCGCGATCGGTAAAGGAATTCAGAACCACATCGGCACCGGCCTTGGCCAGCTCGCGCGCGACGCCCAGCCCGATGCCCGAATTTGATCCCGTGATGATTGCCGTTTTGCCGGACAGGCTCATGTCCATTCTCCCTCAAGCGTTGATCAGGCGCACCATGCCATGCTGCACCTGCAAAGAAAACGGGGAAACACTTCACATTGGAATCCCGGCCTGAGACTTCGCGACGCACAAAAAAACGCCCGCACGAAGCGGGCGTTAAGTTATTGAGGCAGGTTTCATACAGGCAAGAAACCTATCGAGCAGTGCAACCTTTATAAGCAATTCTGCGCCTTGGTCCAAGCTAAAAGTTTGATAATAAGAAAAATCATCACTACGGTGAACACCAACAAAATAAGGCCAGAGCAGGATTGTTTCCAAAATGAGCCCGGATTTTCTCCGTCCGTTTCGATCCCTTTTGGCGGGAATCGCCAGCATTTTCGTGATCTCCGTCGCCCATGCAGAATCGTCTCATGGCATAGCTATGTACGGGGACCCGGCCCTACCACCGGATTTTGTGTCTCTCCCATACGCCAACCCGGATGCCCCCAAAGGCGGCAAAGCGGTGTTCGGAAACACGGGCGGCTTTAACAGCCTGAACCCGTTTTTGCAAAAAGGCACCGCGCCATGGCAGTTGCCTTTCTGGACCCATGAAAGCCTGATGGGGCGATCCTGGGACGAACCTTTCACACTTTACGGGCTGTTAGCCGAATCAGTTGAGACCGATCCAGACCGGTCCTGGGTCGAATTCACCCTGCGGGAGGAGGCGCGTTTTTCAGACGGCACCCCGGTCACGGTCGATGATGTGATCTGGTCTTACGAGACTTTGGGTACCCAGGGGCATCTGCGCTATCGCGGGCTTTGGGGCAAGATCGACAGTATCGAACAAACCGGCCCGCGTTCGGTGCGGATCACGTTCAATGAGCCCGACCGAGAGCTTGCGCTGCTGGCCGGGATGCGCCCGATCCTGAAAAAAGCGCAATGGGATGGCAAGGATTTCGCGGATGCACAACTGCATGATGTGCCGATTGGAACCGGCCCCTATGTGATCGAAAGCTACGAAGCGGGGCGCTTTGTGAATCTGCGACGCAATCCGGACTATTGGGGGACCGACATTCCGTTTCGCCGCGGCACCATGAACCTTGATGAGCTGCGGATCGAATTCTACGGCGACGGCAGCGTCTTGTTCGAAGCTTTCAAAGCCGGAGAGTTGTCGGCCGTTCGTGAATTCAATGCCGACAAATGGGACACGCAATACAACTTTCCCGCCGTGCAGCGCGGCGACGTCATCAAGACTGAAATTCCGCATGGAAAACCGTCGGGAATGACCGGGTTCGTGATGAACACACGAAAGGCTCCGTTCGACGACTGGCGCGTGCGCGAAGCGCTGATGCTTGCGTTCAACTTCGAGTTCATCAACGACACGATAACCGGTGGCGCCCAACCAAGGATCACGTCTTATTTCTCGGGGTCCGACCTTGCCATGCAGCCCGGCCCAGCCCGGGGGCAGGTAAAAGACCTGTTGCTTCCTTACGCTGACATCCTGTTGCCCGGCACGCTGGAAGGGTATGAACTGCCGAAGGGGGACGGATCGGCCCGGAACAGGGCAAACCTTCGCAAGGCCACCAAGCTTTTGAGCGAGGCAGGCTGGACCGTTCAGGACGGCGTACTGCGTAACGAAAATGGTGATGCCTTTCAGGTGACTTTCCTGCTGCAACAGGGCGACAGCGAGATGGCAACCGTGGTCGAGATCTATTCCCGCGCGCTGGAACGTCTTGGCATCCAGGTCACGACGGAACAGGTCGACAATGCCCAATATGTCGGGCGCACGTCTGAACTGGACTTTGACGTCACAACATTCCGCCGGGCGCTTTCCCTGTCTCCTGGCAATGAACAGCGTCTTTATTGGGGCAGCGAAACTGCTGATGCCCCCGGCACACGCAACCTGATGGGCGTATCCTCGCCCGCAGTTGATGCCATGATCGATGCCATGCTGGCCTCAAAAACCCGCGAGGACTTTACCGCCGCCACCCGTGCGCTGGACCGGGTACTGACAGCAGGCCGCTATGTCATCCCGATCTGGAGCTTTGACATCGGACGCATTGCGCATGTCAAAGAACTGAAGCACCCGAAAACCCTGCCCATCTATGGCGACGGTCCGCAATACATGCCAGAGGTATGGTGGTACGACGCCCGATAGAGGCGTGATCCACAGGCCAGCCGATGGATATGTGATCCCGGCTGGTCCTTCCAAGCGGGCATTCCAAACGTCGGAGGCTCGAAGCTCCACCTGTTCCGTACAATCTCCGGTCAGAAAGTTTCCATCAGTCGGCAAAATTCAGCACATTGCCACGTCATACAAGATATCGTTTGATCGCACACAAACCGCCATAAAGTGCTGCCAACACCATCATCACCGGGTGATCCCGCAGGAAACGCCCTCGAACAGTTTTACTCATCCATAAAAATCTGTATATAAACGGCATATTTAGCCGTCAGAAACAGCCGGAGACAGCCCAAGATCCCGGACTGCCCGGACAATCTGACGCTGGAAACCAAAGAACAAACGGGCCCGCCGCCACTCACACCAAATGTAGGCCCGTCGGCCCGTTGCGGAAACTTCGCAGCGGGCACAAATCCCCCTCGAAAAAGCGTGGTCCAGCGCTGCGACATTTTGTCATGTCTTACCCTGCGGCACCCTATCCGTACTCTGGTATCGGGGGAGAGCAGTCCTAATCGTTGCTAAGGGAAGCTCATTGATGATGAACTGGACCGATCTTACGAACGACTGGAATGCGGCATGCGAACGCGCAAAGCGGCGTTTCCCGAACCTGCGTGACAAGGACATGATGCGCGTGTTGAAGGATCGAAAAGGGTTTGAAGCCTATTTGGCCGAACGTCACCAACTTACGATGAACGAGGCGCATGAAGAGGTCGAAGATTTCCTGTTCACCGAAGGGCTGAACCGGGAATTCAGCCGAACCGCTTTAGGCAAGTGATGTGACCCAAAGGATCGTCGCGTCTTCGTCACTGACGGAAATCACGTTGTGGCCCATGCTGCCGTCGTAATACGCACTGTCCCCTCTGCGCATCTCAACCGGCTCGTAAAACTCGGTGTAAAGCTTGACGACACCGGTCAGCACATACATGAATTCTTCACCGTCATGGCGCACCCAGCCGTCAAATTCATCCATTGACCTTGCACGGACCCGCGCACGATAGGGCAGCATTTGTTTCTTGGTCAGGGTTTCGGCCAGCAGCTCGTGTTCATAGGTTGTGGTGGCATGAGCCGTGCCGTCGCCCACACGGGTGATCGCCATGCGTCCGATCACCTGATCGCGCTGGGGCGGCGTGAACAGTTGCGGAACAGAAATCTCCAGCCCGGTCGCAAGCTTCTTGAGCGCGTCGTAGGTCGGCGACATCTGCCCGTTTTCAATCTTGCTGAGGGTCGAACGTGCCAATCCGGCCTGACTGGCCGCCTGTTCCAATGTCCATTCCCGCGCTTTGCGCAGCTCTCGCACACGTGCGCCAAGGTCCAACGGTTCGACTTCGGTATGGGCGCCAGAGTCGCGGGCAATTCGGATCAGAGATTTGGGATCTTGAGTGCTCATGACCCTTCTATAGGCCCGGCCAGCCACGCTTGCAACGCGACAGGCGGCGCGATAGCCAGAGGCCATGTTGTCAATCTTCGATCAGGGGTCGCCCGCACCCTGCCCCGCGCCATTCAATCTGGCGGCTCATGTTCTTGGCCGCGCCGATCACGCGCCGGACAAAGTGGCCTTGTCGGTATTGCGCCCGAATGGCGGGCAGGACTGGACCTATCGCGATCTGAAAGCAGCCGTGCTGGGCACCGGCGCGGGGTTGCTGCGGGCCGGGTTGAAACCCGGTGATATCGCCCTGATGCGGTTGGGAAACACGGTGGATTTCCCGATTGCCTATCTGGCGGCAATTGCCGTGGGTATCGTGCCGGTGCCGACATCGTCGCAGCTGACGGAACCCGAAACCGCCAAAATGATCGACGAGCTTTCTCCGGCGGCCATTCTGCGTGATCCGGGCGTTGCCTGCGCCTCGCATTCCAGGCAGATCGGGCTGGACGCGTTGAAAGCGATGCGAAACCTGCCCCCGGCAGATTTTGACATGGGCGATCCGGAACGTATGGCCTATGTCGTCTACACCTCTGGAACTTCGGGCAAGCCTCGGGCCGTGGCCCATGCCCATCGGGCAATCTGGGCGCGGCAGATGATGGTGGATGGCTGGTATGGTCTACGCGAGACCGACCGGCTGTGTCACGCGGGGGCTTTCAACTGGACCTATACGCTGGGCACCGGCCTGATGGATCCATGGACCATGGGGGCAACCGCCCTGATCCCGGAACCCGGCACCGATTTAACGGCCCTGCCAGAGTTGCTGCGCCAGCATGGCGCAACGATCTTTGCTGCGGCCCCGGGGGTCTTTCGCAAGTTGGTGCAAGGGCGCAATCGGTTGGAACTGCCAGACCTGCGCCACGGATTGTGCGCGGGTGAGAAACTGTCGCGCGCCCTGCACGAACAGTGGCTGAACGCCACCGGCACCGAGCTGTTCGAAGCCTACGGCATGTCCGAATGCTCTACTTTCATTTCCTCCAGCCCGGATCATCCTGCGCGCGGCGACGCATTGGGACAACCGCAACCCGGGCGTCGTGTGGCGATCCTTGGTCCGGACGGTCCGGTGCCACAGGGGCAGGAAGGCACCATCGCCATTCACCGGTCTGACCCCGGGTTGATGCTGACCTATCTCAACGCACCCGATGAGGTTGAAACGCGGATGCAGGGAGGTTGGTTTCTGACCGGCGATCAGGGCGCCATGGCGGTGGATGGCCAGATCAGCTATCTGGGCCGCGACGACGACATGATGAACGCGGGTGGCTATCGCGTGTCCCCGGTCGAGGTCGAAGCCGCCCTGTCCCGCTTTCCGGGCATCACCCAAGTCGGCGCCGCCGCGGTCGAGGTCAAACCGGACACATTTGTGATCGCGGCCTTCTATACGGGCCCGGAAAAGCTGGACGATGCGGCCTTGCGCACCTATGTCGAAGCCAACCTGGCGCGGTACAAACAACCCCGCGCCTTCATCCATCTGCCTGCCCTGCCGACCGGCGGAAACGGCAAACTCCTGCGCCGGGCGCTGCCGGCCTATTTCGAGGCACCAACAAAATGACCCAGACCGTCAAGCTCGACATCCTGTCCGATCCGATCTGCCCGTGGTGCTATATCGGCAAGACTCAACTGGACAAGGCACTGGCCAACGCGCCCGACCACCCCTTTGTCATTGAATGGCATCCGTTCCAGTTGAACCCTGACATGCCGGATGCGGGAATGGATCGGCGCGAGTATCTCGAGCGCAAGTTCGGCGGCAAGGACGGCGCGGTTCGCGCCTATGCGCCGGTGGTGGAACAGGCCGAAAAGGCAGGTCTGAACATCAACTTCGAGGCCATGGAACGTACCCCCAACACGCTGGACGCCCATCGCCTGATCCATTGGGCTGGCATCGAAGGCAAGCAGAACGAGGTGGTGGATGCGCTGTTCGACGCCTATTTCGTACAGGGTCGCGACATCGGCGACCACGAGGTGCTGGCCGACATCGCAGACAGCACCGGAATGGACGCAGCCGTGGTCATGAAGCTGCTGAAATCAGACGCCGACCGCGAGGAAATCCGCAACCGCGATGCTCATTCCCGCAAAATGGGCGTCAGTTCGGTCCCGACCTTCATCGTCGCCAATCAACACGCAGTTCCCGGCGCCCAACCTCCTGAAATGTGGGAGAAAGTGATCGCTGAAATCATGTCTCAACTTGAGGCTTCCCCTGCAGAATAGCACAGAGGTCTGTGCAGTTTTCCAGTCTGGCCTATGCCGACCCGCCGTGATAGCGCGAACGGGTTAGGAGTGCTTCATGGCCAATCGCATGTCGAAGGCGGAATTCATCGCACTGATTGCAATGATGTTCGCCACCATCGCCTTTTCGATCGATTCAATGCTGCCTGCGCTGCCCGAGATCGGCGCGCAGCTCAGCCCCGATGACGTTAACCGTGCCCAACTGATCCTGACGTCATTTGTATTGGGCATGGGAATCGGCACGTTTTTCACCGGCCCTCTTTCGGATGCGCTGGGACGCAAGCCGGTCATTTACGGCGGCGCGGCCCTTTACATTGCAGCCTCAGCGGTTGCGTGGGCCAGTTCTTCACTGGAACTGGTCTTGATTGCGCGTGTGGTTCAGGGCCTGGGCGCCGCAGGTCCGCGCGTGGTGGCCATGGCGATCATTCGCGACCTGTATTCGGGCCGCGAAATGGCGCGAATCATCTCGATTGCGATGATGATTTTCACGTTGGTACCCGCAGCGGCACCGATGTTGGGCGCCGGTGTGATCGCCCTGTTTGGCTGGCGCGGGATCTTCGTGTCTTTCATTCTGTTTGCGTTGGTCATCATTTCCTGGATGGGTGTTCGCTTGCCGGAATCTCTGGCCCGGGAAAACCGCCGTCCCTTCCGCATTCCGCTGATGTTCTCGGCCGCGAAGGAAATGTTTTCCCATCCGACCGTGCGCCTTTCGATCATGGTTCAGACCCTGTGCATGGGGGTGCTGTTTACCATGCTGACAATGGTTCAGCCCGTTTATGACGTTATCCATGACCGCGCCGAAAGCTTTCCGTTCTGGTTCGGGTTCGTGGCGCTTATGTCCGGGTCGGCCAGTTTGCTGAACGCGGCACTAGTGGTGCGTGTGGGCATGCGCCGGATGGTGACATGGGCGCTGGGGGGGCAAATCCTGATCACCGCTTTTGTCATGACGCTCAACACGATGCACCTTTCGCCGGACGCTTCATTTGCGCTGTTCGTGTTCTGGCAAACCATGGTGTTTTTCATGGCCGGCGTGACGATGGGCAACCTGAACGCCATCGCGATGGAGCCGATGGGGCATATTGCCGGAATGGCAGCCTCGGTCATCGGATCGATTTCGACGGTGCTGGCCGCCGCCATCGCCGCACCGATCGGGCTGTTGTTCGACGGTTCGATCACGCCTTTGACCTTCGGCATCCTGAGCATGTGCATTCTGGCCTTCGGGCTTATGCTGCATATGGGCCGCGTTGAAGAACGCCTGCCAGCCTGATCTGTGCGACTCGTCAGAAACGCGCTACTCTCGACCTGAACCGAGCGGAGGGCTTCTGATGCGTGAATACTATGATCTGGGCAGCTATTCCTGTCCGGTAACGACCTCCGTTCCCGAGGCTCAGCTGTGGTTCGACCGCGGCCTGAACTGGACCTATGGGTACAATCACGAAGAAGCCGTGGTTTGTTTCCAGCGCGCAGTCGAACATGACCCCCAATGCGCCATGGCATACTGGGGCGTCGCCTATGCAGCCGGGCCAAATTACAACCTGCCATGGGACTTGCAGGACAAGCAGGGACGCAGCAAGGCGCTGGCGCTGGCTTATGATGCCATGCAAAACGCCCTTCGATTGGCGGACCGCTGTACGCCTGTCGAGCAAGCTCTGATCCGAGCCCTTCCAGCGCGATACCCGCAGCGGGATCCGGCCGAGGACATGCACCGGTGGGATCACGAGTTTGCCGAAGCAATGCGCGCGGCGTTCGCCGCGCACCCCGATCATGCGGACCTGCGCACCATCTACGTCGAGGCGCTTTTGAACCTGACGCCCTGGAAAATGTGGGACCTGCAAACAGGTCAACCGGCAGATGGCGCTGCGACGCTTGAAGCGCAAGAGGCGTTGGAATGGGTCCTGTCCAACGATCCGGCCGCCATGTCTCATCCCGGCCTGCTGCACCTTTATGTTCACCTGATGGAGATGTCGCCCACGCCGGAAAAAGCCCTGAAAGCCGGTGATGTCCTGCGCACATTGGTGCCCGATGCGGGGCACCTGGTGCATATGCCGACACATATCGACGTGCTGTGCGGCCACTACCACAACGTGGTGCATTGGAACGAAAAAGCCTCGGACGCGGATCTGAAGTATTACGAACGCGAAGGCGCGTTCAATATCTACACCGGCTACCGCCAACACAACTATCACTTCGCCATCTACGGCGCGCTGTTTCTGGGGCAGATCGAACCTGCCCTGCGCGCCAATCAGGGTTTGTGGGAAACGACGCCCGAAGAAATGCTTCGCATCGAAAGCCCCCCCATGGCGGATTACTTCGAAAGCTACATGTCCATGGGGCCGCACATCCTGATCCGCTTTGGCCGCTGGGAAGAGGCCAAGGCGCTGGAGCTGCCCTCCGATCCGGATCTCTACCGCACCCTGACGGCCACGACCCACTACGCCCGCGCCATCGCACTTGCCGCAACCGGTGATGTTGTCCATGCCGAAGCGGAAGAGAACCTGTTTCTCGCAGCCAGGGAATGCGTTCCGGAAACGCGCAGGCTGCACAACAATCGTGTGATCGACCTGCTGGAAATCGCGCGGGAGATGCTGCGCGGTGAGATCGAGTACCGAAAGGGCAATTTCGAGATCGCCTTTGCCCATCTGCGCCGCTCGGTCGAACTGGACGACACCCTGCCCTATGACGAGCCCTGGGGCTGGATGCAGCCCACCCGCCACGCGCTTGGCGCATTGCTGTTCGAACAAGGTCATGCGGCAGAAGCAGAGGCTGTCTATCGCGAAGATCTTGGCCTTGGCGGTTCGCTCAGCCGCGCTTCGATCCATCCCGACAACGTGTGGAGCCTGAAGGGGCTGTACGATTGCCTCAAAGCCCGCGGGGAAGATGTTGAAATCCTACAGGTCAAACAACGCCTGGATCTGGCTCTGGCCCGGGCAGATCGGGCGGTTGCGGCGTCCTGTTTCTGTGCGCAGGCTGCAATGCGTGAATAATGTGCGATGAATCGCGCTGCCGCGCGATGCCTCCGGCGGGGATATTTTTGGCCAGATGAAGCCGGGGTCCGTTACTTCATCTGGCCGCAAATATCCCGGGGGAGATGCGCGGAACGCGCAGCGGGGGCAGAGCCCCATCTTGCCTATCAGCCAGCCTTGGTCTTCTTCTTTTCCGCGACCACCTTTTCAGCAAGGTCACGGGCAATCGCAAAGGCCCCTTTGATCTTGTCGCTGTCTTTCTTCCAATCCCGGCGCACGACGATCTTGTTATCCTTGACCTTGGCCATGCCGCGTTGGTTCTGAATGAATTCGACCAAACCTTCTGGGGATGCGAACTTGTCATTGTGGAACTGGATCGTCGCGCCTTTCGGGCCTCCGTCCAGCTTGGCAATGCCCGCCCGTTTACACATGGCCTTGATGCGCACGACCAGCATCAGAGTGTTAACCTCTTTCGGCAGTTTGCCGAAACGGTCGATCAACTCTGCGGCGAAACCTTCCAGTTCCACCTTGGTCGACAGCGATGACAGGCGCCGATAGAGGCCCAGACGAACATCCAGATCGGGCACGTAATCCTCGGGAATCAGAACCGGCACGCCCAGATTGATCTGCGGGGCCCACTGGTCATCAGCATCAGACAGCCCCTCCATCTCACCCGCTTTGATCTTGGCGATCGCCTCTTCCAGCATGGACTGGTAGAGTTCATAGCCTACATCGCGCATCTGACCGGACTGTTCTTCGCCCAGTAGATTGCCCGCGCCTCGGATGTCCAAATCCTGCGAGGCCAAAGTGAACCCCGCCCCCAGCGTATCCAGAGAGCCCAGAACCCGCAGGCGTTTCTCGGCAGTGGCGGTCAGCTTCTGCCGTGGTTTGGTGGTCAGGTAGGCATAGGCGCGGGTTTTGGACCGCCCCACCCGGCCCCGGATCTGGTAAAGCTGCGCAAGACCGAACATATCGGCGCGGTGCACGACCATCGTGTTCGCCGTCGGAATGTCCAATCCGCTTTCCACAATGGTCGTGGCCAGCAACACATCATACTTACCGTCATAAAACGCGTTCATACGGTCATCGAGTTCACCCGCCGCCATCTGGCCATGTGCGACCACATAGGACAGTTCCGGCAGTTGGCTTTTCAGGAACTCCTCAATCTCGGGCAGGTCCGAGATGCGAGGGACGACGTAGAAACTCTGCCCGCCGCGATAGTGTTCACGCAGCAGCGCTTCTCGGATCGTGACCGCGTCGAATTCGCTGACATAGGTTCTGATCGCCAGACGGTCGATAGGCGGGGTGCCAATGATCGACAGATCGCGCACTCCGGTCAGCGACAATTGCAAGGTTCGCGGAATCGGGGTTGCGGTCAGGGTAAGAACATGGATGTCCGAGCGCAGTTGCTTCAACCGTTCCTTATGCCCCACACCGAAGTGCTGTTCTTCGTCGATGACCAGCAGACCCAGATTGTGAAACCGTATGTTCTTGGCCAGCAGCGCATGGGTCCCGATCACGATATCCACCGTACCGCGGGCCAAACCGTCGCGGGTTTTCTGGGCCTCTTTCGCCGAGACAAAGCGCGACAATTGCCGAACCTCCAGAGGAAAACCGCGGAACCGTTCCCTGAAGCTTGCGGCGTGTTGTCGGGCCAGCAATGTTGTCGGAGCCACGACCGCAACCTGCACGCCGGACATGGCGGCGACAAAGGCGGCGCGCATCGCCACCTCGGTCTTGCCAAAACCGACGTCACCGCAGATCAGCCGGTCCATCGGCGCGCCCGAGTGCATATCCTCCATTACATCCGAGATCGCCCTCAACTGGTCGTCGGTTTCCTGATAAGGGAAACGGGCGCTGAACTCCTCCCACGCGTGCGGCGGAGGGTCCATTACGGGGGCTTTTCGCAAAGCACGTTCCGCCGCGATGCGGATCAGCTTGTCGGCCATCTCGCGGATGCGTTCTTTCAGCTTGGCCTTCTTGGCCTGCCAGGCGCCGCCGCCAAGTCGATCCAAAAGCCCTTCGTCATGTCCGTATTTCGACAGCAGTTCGATGTTTTCGACCGGCAGGTACAGCTTTGCCTGCTCGGCATATTCCAGCAGCAGGCATTCATGGGCGGCTCCGGCGGCCGTTACGACCTCCATTCCCATGTAACGACCGATCCCGTGATCCACATGCACCACCAGATCACCGGGGCTGAGGGATTGGGTCTCGGTCAGGAAATTCTCGGCCTTGCGGCGCTTCTTGGGTTGGCGGATCAGCCTGTCGCCCAGAACATCCTGTTCGGCGATCACCGTCAGGTCGGGGGTCTCAAAACCGTGCTCCAGCGCCCAGACGGCAAGATGCAGGCCGCGCTTTCCGATACGCGTGCCATTTGTTATCGGAATCGCCTCGGCTAGACCTTCATCCTCGATCAGGCCGGTCAGACGTTCGCGCGCACCTTCCGAATAGGACGCGATCAGCACCGGACCTTTGTCGAGCCTGGCGGTGATGTGGCTGGCCAAAGCACCGAACAGGCTGATGCTTTCCTGCTGACGTTCGGGGGCAAAGTTGCGCCCGATCCGCCCGCCCGCATCGATGACACCCGGGCCCGACGCCTGCGGCAATGGGCTGAACTGCATGACACGCCGATCCCCGACGGCCGCCTCCCACGCGGCATCATCCAGATACAGCAGCCCCGGAGGAGTGGGTTTGTAGACCGTATCCATACGGGATCGGTTTTCCAGCGCCAGACGCCGGGTCTCATATTGATCGGCAATCGTCTCCCATCGGGCCAGTCTGGCCGGTGTAACCTGATCATCGACAGTGATCGTGGCATCCGGCAGATAATCAAACAACGTTTCAAGCTTCTCGTGGAAGAAGGGCAGCCAATGTTCGATGCCCTGATGCTTGCGACCGGCGCTTACCGCCTCGTAAAGCGGATCATCGGTTCCGGCAGCGCCGAATTCGATCCGATAGTTCTGGCGGAACCGCGTGATAGCCGCATCATCCAGAATGACCTCGGACACCGGAGCAAGTTCGACCACGTCCAGCTTTTCGGTCGTGCGCTGAGACACGGGATCAAAACGGCGCGCGCCGTCCAGTACATCTCCGAACAGGTCCAGACGGACGGGGCCCGATTCACCCGGAGGGAAGATGTCGATGATACCGCCGCGAATGGCATAATCGCCCGGCTCCATCACGGTGGGGCTTTGCGTGAAGCCCATGCGCACCAGGAAGTTGCGCAGCGCGGTCTCGTCAATGCGCTGATCGACGCGGGCGGTAAACGCCGCTTCGCGCAACACGTCTCGCGCCGGGACGCGTTGGGTAGCCGCATTCAGTGTTGTCAACAACACGAATTTCTGCGGCATCTGGTGAACCAGCGCCGCCAGCGTGGCAACGCGGGCCGCCGAGATATCCGCATTGGGGGACACCCGGTCATAGGGCAGACAATCCCAGCCCGGAAACACGAAGACCGGCATGTCGGGGGCAAAGAAAGCCAGCGCGGCGCGCATCGCTTCCATCCGCTTGTCATCTCGCGCGACATGGGCCACCGGCCCGTTGCTGCGGGCGATTTCGTTCAGCACAAGCTGCGCGTCAAACCCTTCGGGGGCGCCGCCAACTGTCACGTGGTTCGGAGCCTTCATCGCCTCGCCTTTCAGATTTTGCTATCCCAGAACGCCAATCGAGATGTTCTGATACATGCCCCAGAACGAAGTGACCAGTATCGAGATCATGCCTATGATCTGGGTATAGAGCCGACAGCGCGCAATGGTTTTCGAAACCGAGTCGAGCGTCAGTTCCTGCCGCCGCAACCGTCGTGCATGCACGATGTTCACCAGCAGAACAAGCGTCAATGGAAACAGAAGAAGGAACACGGCCTGCGCGAACTCGACGCCGTAATAGAACCCCAGCGTGGCCAGTCCGGTGAACAAAAAACTTCCGAACGCCAACAGGATGGTTCCTGACATGTCGACGATCAAAAGTATCCGGTTGGTGTGTATGCGAACGATGTCGAGAAGGTCGATCTCGACCTGCCCGCCAATGCGCCGTGCACGCACCACCAGATCGTAGGGAATGCCCATCACCCAGTGACTGGCCGATGACCAGACAACCGCCAGCACGATCCAGAACCAGAGATTCGAGAAGCTGCGCATGTCGATGACTTCAAAGATCGAAGAGTACCAGTCCAAACCCAACCCTTTATTCAAACCACTCAGGGAGGTTCGGCCACGCTGCCGCGTCCATTGATACCCTTGAGACCTTTGTGAATTCATGCCACCCAATGCACGAATGTTCAAGGAGAACGCGCCATGAAACCGACCATTGCACCCTATCCCATGACCCGCTTTCGGCGTGCCCGTCAATCCCGGGCAATTCGCGGGCTTGTGCGCGAGAACACCTTGACCACGGATGACCTGATCTGGCCGGTTTTCGTACGCGACGGCGAAGGGATTGAAGAGCCCGTACCCTCGATGCCGGGCGTAGTTCGCCGGTCGGTGGATCTGATTGCAAAAGCGGCCGTCGAAGCGCAGGCGCTTGGAATCCCGGCGATCTGCATCTTTCCCTACACGGATTCTGCGCTGAAAACAGAAGACTGCGCCGAGGCCTGGAACCCCGACAACCTGTCGAACCGGGCCATCCGGGCGATCAAGGCGGCAGCCCCTGACATCGCGGTGATGACGGACGTGGCGCTGGACCCTTACAATATCAACGGTCATGACGGTTACGTCGTCGACGGCGAGATCGTGAATGATCAGACCATCGAAGCGCTGGTCAAGATGACCCTTGCCCAGGCCGACGCCGGAGCCGACATCATCGGACCGTCGGACATGATGGACGGCCGGATCGGGGAAATGCGCCGCGCTTTGGAAGGCGCCGGGCATCACAATGTGATGATCCTCAGCTATGCCGCGAAATACGCCAGCGCTTTTTACGGCCCCTTCCGCGACGCCGTCGGCGCCTCGGGCGCGCTGACCGGTGACAAGAAAACCTATCAGATGGATCCGGCCAACTCGAACGAAGCCCTGCGGCTGATCGAACGCGATCTGACCGAGGGCGCGGACATGGTGATGATCAAACCGGGGATGCCCTATCTGGATATCTGTCGCCGTGTGAAAGACAGCTTTGGCGCACCCACCTATGCCTACCAGGTCTCGGGCGAATACGCGATGATCCAGGCGGCCGCCCAGAATGGCTGGATCGACGCAGAAAAGGCGATGCTGGAAAGCCTGCTGGCCTTCAAGCGCGCCGGGTGCGACGGTATTCTGACCTATTTTTCGCCTCAGGTTGCCCGCATCCTGCAAGGCTAAAACCCCGAAGAGTCGCAATTTTTCGCCGACAAGCCCCCTTGAGCGGGCAGCTTTCCCGTGACACATCGCCCTAATCGGCGTATCCTTGCCGGCAAGATCGGGATGACCCGACACATCAGGCACAGTTACAGAGAAAAAAACCATGAGCAGTTCCAACTCCCCCCGACTGAACCGTCGCGGCTTTGCCTTGGGCATGGCAGGCCTGTCCCTGACCGCCGCCTGCGGCAACGGCGTCGGCAATTCAAACTCGTCCATGATCGACGCCCGCGTCGATGCCACGCTGACCGAAATGTACAGCCGGTATCCCAACACCGTGGAAATCGCGAACAAAGCCAACGGCATGTTGGTTATGCCCCTGATCACCGACGCCGGATTGATCTTCTTTGGCGGTGCCTACGGCCAAGGCGCGCTGCGCATCAACGGCGCTACGGTCGATTACTATTCTGCAATTTCCGGAACCGCAGGTCTGCAAATCGGTGCGCAGCAATATGCGCATATCCTGTTCTTCATGACCGAGGATGCGCTGAACGATTTCCGCCGTTCCAGCGGATGGACAGCCGGTGCCGATATTGGATATGTGGTTGACGCAACAGGGAATTCCTTGTCCACGGACACGACAACACTGCGTTCGCCGGTGCTGGCGGTGGTCTTCGGCCAGGCCGGTCTTAAATTCGGTGCGACCGTCGAAGGTACGAAATATACCCGCATCATTCCATAACCCGGATTACCACTTCCCCCACACATGGCCCCGTCGCAGCACAACACTGCGGCGGGGCATTTGATTTCAACCCTTCCCGCGCAGGTTCTTGCCGCGTTCCTCTTTCGGTCGGACCGACCATCCTCTAGTCTCTGCGCAACATTCGTCTGAACAAGAATTGAGGCAGTAATGGGTCTTGTTTTCCGCTGGCTGGTGCGCATCGCGTCGGGTCTGATCATTTTGATCCTCGCCGCAATGGGCCTTGTCTATTTTCTGGCCAGCCAATCCCTGCCGGACTATGACCAAACGCTTGAGGTCGAAGGTCTGACCGCCCCGGTCGAGATCGTACGCGACACCGCCAACGTACCGCATATTCTGGGCCAGACCGATCCCGATGTGTTCTTTGGGTTGGGATATGCCCATGCACAGGATCGACTGTGGCAGATGACTGTCATGCGCCGTACCGCGCAAGGCCGACTGTCCGAGGTCTTTGGCCCGCGCACGCTTCACATCGACAAGCTGCTGCGCAGGTTGGACCTTTATGGGCTGGCCCACCGCTCGGTCGAGGTGCAGGACGATTATACAAAGGCCGCTTTGCGTGCCTATTCCGCCGGGGTCAATGCCCGCCTGACCGAGATCAACGAAGAGGCGCTGGGTCGCGGCGCACCCGAGATGTTCCTGTTCAACGCTCCGGTCTCGCCCTGGCAACCGGGTGACAGTATCGCAATAATCAAGCTGATGGCGCTGCAACTGTCAGGCCACCTGACCGATGAAGTTCTGCGCGCGCGCACGTCCTTGATGCTGAACAATCCAGAACGTCTGGCCGACATCCTGCCCGACGTTCCCGGACCCGGCATTGCCGCGCTGCCCGAATATGCCACCCTGTTCCCAGATCTCCCCCGTTATGCTGCGGGAACGGACATTCCCGAAACACCTCTTTCACCCCTTCCCAAACGTGGTCTGGCCGGAGCTTCAAATGCCTGGACCGCCGCGCCGTCACGTTCTGCAAGTGGCGGAACCCTGTTGGCCAACGACCCTCATTTGGGTTTCATTGCGCCCGGGATTTGGTACCTGGCACATCTCGGCCTGGAAAAAGGCGGTGTCATCGGGGCCTCGATCCCGGGTGTGCCCGCCATCATGACCGGACGCAGCGACCGGTTGGGATGGGGGCTTACATCCTCGTATCTTGACGATCAGGACGTTCATATCGAGCAGCTTAATCCCGACAACCCCGAGGAATACCTGACCCCGACCGGCTTCAAGAAATTCCGGACCCGCCCTTCGATCATCGAGATCAAGGGGGAAGCTCCGGTTACGCTGACCCTGCGCTGGACCGAGAACGGGCCGGTGCTGCCGGGCACGGACTACAAGCTGGAAACCATCACCCCGCCGGGACATGTGGCATCGCTGTCCTGGACGGCACTCAGCCCGCAGGACACGTCGATGTCGGCGTCCATGGCGCTGATGAACGCCGACAACGTCGAACAGGCCATCGCGGTCGGCGAACAGTTCATCGCGCCTTCTCAGAACCTGTCGCTGGTCGACAAGACGACCATTGGGATGAAGCTGATCGGCGCCATGCCTCGGCGTGATCCGCAAAACCAAAGCCGTGGGCGTATCCCCTCGCCCGGCTGGATCGAGGCCAATCGCTGGCAAGGCCGCCTGCCCTATGCCGACAACCCGGAATTCGTGGCCCCCGTCGGCGGTGTTCTGGGCAACACGAACAACAAGATCATCGACCGCCCGTTCCCGGATCACGTCTCGTATGAATGGGGCGATACGCAGCGCGTGCATCGCTGGGAACGCCTGATGCAATCCCGCGAGGTGCATACCCGCGACAGCTTTATCGAAGCGCAACTGGACACGGTCAGCTTTACCGCGCGGTCCCTGTTGCCGCTGATCGGTGCCGATCTGTGGTTCACCGGGGCTTCGGCCCCCGAAGGAACGCCGGAACGCCAGCGCCAGATCGCGCTGTCGCTGCTGGCGGAGTGGAACGGTGAGATGAACGAACACCTGCCCGAGCCGTTGATCTATGCGGCCTGGCTGCGTGCGCTGCAAATCCGGCTGATCTCGGACGAGCTTGGGCCTCTGGCCAGCGAATACAAACATGTCGAACCGCTGTTCATCGAACGGGTCTATCGCGACATTGACGGGGCGGGTGTCTGGTGCGACGTGGTTCAAAGCGCACCGGTCGAGACATGTACCGAGATGGCGCGGCTTGCGCTGGACGACGCGCTGATCTGGATATCTGAACGATATGGCAGCGCGCTTGAATCCCTGCGTTGGGGCGACGCTCATCAGGCAACTCATGATCATCCCGTGCTGGGCTCTGTCCCGATATTGCGGTTTTTTGTGAACATTCGCCAATCGACCAGCGGCGGCGACAACACATTGCTGCGAGGCCGCACGTCAGGCGAAGGGCCTGATCCGTTCCAGAACGTGCACGGCGCCGGGTATCGCGGGGTTTATGACTTTGCCGACCCCAACAGCTCGGTTTTCATAACGGCGACCGGGCAGTCGGGTCACTTCCTGTCGCGCTACTATGACGATCAGGCGCAGCTGTGGCGGCGTGGCGAATACATCCCCATGTCACTGGATCTTGATCTGGCCCGCGCCGCGGCTGTCGGAACAACCAATCTGATCCCGCGATAATCCGCCTATTCGGCAAGTCCCCGCCCCGATTTTTCGGCCCTCGTGGCGCCCAAGATCAAATTCGCCTAACATTATCGGACTGATTATGTGGGACCAAAGGGGGGCGAGTATGGCCAGTATTCGGGATGTCCTAAATAATCTTGCGCGCGACTACGCAATCGCATGGAGTTCTGGCGACGCTGACGCAGTTGCCGGTTTCTTTGCACATGACGGGCAGATCACCTTCAACGATAGCGAACCAGCCAAAGGACGCGAAGCAATCGCCAACCTGGTACGCGAATCCTACGCCAGCTTTCCAGATCTGGAAGTGCGCTGTGACATGATGCGATGGGCCGGAACGCATGCCATATTCGTCTGGACCCGCGAAGGGCACCACGCCGAAACCGGCAATCACGTTGTCACACGTGGATGGGAGGAATGGGAACTGACGCCAGATTACCTTGTACAGTCCTCGTTGGGCTGGTTCGACGCGGGTGACCACCAACGGCAGATAGACGGGGCCTGACTCAACGTCCGTTGGATGCGCGTTCTATCCTGTAGTCTCGCGGTATCCTCTGAGTGACCCGAGCCCAGTCAGATGCCCGTGTCCGGGCCTGATGTGCATCGAAAGCCTGCTGATCCGCAAACACTTCTGACACGTTGAACCGACCCGGACAGGTCTGATCCTCGATCACGTCGAAAGATATACAGCCTTGTTCCGCGCGGGTCAGTTTCACATGGTCCGGCAACGCTGCGCGCACCTCCTCCAGCCGGTCCGCAGGCACATCTATATGGCCGTTCAGGAACACTCTTTGGTCCGGCTTGTCAGACATATCCATCCCCAACGCTAATTCTTCAGCGCCTCGAACTGAGCCGCTTGTTTCTCGGTCCACAGAACGGTGATGCGAAACCCGTCCTCGGTCTGTTCTTCGCTGCTTACGACATCCTGGCGGAACAGCCAGGCCCGCTTGTCCCCGTCAGAGAAAGACAGATCCAATACCGCCTCACGCCGTGCACCTTGCAGACGCATCGCGATCTCGGACAGCAAAGGTGCGATGCCTTCGCCGGTGACCGCTGAAATCGCAAAAATCTCGGGATCTCGGTCCGCGCGTGCCAGCGTCGCCTCGCGCTCATCGGCGCTCAGCAGGTCAATCTTGTTCCAAACCTCAAGCCGGGGCCGCTCGTCGTCGACGCCCAGCGAGGTCAGGATCGCCTCGACATCCTGCGCCTGCGCCTCTGTTTCCTCGTGGCTGATATCACGCACATGGACGATCAGATCGGCACCCAAGACCTCTTCCAGCGTCGCCCGGAAGGCCGCCACAAGCTCGGTCGGAAGGTTCGAGATAAAGCCCACCGTGTCCGACAGGATCACTTCGGGGCCATCAGGCAGTTGCACGCGGCGCATGGTCGGGTCCAGCGTGGCGAACAGCATGTCCTTGGCCATCACCTCGGCCCCGGTCAAGTGATTGAACAGCGTGGATTTCCCTGCGTTTGTGTAGCCCACGAGAGCGACGATTGGATAGGGCACCTTGGCCCGGGCGGCACGGTGCAGTGTCCGGGTCTTGACCACCTTCTGCAACTGCCGCCGCAAGCGCACCAGTTGTTCGTCAATGGCGCGGCGGTCGGCTTCGATCTGGGTTTCGCCGGGTCCGCCGACAAATCCCAAACCACCGCGCTGGCGTTCAAGGTGGGTCCACGCCCGTACCAGCCGCGTCCGCTGATAGCTGAGCGCCGCCATCTCGACCTGCAACACGCCTTCCCGCGTACGGGCGCGATCGCTGAAAATCTCAAGGATCAACCCGGTCCTGTCGAGGATCTTGACCTTCCACGCCTTTTCCAGATTGCGTTGCTGCACCGGTGTCACCGGCCCGTCGATCAGAACCAGTTCAACTTCGTTGTCGTGAAAACGCTCACCAAGTTCTTCAATCTTGCCGCTGCCGAACAAATACCCGGCCTGAGCGCGTTGAAGGCGCACGATTTCGGATCCGATCACATCCAGATCAGGCAATGCGGCGGCCAGTGCCACCGCCTCTTCCAGCGCCGGTTCAGGGACACGGCGCTGTTCATCTGATTTGATTTCGGGATGCAGCACCCAGGCCCGGGTGCGCATCCGGTCATGTTCCATCAAGAGGCGTCTTCGCCCTCATACAGGTTGATCGGCTGTGACGGCATGATGGTCGAAATCGCGTGCTTGTATACCAACTGCGACTGTCCGTCGCGGCGCAACAATACGCAGAAATTGTCGAACCAGGTGATAACACCCTGCAATTTCACGCCGTTGATCAGGAAAATCGTGACCGGAACCTTAGCTTTCCGTACATTGTTCAGGAAGGCATCCTGAAGATTCTGTCTGTCCGAAGCCATATTTTTATAATCTCGCCATTGTTCTTGCTACGCGCTGCGGACCAACGCGCTCCCTCCGGCAGAGTATGGAGTGCTACGCACAGATATTCCAGATGAAAAATCAGGCGTTAGCCACCGCAAGTTACACCCGGCTCAATCCCGCCAAAGCGACGGGGTGATCAGGGCGATGATCGCCAGCGTTTCCAGGCGACCTACGACCATCGCCGCGCACAACGTCAGTTTGGCACCCGCGGAGAGGTCGATCAGGCGAATTGGAACGTCCGTGGCCAACTCGATCAACGGCCCCGTCGTACTGAGCGTGGCCACGCTGAGCACCATGGCCTGTTCGAACCCGGACCCCATCGCCGCCAGCAGAAGGTTGAACACGGCAAGAGTCAGCGCAAAGAGCATCAGGAAGATCCAGGCGATGAACGCCCCATCGCTTTGAATGCGGCGATTGCCACCCCCTGCACTGCTGATGGACGAAGGATAGATCAGGCGATCAATCTCACGCGCGCCGTTCAGATACAGGGCGAAGACCCGCAACAGTTTGACCCCCCCGGCCGTCGTCGCGACGCCTCCGCCGATCAATGCCAGCCCCATCAACAGCAAACCGGGCGTTCCCAAACCCGACAGTTGCTGTGCGTCGTTCCAGTTCGCGCTTTCAAAGCCGGCCGTCGTCAGGAAAGCCAGAACGGTGAACAGCATCCCCCAAATGACCTGCAAAGCCTGCATTGGTTCCATTTGACCACCGATTTCCGTCACGCCCGCAACAACCCGGAAGAACAACAGGATTGCGACAGCCAAGACAATCATCAGACCGACACGAAACTCCGGGTCCTTATCCAGACGGGAATAGCCCGTTGTCGCGGTATCCTTTGAAAATGTCAGGCGCGAGAGCGCAAAGAACAGGAACAGAAACAGGATGGCTTCGCCCGTAAACCCGGCCTGCGCCCCTTCCATGCCCCCGACCGGAGAGATGCCGGACGTGGCCATTACTGCCATCGCATGGCACACGGCCGTCAGGCCGACTTCACCCGAGATCAACAGAAGAACCCAGATCACGGTCGTCAGCCCGACATAGACTGGCGTCAGCGTCCTGGCGACACGGATCAGACGGCCACGCGGGTCCACGCGTTCGCTCTGTGCCACCCCTGACACCGGGCGCCCCGGCTGGCCTCTGGTGGTGACTTCGAACCCGCCAAGCGACAGCGGCGCAAGGATCGCCGCCGCGGCGATCCACATCAGCAGGCCCCCCATCCAACCGACCATGGCGCGCCACAAATGCAATGGGGCCGTCAGACGGGCCGGATCCGGAAACAGGTCCGCCCCCGTGGTCGTCAGAGAACTGACCATATCGAAATAGGCGTTCAGAAAGGTGGTGGTTCCAAGCGCGTCGTGAAACGGGATCGCAAGAAAGATGGGCAGCAGCGTGAAACAGCCCAGCATCACCGCCAACTGCCCCAACGTGCCGCGCCGGGGTATGCGGTTGGAGGACGCCATCGCGATCGTAGCCACCAGAAACAAGCCCAGTATCCCGGAATACAGAAAGGATCGTGACGTATCGTGATCATCCAGTGCCAGCGCATAGATCGCCGGAATCCACATGGTCAGGGATGCAATGCCCCAGATCAGCAGGAACAACGGCAACCGCCGCAACAATCCAACCCGTTGTGTCCTTGCATGCGCCATCAGAAGAAATCGATTGAGACCTGCATCAGGCGTTCAACCTCTGGCACGTCCTTGGCCATGGCAAAGATTGCGACCACATCTTTTTCATCGATCCGCAGGCTGCCGGTCGGTCGCAGAACGTCGTCTCCCTTGCGGACTGCGCCCACAAGCACACCCTCGGGGAAGTCGATATCGCGCAGACGTTGCCCGGCCATGGGCGAGGTCGACAGAACCTCGGCCTCGATCACCTCGGCCTCGGCATCCCCGATGGAATAGACCTGACGCACCCGCCCATGACGGATGTGTCGCAGGATCGAGCTGACGGTTGTCGCCCGCGGATTGATATAGGCATCGATCCCCAGAGGCCCCATCAGGGCCACCATGCTGGGGTCGTTGATCAACGCAATCGCCAGAGCACAGCCTTCGGCCTTGGCACGCACCGCGGCCAGCATGTTCGTACGGTCGTCATCCGTAACCGCCAGCATCGCATCGGCCCGCTCGATCCCCGCCTCGCTCAGCAACCCGGCATCCAGCCCGTCACCATGCAGCACGATCGTCCGTTCCAGAGCTTCGGCGGCAAGCTCAGCGCAATGGCGGTCGCGTTCGATGATCTTGGCCCGCACACGGCTTTCGCGTTCTTCCAGCGTTCTGGCCACTTCCAGCCCGACATTTCCGCCGCCCACGATCACCACGCGATCCTGCCGCTTCTGCGCCTTACCGAACACTTCCATGGTGCGATCCACGTCCTTGACGTTGGTAAAGACATAGCATTCGTCGCCCACAAACAGCTGATCATCGGATTCGGGGGCAAACAGCGTGCCTTCGCGCCGCACCCCAACCACGATGGAACTGAGGGTCGAGAACAGATCCGTCAGCTGCCGCAACGGTGTATTCACGATCGGGCAATCCTCTTCCACCCGCACCCCAAGCAGCTGCGCCTTGCCGTCCATGAAAATCTCGGTGTCAAAGGCGGATGGGGCAGACAGGCGGCGCATGGCAGCGGCGGCAACTTCGCGTTCGGGACTGATCACCACATCAATCGGCAGATGATCACGACGGTACAGATCCGAGTGGATCGCCTCGAGATAGGATTTCGACCGCAGGCGCGCGATCTTGCGCTGGATCGAAAAGACCGAGTGCGCCATCTGGCAGGTGACCATGTTCACCTCATCCGAATGGGTGGCGGCGATGATCATGTCAGCGTCACGGGCCCCTGCCCGTTCCAGCACGTCCGGGTAACTTGCAAACCCGGCGATCCCCTGCACATCCAGCGTTTCCGTCGCCCGCCGTACAAGGTCGGGGTTGTTGTCCACGACGGTGACATCGTTCAGCTCGCCCGAAAGATGCCGCGCGATCTGCCAGCCGACCTGCCCCGCACCGCAAATAATGACCTTCATGCTTCTGGCCCTTCTGCCTGAAAGGATTGAATGACAGATGCCCCCAGAGCGGTCAATTGAATTGTCATCGCAGCCCGGCTGCGGCAAGATAAGCGCATGAAAACGCTGTTTCCTATGCTGCTACCTCTGATGGTGTTGTCCTCATGCGGACCTCTTTCGCTTTACTACCGCGAAGGTGAAACCGTGTCGCGCCTGCAAAAAGAGACCACCCAGTGCCAGCTGAAGGCGGTCAAAGAGGTGCCGGTAGCCAATCAGATCCGCCAAAGCCCGCCAACCTATTGGCCGGGGCGTACCTATTGCGACGGCAGTGGTCGTTGCTATCAATCGCCCGGCTGGTGGCAGCCCGGCCGTGTTTATACCGTGGATGTGAATCAGGGCCTGCGCAACACGGTCGAAGCGCAATGCATGGCCCAGAAAGGGTTTCGACCCGTCAGCCTGCCGCCGTGCAAGCAGAACGTGAAATCACGCGTGCCCGCAACGCGAACGACAACATTGCCACCGCTCAACAGCGCGTCGTGCTTTGTGAAATTCGATGACGGCTCGTTTCAGATCATAACGCCCGGTCAGGCCGGCTGAGGCCCTGCGACCGGCAGGTTATTCTGCCGGTTCGGGTTCATCGATTTGCGCCACGCGCGCGCCGGATTTGTTCGAAGTCACCACGCCCAGCGATTTCAGTTTCCGATGCAGGGCACTGCGTTCCATGCCTACAAAGCTGGCCGTTCGGCTGATATTGCCGCCAAACCGGTTGATCTGTGTCAGCAGATACTCTCGCTCGAACGCCTCGCGGGCTTCGCGCAGCGGCAAGGTGGCCAGCGCGCCAGACAACACGACACGACCTGAATCTTCTGCCTTTTCTTCCTCGTTGGGCAACTCACGCGCCTCGATCGGGCCGGAGCCATCGCCAAGGATCAGAACCCGCTCGATCAGGTTCTTGAGCTGGCGCACGTTGCCGGGCCAGGTCATCGTCTGCAACAGGGCAACGGCCTCTTCCGACAATTCCCTGATCGGCAAACCCTGAGTTTCGTTGCACATCTCAATAAAGTGCTGCGCCAGAACCGGGATATCTTCGCGCCGATCTTCCAGTGACGGCACGGCAATCGGAACGACGTTCAGACGGTGGTACAGCTCTTCCCGGAAGCGTTCAGCCGCGATTTCCTCGTCAAGATCCTTGCTTGTTGACGAGATTACGCGAAGATCCACGCGCACCTTGTCACTGCCACCGACACGCTGGAACTGCTGATCCACCAGCACCCGCAGGATTTTAGATTGTGTCCCAAGGGGCATGTCGGCAACTTCGTCAAAATAGACCACGCCGCCATGCGCCTCTTCCAGCAAACCCGATTCCACGCCGCGTTCTGCCGATTCCCGGCCAAACAGCACCTCTTCCACACGCTCGGGTTCGATCCCGGCACAGTTTACCGTGACAAATGGCGCATTGGCGCGATTGGAATGGGCATGGATATATCGCGCTGCAATCTCCTTGCCGGACCCCGCAGGGCCGCTGAGCATCACGCGGCCATTCGACTTGGTCACCTTGTCCAACTGCGCCTGCATGGCGCGGAACGCGGCGGATTTGCCGATCATGTCGGAATTGTTGACTTCTTTCCGCTTCAGAGACGCATTCTCGCGACGCAGGCGAGAGGTCTCCATCGCGCGGCGGATCACCACCATCAACTGGTCTATGTTGAACGGCTTTTCGATAAAATCATACGCGCCCTGCTTGATTGCGGCGACGGCAATTTCAATGTTGCCGTGGCCAGAAATGATCACCACCGGCACGTCCGGGTTGTCACGTTTCACCGCTTTCAGGATGTCGATGCCATCCATGCGGCTGTCCTTCAGCCAGATATCCAGGATCAACAACCCCGGCGGTTCCGAGTTGATTGACGCCATGCACTCGTCCGAGTTGGCCGCCAGCCGGGTTGAATAGCCTTCGTCCTCCAGAATGTCGGACACCAGCTCGCGAATATCGCGTTCATCATCTACGATCAGAATGTCACTCATCTTTGGCCTGCTTTCAGTTTGTTGGTTCTAATTGCCTGCTTCTGTGGCGCTGCCGTTGGGGACACTGTAACCCCCGGCAATCGGATCACGGCCATCGCGCCAAAATGGTCCTGTCCGTCAAATACGGGCGCATCCTCGAGGGTCAGCGCGCCGCCATGCTCTTCTATGATCTTCTTGACGATGGGCAGGCCCAGCCCGGTCCCTTCGTCACGTGTCGTTACATAGGGTTCAAACAGCCGTGCCCGATCCACGGGCAGACCTATCCCGTTATCTGCAATGGTGATAACCGTACCCGCGTCATCACTGGTAACCGCCACTTTGATCTGTGGCAGAAGGTTGTCGGGCGCCCCTTTTTCTTTAAGGGTTGCAATGGCTTCCCCGGCATTCTTGATGAGGTTGGTCAGCGCCTGATTCAGCATGGTTGCATCCACATCCGCCATGATCGGCTGTTGCGGCAGATCGGCATCGATCTGCACATCCGGCTGCCCGGCCTGTTGCAGCAGGACCGCCTCATGCACCAGATCAACAAGGTTCTCTTCCCTGCGCTCGGGTTCAGGCATCCGTGCAAACTTCGAGAATTCATCCACGATGCGACGCAGGTCGTTGGTCTGCCGCACAATCACGTTGGTCATCGAATCCAGGCTGCTGCTGTCTTCCTCGTCCAGCTTGCGTGAGAACTTGCGCTTGATCCGTTCCGCGCTCAGCTGGATCGGGGTCAGAGGGTTCTTGATCTCATGCGCGATGCGGCGGGCCACGTCACCCCAGGCCGCCATCCGTTGGGCGCTGACCAGATCGGTGACGTCATCGAAGGCAACCACATATCCTTCCAGGCCCCCGTCTTCTCCGCGCCGGATGGCCATGCGGACCAACAGGTTCTCAAGCCGCCCCTTGCGGGTCACCTTGATTTCTCCCTGAACGGCCTCTTGCCCGCTGTCCTTCAGACTTTCGAACAGGGGCAGAAATTCCGGCACTGCAATGCCGATGGCAAGATGCTGCTCGCCCCTGGTCCAATCCAGCAACCGCTCGGCCGAGCGGTTCACGAAGGTGATGCATCCTTCCGGGTCCACGCCAACGACACCGGACGTGACCGAGCTGAGCACCGAGTCGAACAGACGGCGCCGGCTTTCAATCTGCCGCGTGTTCTCCAACAGCGTATCCCGTTGTCCTTTCAACTGCCGGGTCATCTGGTTGAAATACCGGCCCAGCATCGCGATTTCGTCGTCGCTGGCTTCTTCAATAACCTGAACGCTCAGGTCACCGGCCCCAACCCTCTGTGCCGCAGTGGTCAACCGCCCCACGGGACGCGACAGCCGTTCGGCAAACCACATGCCCAGGGACATTGCCGCAAGGATCAGGATCAAGGCAAAGCCCAGATACAACAGGCCGAACTCGAACAGCACCCGGCCCCGTTCACTTTCAAGCTGTTGGTAGAACTGTGCCGTTTCCTTGGTATCGTCCAGCAGCGTCAACAACTGTCCGTCCACCTCGCGGCTGACATAGAGATAGCGATCCAGATAAGCCTTCAGAGGAACCAGCGCACGGAACTCGTTGTTGGGCCAGTCGGCGATGATCAGCAAGCCCTTGTCGGTGGCTTCAGCAATCTGTTCGGGGGTTGGGGCTTCGTAGTTGAACAGGTAGGACCGGTCCCCGCGCGATTTGATTTCGCCACCACCGTCGATGACATAGGCTTCGCGCAGCCCCCGTTGAATCTGAGCCTGCCCCTGCGCCAGAACTTCACGCAGTTCAGCGTCGGAGATATAGAAATCCAGCGATCGTGCATTATCCAGATATCGCGCAAGAACAGACGCGTCTTGTATCAATCCCTGGCGGTGTTCCTGTTCATAGGCTTCTGCTGCCGTCAGCGAAGATCCCACAACCTGACGCACGCGGTCGGAAAACCAGCCCTCAAGGCCGATATTGACGGTCAATCCGGCAAAAATCGCCACGGTCACGGTTGGTACCAGCGCCAGCAGAGTAAACGCCCCGATCAGGCGCAAATGCAGGCGCGAACCCGCCGACTTGGCCCGTCGTGCGGCAATCAAGCTGCCAACCTGTCCAAGCACAAGTGCTGCAACAACCAGAACGTAAACAAGGTCGGCCAACAGAATCAGTCGCAAGGTCGGTGCCGTCGCACCAAGATCGAAAGGACCGATGACAAGGTAAGTGGCCAGCGCCAGAACGGGGCCCATGAGGACCAGCCCCAGAGTGCCAAAATTGCGCAGTTTCCGTGATTTACGCCATCGACTGATCGATGGGATCATCCCGCTCTGTGCTCGGGTTGCCACTGTCTGCCCTCATCCTGATGTGCCGCTTGCGCGGCTTACCGCCATATATCGTGATCTTTTCCCAACAGATGCCGGGATGCCACGGTTTGTGTGGCGATATTACATCAGTTTGCGTCGACGTGTCACCTGAATATCGAGATCCGTAATCTTTTTTCGCAGCGTATTTCGGTTGATTCCCAGCAGATCGGCACATTTCGCCTGATTTCCGCCGGTTGCATCCAGTGCGATTTCGATCAGTGGGGCCTCAACTTCACGCAATATGCGCTGATACAGACCCGGGGGCGGCAGAATGTTGCCGTGCAGGTCAAAATACCTCCGCAAGTGACGCTCGACCGAAGTCGACAGCTTTTCGCGTTCGCCACCGCTCAGGACCGGTTCTGCCTCTGGCTGGCTGCCCAGCACCATTTCCACTTCGGTTTTCGTGATTTCGTCAGCGCGGCTGGTCAGACCCAGCCGGCGCACGGCATTTTCCAGTTGCCGTACGTTCCCAGGCCAGGAATAGCGCCGCACCAGCTCCACCGCCTCGGGGCTGAGCCAGCGCTTGGTGCCGTTCTCCCGCTCTTCCCGCATCAGGAAATGCTCGGCCAGCAACGGAATGTCGTCCACCCTTTCTCGCAATGACGGTACGTGGATCGTGGCCCCGCACAGACGATAATACAGGTCCTGGCGGATACGTCCGTTCTCCATCCCTTCGGTCAGGTCCGACTGGCTGGTGGCCATGAAACGGGGAACGTGATCGCCCGGTGTGTCCATCATGCGGACGATACGCGCCTGAAGCTCATCATCGATATCTGCGATTTCGTCTATCAACAATGTGCCGCCGCGAACCCGCGCCATCACGCGCGCCGGGCCCTCCAGATCGCGCAATTCGGCAGCGGTGACAGTGACAAAGGGCAAGGTTCGACGGTCGGAGAAATCGTGAATGGCCCGCGCAATCAGTGACTTGCCCGTGCCGCTTTCGCCGGAGATCATGACCGAGAGATCCGTGTTCATCACCCGGGCGACCAACCGATACAGGGCCTGCATCACCGGTGTACGCCCGACCAGAGGCAGTTCTTCGGGGCGCTCGCTTGTGCCTTCGGCCGGCACTGGCTGGGCACGTTGTTTCTGATCCAGCGCCCGCGCCGTCCGTTTCATCAGATCCGGCAGGTCGAAGGGTTTTGGCAAATAGTCATAGGCATCCGCCTCTGTCGCCTGAATCGCCGTCATGATGGTGTTTTGTGCGGAAATCACGATCACCGGCAAACCGGGGCGGTCTTCGGCAATCTTCGGCAGCATCTCAAGCCCGTTTCCATCGGGCATGACCACGTCGGAAATCACCACATCCCCTTTTCCCTCGCCGACCCAGCGCATCAACGTGGTCAGCGACGAGGTCGCGTGCACCTTGCACCCGGCACGCGTCAGGGCCTGCGTCAGAACAGTGCGGATCGTGCGATCGTCATCCGCGACCAGTACGGTGCCATCCATCAGGTGCTCTCCTTCTTGTCCTCGATTGCGTCTCGCGGCGCGCGGCGCAGTGACAGTTTGAATACCGTTCGCCCGGGCACGGATTCGGCCGAAATCCAGCCGTCATGGTCCGAGATGATCTTGCTGACCAGCGCCAACCCCAGGCCGGTGCCGTTTTCCCTGCCGGATACGAACGGATCGAAAATGTCGCCACGGATGTCTTCAGGCAGCCCCGGACCATCGTCGATGATCTCGATCTGCAAGGGCAGCGAATGCCCTGACCCGTCACTGCGACGCAGCCGGAAGGAATGTTCGAAATAGGTGCGCAGGCGGATCGTTCCGCCCTGCGGCCCCGCCGCCTCGGACGCATTCTTAAGCAGGTTCAGGACCACTTGCAGAAACTGGTCCGGGTCTCCATAGGCCAGCGGCAGCGACGGGTCATAGTCTTCGATGATCGTCATATCCGCACCAAACCCCAGCAACGCGGACCGTCTTGCGCGATCCAGCACATCGTGGATGTTGACCGGCTTGAAGTCAGGTTTCTGAAGGTTCCCGAATTGCTCGACCTGTTCCAGCAGTTTTACGATCCGGCGGCTTTCGGCGACAATAAGGTCAGTCAGTTCAAGATCTTGCGGCGGTATATTCATGCTGAGCAACTGCGCCGCACCGGTGATCCCGGCCAGCGGGTTCTTGATCTCGTGCGCCAGCATTTCCGCCATGCCGATGGCGGATTGTGCCGCGGATTTGACCGTATTCCCCCGCGTCATCCGACCTGCCAATTCACGAGGCGAGATGATCATGATCATGGACCCCGGATGCCCGACCAAAGGCGCAATCTGCAACGCGCATTGCAGCGGCGCCCGGCTACCCGATCCCACATCCACATCATTCACGAACAAAGGTGTGCCCTGCCAGCGGGCGCGCTCGAACGCCTCTTCCAACGGCGCGTCCACGGCGATCTGATCCCACACCGGATGGCCGATCACCGATTTGCGCGATGCGTTCAGAAACCCCTCACCGGCAGCATTCACATCGGATATCCGGTCCTGTTCATCAATAATGAACGCCGGAACCGGCAGCGAGTTCCAGATGCTGGTGTCAGAATTCATGCCGCCACCTCGTCCGTGACGCTGAGCGCATCCGCCAACAGGCGCGGCACTTCCCCCGGATCGCGTGACGTCAGCACCGCCCGGCGCAGAGGCGCAGGTGTTGCGGCTTCGTCCATGTACCACCCCAGATGCTTGCGAGCGACACGCAGGCCCAGATCGGTGCCGTAGAAATCCAGCATCGACTGATAATGCGCGCAAACCATATCAATCAGATCATGACCGGTCGGAATATCGGGCGCCTCGGCCCCGTACAGGTCGTGACAGATTTGCGCCAACAGCCAGGGCTTGCCCTGAGCACCACGACCCACCATCACCCCATCC